>NZ_MJUY01000037.1:0-13185 GCF_002237635.1 Acetobacterium sp. MES1
GGGGCAAGCAAAAGTGGCAAAGGCCATAGAGCCTGAACGAAGTGAAGGCCAGCGTCTTGAGGCGCCGGCCGGTAACAGAGGCTTATAGCCTCAGAGCAAACCACCCGTTAGACGGGTGGTGCTGATTTGCCAAAGGGGGGATAAAAAACTCCGTTCGATCTTCAGCGGCATTTGTGATACAATAGAGTCATAAATAGTGTTGGGGGAAAGTTAATGAAAAAGTATATCAGTGTAACCATTTGTGATAAAGTGGAGTCAGTCGGAAATGACTATAACAAGGGCTTTCGAAAATGTAAAACAGAAGAATTAGCCCAGGAGATTGAGGATCTCTGTAATCAATACGATGAGAAAGGCTATGAGCTGGCATCAATCGTACCCATTGTTCAAGGACAGCACATCGTTTTTTCCAGCGATGGTAGCTGGGCCAACAGCGTCACCGAAGGGGTGATTATTACCTTTAAAGCAAAATAAAAAAAGGTCTATTCAGAGAATTTCTGAATAGACCTTTCTTAGATCAGTAATTTAATCTCGGAAAAATCATGTTCCCGGAAAAACAGAAGCGCTTCATAACTGACCCGGTAGATCGATTTTTGGGGAATGCCAAGACAGCGAGCAGTGTTTGTTATAATCAGAATCGAAAAATCTTCCACTGGCATTTTTATGCGGGCCTCACAAAAAGCCCGGGTAAGCTCACGTCTGGCGCCAAAATCAGCAATCAGCAAGGCATCGAATTCAATCGGACGGATCCGCAAATTATAGTCTCTGACAAAATTATGATAGATTTCACCCATTTTACCATGCAGAAAAGGATAGAGGGAATCATTTTGGGAAATTTCATAATAAAAATGGTTGACGTGCGGATCACTTAATAAATAATGATACCAAACCATGGTTAAGTAGAAATGCTTTTCAAAAGAATTGATGGGTTTATATCCGATCAGTTTTTGATTGAGCAGTTCATGGATCGAATCCAGATAATCATCAAAAATTTTCGCGATAAAGGTATCTTTGGTCGCAAAATGATAGGTCATCGAACCTAAAGTTGTATCAGAATGATCAGCGATTTGTTGAATGGTCGTGGCATTATAGCCCTGATTATAAAATAGTTCTTTGGCACTTGTGTAGATGCGCTCTTTTGTCATCTCGCCCTTGGTCATTTTTCGCATTGGTATTCTCCTTATAAGCAATGTGGCATAGCAATTTTAGCATTAAGTGAGAAAATTAACAAGGAAAAACCGTAAAAGTATGAAATAAAAAAATAATATAATGCAAATTACTAAAAAAACAGTAAAACGATAATTATTTAATAAAAAATACTTGACAAATCTGATGTAAAGGGTTACTATTTAGTAAGTCTTAGTAATATTACTGAAAAGATCAAAAAAGGCGAGGGTAATACTCCGGAAATTTTACTCTGGTCGATCATTTAAAAATTTTGAGGAGGCTCTTTTATGGAAAAAAAACCCTTGAGTTCAGGGCTTAAGAGATTCTTCGGTGTTGGGGATCTTGGATTTACTCTGATGTCGAATGTCGAAGTGTTTTATTTTGCATATTTTTTAACAAATATTGCAAAATTTGATTTGGGTACAACTGCAATAATTATGACCTTAACAAGTACAGTGGATATGGTGTTATCACCGTTCTATGGTGGATTTATTGATGCTCTTAAACCAATGAAATGGGGAAAATACCGATCATATTTACTGGTAATCCCACCAATGGTCGTCGTTCTCTACACATTGATGTTTACGGTTATTGGCACTGGAATCGTACCAATGGTTATCATCTGTGTCGCATTCATTACTTCACACGTGGCTTGGAACTTTTCTTACGTTGCAAATATAGCACTTATTCCAACAATTTCAACGACACCTGATGATCGAACACAATTATCGGCAACACGAGGCGCTTATGCAAATGTTGGGAAAATTATTTTCTCAGCAATGGGCTTAGCCACTATTTTATGGGTTGGCGAATTAGTTAAAAACCCAGTACTTGGGTTCACGATTTCGGCATTTGCCATGGCATGTGTTTACTGGTTAGGCTATTTCATCCACTTCAAACTGACAAGTGGATATGAAGCAACAATTGAAGATGGAACAGTAAATACAAACACTGCAAAAAAAGAAAAAATTTCCATTGGCGATATGGCTCGATCATTGGTTCAGAACCCACATTTGTTAGTATTACTGTTAGCAGATGTCGCCCGTTGGATAGTTAACTTTGTTTGTGCCGGTTCAGCAGTTTACTTCTTTACCTATGTAGCAAACGATGTTGCAATGTTTAGCGTCTACTTGCTGGTTGCTAATATTATGGCGGTAATTGGCTCCTATTTAAGTAAATATGTTGCCGCAAAAGTATCAACACGAACAGCCGCATTGATTGGCTGTTACGGTTTAGGTGTATTCTTAATTGTTACTCAATTCGTTGTTGGTAACATCACCATGGTTCTGGTTGTTCTTTCCTGTGCGCAGTTCTTCTTAGGATTCCTGTACGCATTGATGGTGGCACTATATGGTGATGCATCAATCTACAGTGAATGGAAAACAGGAAAAGCAGCATCAAGCTGGGTCATGGGATTATCGAATTTACCACTGAAACTGGCGATCTTTTTCAAAGGTTTAATCATTCCAGCCATGCTGGCTTCAGTCGGTTTCGTTGCCAAAATGGATCCAGCAACTGCCACTCCAGAATTAAAAGCTGGTATTACAACCTTATTCTGCACCATTCCTGGTTGCACAGTTTTGGCTGGCGCGGTTCTGTTAACCTTTGGATACCGTTTAACCAAAGATAAAGTGACTCAATATCAGGCTGAAATCAACGCCAGAAAACAAATCGCAGAATAATAGACGTTAAAATGATGACAGTAAAATAATTACAGAAAAATAAGAAGCCATATTCAAATCAATTGATTGGCTTCTTATTTGTTTCATAGAGCGAATAGCGATATGTTGGGGGACAACAGAATAGCTAGCGTTTAAAAATACGACAGAGGTGGATTATGAATAAAAAACAGATAATCGGATTGATCATAAGCATTGCCGTGCTGATCGCCGTTTTTTTTCTACCCATACCAATGGGTTTGACAGATAAGGGACTGATTACCATCGGGCTGTTGCTGTTCTTTTTAATCATGCTGATTACTGAAGCACTGCCGGTTGGGGTTATTTGTTTTCTGTGTCTGGCGCTATTGCCAACCCTGGGAGTTACAAAGAATCTGACTGCTGGATTAAGCGGCTTTACCAACACGATCTTATTTTTTGTATTGGCATCATTCGGTCTGGCGGAGGCGGTGACCTCGACGCCGATTGTTCAACGGATCTTGCATGCCCTGCTTAAAAAATTTGGCAGAGACGTTAGGACCTGCGTCCTGGCAATTATGGTGGCTGGAGCCCTGGTATCCTCCATCGTGACAGACGTACCATCGGTGGTGGTGTTTATGGGTATCGGCGCCAGTTTTCTCAAACTCTTTGTTAATGAAAATGATCGTGCCCAGACTGCAAAATCACTGATGATGGGGATTCCAATTGCCGTGATGCTGGGGGGACTGATGACTCCAGCCGGTAGCGGCATTAACATCTTGACAATTGGATTGTTGCAAAGCCAGGCGGGAATTCAGATAACATTTCTTCAGTGGATGGCCTGTGGTATTCCGATTGTAATCGTGATGGTGCCCTTGACCTGGTTCATCTTGACGAAAATATTTCCTCCGGCAGAGATTGATAAAATGGAGATTGCGAGCTACCTGGAGGAGATCGAGGTTAAAGAAAAAGTGGATAGTCGGGAATTGAAAGTCATTGTGATTGGTTTGATCATGATTTTCTTCTGGCTGCTCAGCTCGTTCTATCCGTTTATTGAAGTAACTGTGGTAGCCCTGTTTGGCTGTGTCTCTTTCTTTTTGCCGGGAATTCGCGTCCTCACTTGGGATCGCTATATGAAAGCGGTCAGCTGGATTTCATTTATTCTGATCGGAACAGTTTTATGTATTGCCAATACCATCGTTGCAAACGGTGTCAGCGAATGGTTTGTCAACTATGTATTACCATCGTCTTTATCATTCTCACTAATGGGTGGGGTTTTCTTTGTCTCAGTCATGTGCTTTGTGATCATGCTAATTGTTCCTGTGGCTCCAGCTTTAATTGGGGTGTTGACGCCAGTTATTATCAGTTTGGCAGCCACCACCGGAATCAATCCAGCTTTACTGATCATTGCGCTTGGCTTATGTGCCGGTAACTGTTATTTATTCCCCATTGACACCATACCACTCATTACCTATACTGCTGGCTATTACAAAATGACGGATATGCCTAAGGCCGCAATCTGGCTTCAAATTGCTTTTGTTTGTCTGGCTACATTATGGTTGCCAATCGCCGGAAAACTGGTAGGATTGGCATAAAAAAGTTTTTTTGTAATAAATAGGGACATTTCAAGCACAAAAAAAGAGAAACCGTGTGGTTTCTCTTTTTTTATAGCGTTATTAAATTAAGGGGCTAATTAATTGTTTGTCGCTTATGCAACCATTTCTTTAGCTTTAACAGCGGCGCTACCAGCATCAGGAGCAAATCCATCGGCACCAATTTCAGCTGCATATTCAGGAGTTACAGGTGCACCACCAACGATGACTTTTACGTCCAATCCGCTGGCTTTAATGGTTTGTACGGCTTCTTTCAGAGCTGGCATAGTGGTTGTTAACAGACCGGAGCAGGCTACCAGGGTAACATTTTCGTTTTCTTTGATGGCTTCAACAAAACGTTCAGCAGGAACATCCACACCCAGGTCAACCATGGTAAAGCCGGCACTTTCGATCATCATTGAAACCAGGTTTTTACCGATATCATGTAAGTCGCCAGCAACGGTTCCAATAATACAGGTTCCTAATGAGTTTGAAGTATCACCAGCTAACAGCGGACGTAACACATCAACACCTTTGGCCATGGCTTTAGCAGCGATTAGCATTTCTGGAACAAAGATCTCTCCAGATGAGAATTTTTCCCCGACAACACCCATCGAGTCAACCATGGCTTGCAGGATATCAGCTGCAGAGCTACCTTCATCTAATGCTTCCTGAACCAGTCCAGGAACCAGTTTCGTTTTACCAATTTCTACTTTTTCTTTAACTTCTTGAATTTTTGACATTTCTTTCTCCTATTCAGTAATTATAATAAATATTAGTGTCTGTCAGCTGATTGTGTGATCAGCTGACAGAATTTGTTTGACAGTTTTATAATGAGGCTTCGTTACAAGCGACTATTTTTTCTGACCGAAAATTCCTTCACGGTAAGCGCCGATATATTCCATACAGTAGTCATCTTCGCCCAGCAGCGCTTCAGTGGCATAGATGATTCCCATCAGGTCACCATTGGTCGGATCAAGGATGGCACTGTCCAGTCCAGCATTCATGGCCAGAACGGTAAAGCCCATGTTGACCATTTTTCGGGCAGGCAGGTTGAATGAGATGTTGCTGACGGCGCCGGTCACATGAATGGTGGGGTATTGTTCTTTAATACTTTTGATTACTTCCACAACCATAGCAATGCCATCTTCGGATGTACAGAGCATTTCAACCAATGGATCGATGTGCATTCTTGACGGATCAATGCCGTATTCTTTGACTTTGGCCATTAAATCAGCAAAGACATCCAGACGGTCTTTAGCGGTTTTAGGAATGCCCTTATCGCTGTTAAGCAGCGCCACACATTCCCATTTGGTATCAGCAATGGCTTTAAATGCAGCATCGACTTTATCGCCTTCAAGGGATACGGAGTTGAATAAGCCCGGTTTGTTACAGTATTTCATCGATTCGATACAGGTATAGACGTTGGGACTATCCACAGCAATGGGGATATCGGTGACTTCCTGAACCAGATCAATCAGCCATTTCATGGTTTCCAGTTCGATATCATCATCAACGGAAGCACAGACATCGATATAATCGACGCCAGCTTCGGCCTGGATCTTGGCCAGATTTTTGATAAATTCGCCATCTTTGGCAGCGATGGCTTTGGCAGTGGAAGGAATCGCACCGTTAATTTTTTCTCCGATAATAATCATTTTATCTCTCCTCTGGATATTAATTTTACCACTCTTTCAGAGTATGGATTGTTAAATTGCTTTGGACTAGAATAGTTCTTTGGTCATTTTTTCGATGGCTTCATCACAGGCTTCGTAAACGCCCGGGAAGGAAGAAACGGGCAGCCCCTGACAAGCACCTGGGATGAAGTAGAGTTTTCCAGATTCACGGCAGGCTCGGTCAAATTCAGCATCAATTTGTTCTTTTGTCCATTCAGGATGATCGATGACACCACTGTGAACACCACCCATAAAGGTAATTTGTCCGCCGTATTCTTTGATCATTTTAGGGATATCATTGGTTGTCATAACACCCTGCCAGATATCAATGCCCATTTCAATCATATAAGGAACTAAGGTTGCAGCGTAGCTGTCGCTATGGTGAACAATCAGTTCAACGCCGTTCGCTTTGTAAAAACCATAGATTTTTTTGTAGGATTCTAAAAAGAATTCTTCAAACATTGCTGGCGAAAGGAAGGTGGAAATCTGGCTGCCCCAGTCGTCATGGTGTAAAATTGCATCAGGGTGCAGATTTTCAACCAACGCTTTAGCATAATCCAGCTCATACTCGGTTAAATAATCGATCAGTTCATGCATGGCTTCGGGTTCTTCGTAGAAACTCATGAGGGCATTTTCCATACCCATCAGATAATGGGTCATTTCAAATAAACCGGGAGCGATGAAGGCCGCAACATATTTATTATCACGATCAACGGCCTTAGCGTCAGCAATGGCCTGATCCCACGCCCCTGCAGGTCGTTCCATGCTTGGAGCTTTAACGTATTCTTTCCATTCAGTAACATCTTTAAGAACAACATGTTGTTCATCGTGTACTGGGAAAGAGGCAAGTTGACCTTCGGGCCAACGGATGGTAATACCCCATTCATTGATTACTTCGCCACCGATTTGGGGTTTGATACGACCAGATGGTACGCTCATAATCATTTCCAGAAATTCATATTGTTTGACAAAACGATCTGGATTTCCACCGGTCATGACTTCTTTTAAATTCTCTTTTACAGTTAACATAGTGTATAGCCTCCTTAGTTTATCTGGAATAAATCATTGATCAGTTTTAGCATCGTTGCTGATAATTACATATTTTGACTGCGATTACAATAAAAATAACGATCAAATGAGCGAACAGATTTAAAACCGATTTTTTAGTATATGATATTTTATTTACTATTATTTTAGTAAATATTCTTTCATTTACTGTGATTATAAACGGTTGCAGGTATTTTGTCAACGAAAATTTTTGTAAAAGTGTCGGAGTTATCGTTTTTCTTAAAGAATGAGCAATAAATCACCTCAATAAGCCAGTAAAATAAGCTCAATCACAGGTGGACACGAAAAAGAGCCGCAGTTTTATATAAGACTGCAGCTCTTTTTTAGTCTGTTCACACCGATACGTGCGTTATCGTCCCGACGACGAAGGACAAGGGCAGAATCGGTCAATCGCTATGTTTTTTTATATAGTCAACGATTTCGTTTTTTCCCACCCGATTGACGCCGCTGTGTTCCACGTCAAACCCGGCATCAATCGCATGACCAAGCACCTTTTCCATTACTTCAGCGACCCGGGGACGGCAGAAGGTTCCTTGACACCAGCCGCAGCCTGCCCGGGTACGTCGTTTGATGCCGTCAACGGTGGTTACGGGAATACCCCGGTTCATGGCATCAATAATAGTCGCTTCATTGACTTGTTCGCAGCGGCAGATTATTCTTTCCGGGCTGGAGGCCATGTCCACCAGCGGCTGGATTTCTTTCACCGGTTTTAATTCAGTGCGGGTAATAATCGGAGCCCGATAAGGATTGAAGCTGGGGTCTTCTTCAAAGGGACAGTTCAGCTCTTTTAAAAGGCCCAGAACCATCTCGGCAATAGCTGGTGAAGACGTCAGACCCGGAGATTGAATACCGGCGCAATTTATAAATCCGGTCACGGGGGTGGCTTCAATAATAAAGTCGTCGGTGGAGCTGACTGCCCGAACGCCGGTAAAACTACGGATGAACTGTTTTATGTTTAATTTGTCGGTGGTGTGTTTGGCTTCATTAAAAATTTTCAGGAGCCGTTCGGCATGGGTGGATTTGTCAACTGTATCTTCATTGACCGCATCCGGACCGATCAGCAGGTTGCCGAAATAGGTTGGGGTGACAAGGATTCCTTTGCCCATTTTTGTGGGCATTTGGAATAAGACCGTATTGATGATGCTGGCAGAGCCCCGTACCATCAGGATGTACTCACCGGTGCGGGGGGTAATGGTGAAATAATCAACACCAACCATTTTTGAGACGGCGTCTGAGGATACACCGCCAGCGTTAATCACATAATGCGACTGGTACTGTTGGCCATTTTGGTCAGTCAGGGAAAAGCCGTCAGTGTTTTTTTGGATGCTGGTAATTTCGGTGTTCAACAACAGCTTAACACCATTGGCAACAGCGTTTTCGGCCAGTGCTATGGCCATTTCGTAGGGTGAGCAGATGCCGGCCCCTTTACAGTACAGGGCGTATTTGACAGCTGGGTTGACATTTGGTTCCATGGCCATAATCTGGTCATGATTAAGAATTTCCAGATCGTCGACACCATTGGCCAGGCCGTTTTCATATAATTCCTGGAGTTTTGCCAATTGCTCTTCTTCAAAGGCCAATACCAGCGATCCGATTTTTTCAAAGCCAAAGTTAAGCTCCTCGTTTAGCTGATCGAATTGCTTGCGGCCCTTGTAGCACAGACCTCCTTTTACTTTGGTGTGGGATTCGGCAAAGCCTCCATGGACAATGGCTGAATTGGCTTTAGTGGCCCCCATCGACACATCATCTTCCTTATCAAAAACAACAACAGATAATTTGTAACGGCTTAACGCTCGGGCGATCGAGGTTCCGATAATACCGGCGCCGATTATAGCAACATCATACATAGCAGTCTCCTTCAGTATCATTAGATTTTTAGCAATCGAATGCTTAGATTACATACCCATTTTCCTTGGCATCTCGCAGAAATTCATAGAAAAATTCCCGTTTTACATAGTTTAGCGGGGCATATTCCTGCTGGTTGTAGGCAAAATTCAATTTGGTGACAGCAGCCTCAAAGGAAATATTTTCCAGAGGGATGCCGCCAGCGGCAATCAGTTCCCGACAGGACGCATAAAGATCGCCCTGTATATTTTTGTAGGAAATCAGATAATGATCGACCTGGGGATTATTTTTGATAAAGGACAGGAGCGACGTTCCGTTTTCCCCTGTAACATTACCGCTGCCACAGTGGTATAAGGAGTGAAGGACAGCCCGGATTGGACGGTTATGCAGGTTGATCACCTCATAGTTTAAACCGGGATAGGCTCGCAGCGCCAATACTTCATTACGAAATTCGGCAATGGTTGGGACACAGTCAGGAGTCGGATTATAAAGCTTGAGCATGGACGGATTTTTAGGACTGGGGACACAGCACAGTCCCCGATGATCAAAAACGCCTAAAGGATCTCCGAAACTGGTAAAGTCATCCCGTAGCCAATCCGCTTCCTGAAGCCGGGTGGCCAGGTGAACATAAATAATATGATCGCTATTTTCATAAAGGGTATAAAAACCAGGCAGTTTCATATTAATGATAAATGCCACTGCCGCTGAAAAATTGGCGATGGCATTGCTGTTTGGTTGGCCGATGGCGTAGTTGGCAGCCACTAAAACGATCGGAATCAGAGGACTGTCAAGACCATAGGAAAGGGCGGCCCCGGTATAGGGCAGGGTATCCGATCCGTGGGCAATAATGACACCATCATAGTCGCAAAGACGATGGGATTGCAGGGTTTCTATTATTTGCAGCCAGTGTTTTGGTTCGGCGTTTTCACTGAGGATGTTAAAGGGACGGACGACCTCAAATTCGACTTGACAGTTGCTTTGTTCGTTGTAGATGGCGAGTAAGTCGTCACTGCGACGGGAATCAACATCGATACAGCCATCATTGACAGCGCTGCCGATGGTTCCGCCGGTTAATACTAATAAAATTCTGGGTATTTTTTCCATAGCTGAGCATCCTTTCGGTAATTTAGAATAATTATAGCATCTAATCAGGAGCAGGGGAATAAAAAAAGCAAACAGCAGAAATGTGTTTGCTTTTTAATGACCAGATCAAAAGGAGAAAGACAATTAGGCCATTTCATTACGACCAAGAAAGGTGTTTTGCATGTACCGGTTCGAAAAATCAGGATCAGTGGCTAACTCGATGTGAGTGGTGACTTTGGGGATTGTTTCGCAGCGTTTGGCTTCATCCTGAGATAAGAGAAAAAGTTGGGAACCGGTTCCGGCTCCATTACCTATGGAGCGGATCGGTACGCCAGAAATTTCTGGAAGTAAACCAATAAACTGAGCATTTTCGATATCGATGTAATTGCCAAACGCACCTGCCAGAGTTATTTCTTTGAGATCCGTGGCTTTGATGCCGTACTTTTCAGTTAGCAGGCAGCAGCCGGTAAAGATGGCGGCCTTGGCCAATTGTACTGCCCGAACATCTTTCTGGGTGATGATCATTTCTTTGCCATTGGGGTTATCCTGATGACGGACAAAAACAAAATAGCGTTGATTGTTCTCGTCGGTTTTGAACCGATCTTTAAAGGGGTGATTATCAAGATCCTCGCCTTTAATAAAATTACCGCGATCATAAATCAGTCTTTCCCGAAACAGGAAGGCAATGGCATCGATAATCCCCGAGCCACAAAATCCCAGGGGCGCAGCATCGCCAATAACATGACATTTGATTTCATTGTCAATCAGTTCGATTTTTTCGATGGCTCCAGTGGTGCCACGCATCCCCATGTGGATACCGGCTCCTTCAAGTGCAGGACCGCAGGCCGTGGAAGCGACAAAGTAGCGGTTCCGGTTGCCGACAGCTATTTCGCCATTTGTACCCAAGTCAATCATCAAGCGGTATTCGTCATCCTTTGGCAGACCCAGCAATACTGCTGTTGTATCGGCGCCAACAAACCCTCCCAATAAGGGCAGAAAGGTTATTTTACCGTTGGGGTTAATATTGATGGTAAATTCTTCGGCATCGGCAACCACCATATCCCGGGTGATCCCGGTAAATGGGGAAAGACCCAAATGCAGGGGATTTAAGCCCAGAAAAAGATGGGCCATGGTACTGTTACCGCAGAATACACACTCATAAACAGCTTCTGCAGCGATCTTTGATTCATAGAAAAGGTTTGAAAGGATGTTGTTGACCGTTTCAATAATAGCATGTTGGATCGCCTTCAAATTTTCAGGCGAGGTGGATGCATAATCGATACGGCTGATTACATCACCGCCAAAAGATATTTGCTTATTCAAAGAGGAATACTGATGAATCAGAACTCCACTGGTGAGATCATAAAGGTAGCCGACAACCGAGGTCGTCCCAATGTCAAAGGCAACACCATAGGCGTTTAGCGATTCACTGCTGGGGATTAGATCAATCACTTCATCATTATAGAGCACAAAATTCATCAAAGGAAGGCTTTTCTGATGAAAGATTTCAGCAGATTTCTGCAATACTTTAATAGAAGACATCTTGATCGGCATATCGAGGGCGTTGCGGATGGCTTCAAGATCGTAGGAACACATCTCCGTTTTCAAGTGTGCCATTGGGGTGGTCACAACCCTGGTTTTGGGGTTAAAACTCAGTGTCTCATTTTCGGTGGTTTCCAGTATTTGTGATACGGCGGCTTCTTTTGAAATGAGAATAGCCATATCGTTGGACACGGGATGCTGGCAACCAAGGACTTCTGAAACTAAATCGTTTTCACGAATGGTCACAAGGCATTTCTTACACGTTCCCTTGCCTCCGCAAACTAGATTTTGAGGAAAACCAACCTGAGCACAGGCGGCAGCAACGGTAGTTCCAGTTTCAACCAGGATACTTTTATCCAGCAATGGGAAAAAAATGCGAATAGTCTTCAAAGATGACATAAAATTGTCCTTTCTCAGTTATAAATTGGGGGGACCTGTAAAATATTTTCTAAACTGATTTTATTATACCCGTAAAATACGAGATTTTCAATACGCAGCGAATGATAATGAAAAATTTGTCTGAGGCTTATTTTTCTGAGGGCTGGTTTATGAATAAAATCAGCCCATTGCGGTTTTTGAATGAAGGTCAGGTGATTCGTTTATATCAATGAAGTTGTTGAGAGCGATTGGAAGTGAAATGCAGTGTTAACCAGACTAATCCTTTTTAAAGACAGCTGAATCGGAACGGCAATACAAGATGGACCGAAGCCAGTAATTTTTCCCGAAAATACCCTACTAGCAAGCACAGTAAAATTTTACAATATAAAAACGACATTTAATCAAATCTAAACGATCTGAGCATCAATTTAGAGAGATATATTACCCCTATTTTTATTGTTTGAGATTTAACAAACGATAAAAGAAAATAAATTGAATTAAACTAGAAATAATTTGACATTCTTTAAAATTGGTGGTAATCTGAATTAAATTTGTATATACAAGTAAATAGTGGACAACCTGCCCGGTATCAGTATTTATAAAGCGGACTTAATAGGGCAATTAGAATAGCATAATTTGGGATAAATATGATTCAAAAACAAGTTTGGAGGTGAAGTTGTAGGTTAGTCACTTATTGAACATCGGAATGCTGGAGTTGTCTGTCAAGGGATTAATAAAATTCATGGTACAAAAATGGAAAAGCATCAAAAATTACAAAAATGGATGATTTTCTATGATGATTTGTAAAAATATGTCATAGAATTCATTTTAAAAGCGGCTTTAAAAAACTATATAGAATTAAAATGCAATATAATGTTGAATTGCAAAGAAGTTTTGTGTCGCAGAGTAAAATATTGTTCAGATTATTGATGTAAACCCCGTAAATGTAAACGTTATTCGTATTTTTTCAGTAAAAAATTGTCACATTTATTATTTGATTTTTAGATTGAAATCATATATCATAAATGCAGATGTTAAAAATTTATCAAAGTATTGGAGGAAATAATATGGGTTTTAAATCAGACATTGAGATTGCACAAGAAGCTACACCACAGGATATTCGTGAGATAGCAAAGAAATTGGGTTTAACAGAAGACGATCTGGATTTATACGGGAAGTATAAAGCAAAGGTAGACTATA
>NZ_MJUY01000038.1:0-12701 GCF_002237635.1 Acetobacterium sp. MES1
GGTTTAACAACAAACTCAAAATGATAAAACGAACCATGTATGGTCGATGC
Organism: Acetobacterium sp. MES1; assembly: GCF_002237635.1. Lineage (NCBI taxonomy): Bacteria > Bacillati > Bacillota > Clostridia > Eubacteriales > Eubacteriaceae > Acetobacterium > Acetobacterium sp. MES1. Next base: position 51 of record NZ_MJUY01000038.1, read on the forward strand.
GGTCAAAAATTACTGACGGCTAAATTGATGTACGATCCACATTCAAAGTCTGGATAACGGGTTTTTGCGGAAGAACCTTTTTCAGCCGTAATATTCAAAAATGCCATTGCCCTGCTGAACTATTTGGATTTTGACCAACAGATCATCACAAATGCCCACACCCTGGTGGACCACTTTACCGATACCGAAAAATGGCCGCTGCTTGGTCAGCCCCAGTAACCGGTTTTATAAAATGAACAGCTGAAAGGATCAGAATGATGAAAAAAACAGCAATCTTTATTGCCCTATTTGGTTTATTAATGCTTACTGGCTGCGAAAGCGAAGCCGAGAAAGTTTCTTACAATTTGTCCCAGCAGGCCGACAACTTCAATGTGATCAGGCAGTTGACGGTGATCAATTGCATTGAGGGCGACGTCTTGTTTCAAATGACCGGAAAGATGTCAATCACCGCCGACACCGCCGACAATCAGCTGGAAGTGCTTGTTGAAGACGAAGACGGCAGTTACAAAAAACACTTCATCGGATTAAGTGACAACGTGACCTATGTGGTGGAAGATCTCGGTGGCAATGATGTTTCAAAATATAAATATACCCTTAATTACAACCCGAAAATGTGGATTCCGGCGGAAATAAAAACGATTGATTAGTACGATTTTGATGGCGGTTACGGCCTTTGTCAGCACGAATATTGATGACCTGTTTATCCTGATGCTGTTAACGGTGCTGATCTTTGGATTGCTGACAGCGCTGTGGTGTTTGATCAGCCTGAAGCTGGCCACCCATCCCGTGATCCGAAAAAGAATGGAAACATACCAGCATATTTTAGTGCCGGTGGTCTTTATTGGTTTGGGAATTTTCATTCTGCTAAAAAATGGCACGCTGGTATTAATCGGCCAGATTTTTTAAAAAACGCTACAACGAAGCAATTGCGGGACGAGGCCTTGGTGCTGGTAGCAATTTTTATACTTAAATAATATAGGCGGGCGGTTGATCGATGCAAGATCAGCCGGCTTTCTGGTTTTATGCCAGAGAATTCCGTTGTTACAGTGAATTTAAATTAAATTCAAAACCCCCCTGTTTATTCCCGGCAATAATGCTCATATAATAAGCAATTGATTAAATTTGTTTGACAGACGGTAATTTGTTAAAATTATCAAGACCAATGCTTTACCGTTGATGACAGGGGGTTAAGATAAACAAGAAAGAGCCGATTAAAATAAATCAAGTGGCACAGTCCACCGAAACCGGCATGGCTGGTGTTGCCGGATTGAGTGTTGATTGAAATGCGTAACGGATTTCATCAGCGCGAATAATAAATAGGAAAGATCGCAACCTGATGGGAGACTGGTTTATGAATATAACGTTGAAAGAATTGATTACATCTTTTACTAAATCAATTGATTTATACAATTATCTGCTTAAGAACCATCACCGCCGAACGGCCATTGCCGCTTTTCATATTGGCGTTGAGATGGGGTTATCAGCGGACCGCCTGAGTGATCTGATTATTGCAGCATCCTTGCATGATATTGGCGCCCTGACCATCAGTGAAAGAGACAGTCTGATTCAGATGGATGTGGAGAACCCTTTTCCGCACAGCAGCTTAGACAGTTATATGCTGTCGTCATTTTCACCCTTTGAAAAAATTTCTCGTATCATCTTTTATCATCATTGGCATTATGATCTGGACAACACCTATGTTCCGGAACTGGGCCCGGTGCCGCTGGAAGCTTATATTTTGCATGTGGCCGATCGGACGGATATTCTGGTACAGCCGGATCGTTCAATTTTGGCACAAAAACAACAGATCATCGACAAAATGGCGTCTTATAATGGCACTGTCTTTCACCCCGAGGTGATGGCAGCTTATCTGATTCAGGCGCAGAAGGATTCTTTCTGATTGGATATTGATAACTGGGAAATGGAAAAAATTCTTAAATTAGGAATTTCCAGGCGCTACGAGATTGACTTGACCATGGATTTATTGGAGGAATTTGCCCTGACTCTTTCAAAAATAATCGATTCCAGAAGCAAATTTGCCATTGCCCATTCGGTCGGCGTGAGTCAGGTGGCCTATGCCATTGCCGAAAGAATGGAGTATTCTGAGGAAGAATGCCGCAAAATCAGAGTGGCCGGATTGCTGCATGATTTGGGTAAAATTGCCGTTGCAACTGAAATTATCGAAAAAAAAGAACGGCTGTCAGAAGCGGAACGGGCTGACATCAGAACCCATGCCTATTTTACGAATCTTATTTTGGGACACATCTCAGGCTTAGAGGGGATCGTTGAGTGCGCCTCCGGTCATCATGAAAATCACGATGGTTCGGGCTATCCCTTGAATCTGGTCAATGACGGCATTTCTCAGGAGATGGATATCATTGCCTATGCTGATATATTCACGGCCCTTTCAGAGGATCGTCCCTACCGCAAAGGGATGTCAACGGACCGGATTATTCAAATCCTCCAGGATGAATTTCTAACGAAGCATGGGGAACCGGTGTATCAAGTGATTCTGAATCACTTGGATGAGCTTGGATCGATCTGCAAAGTATCGGTTCAAGATGGGATTGCCCGTTTCCATTGTTATCAAAACTTAGCGGATACACAGGAACAACTCATAAAAGAAAGGGTAAATCGATGAAGTAAGAAACTAGATCCAGCTTAAAATTTTCTGATAAGATGATAGTTATCAGCAAACCAATTTTAAAAGCACCGATAAGAACATCGGCGTATCATCGCCACCGATTGAATAATCAGCGCAGTTGAACGTCCGAAAAATATCCTTTAAAACATATTGCGGTTTAGGATGTAATAATATCCCCATAAACAGCCGCTGCCGCAGTGCAGAAATCATCGGGGCGCAACTGAATCTGCAATCCGATTTTTCCACCGCTGATGTAGATGGTGTCCAGCTCTTTGGCGGTGTCGTTAATGACGGTTTTAAGCTGTTTTTTCATGCCAATGGCGGTACAGCCACCCCGGACATAGCCGGTGATCGCAGTCAGGTCTTTTAAACGAATCATTGCCACCGCTTTTTCGCCAACCGCTTTGGCGGCTTTCTTCATATCCAGCTCCTTATCGATGGGGATCACAAAAACAAAATAATTCTTGCTCTTTCCTTCCGTCACCAGGGTCTTATAGACCTGTTCATAAGGCAGCTTCAGCAGATCGGCAGTCTGCAAGCCGTCGACAAATTCATGGCATTCATAACTTTGGTGGGTATAGTCAATTTTTAATTTATCCAAAATGCGCATGGCATTGGTTTTCACTTCTTTTTGTTTTGCCATTGGTGTTTTTTCTCCTTGGTAAAGCTTTTTTATCTGTTTATTTTATCAGAAAATGATCGTTAGTGCTTCTTTTTTTGCAACGTTCAATGATGAATGAAAGGTCGCATTTGGGGTAGAAAGCCATTGTAACAATGCGCAAATAAATGGAGGGGTATCATGGGAAGAAGTGGCGGTTCAGGTGGCCGCAGCAGTGGCGGTTCAGGTGGCGGGAGCCGCAGTAGCGGTGGTCGCAGCGGTGGCTTCGGGAGCAGTCACCGCAGTGGTGGCGGTGGTTCCTGGGGGTCATTTGGCAGTTCCGGGGGCAGTTCGGGGAGTAGATTGTTTGGCAGTGGCACCAGAATGAGTTCAGGGGGTACTCCCGGGGGTGGCAATCACGACGGCGGCAGCGGCGGACCGGTGGGCTGTGGCTGCGGTTTTATCATTATTCTACTGATTGTGCTGATTCTGGTGCTGATTATCGGGGCTTTCGTGGCATCCGTCATAACAGGTCCCGCAGAAGTCACTAAATCAACCATCAATCGGCAGCCACTGCCAGCGGGTTCGGTCAACGAAACGGAATATTATCGCGACGAATTGGGATGGATTAAAAATCAGACAAAAATGGAGGAAGGGCTAAAATACTTTTATCAGAAAACCGGGGTACAACCGTATGTGGTGATAATTGATAACATCAATGGTTCGTATCACCCCACCGAAAGTGAGTTGGACAGTTATGCAAATGCTCTTTATGATCAGTTGTTTACGGATGAAGCCCATCTGCTCTTTGTATTTTATGAGTATAATGATTTTTACATGGATCGTTATGTGGCCGGTACTCAGGCCAAAACAGTTATCGATCGGGAGGCGGCTGATATCTTGCTGGATTACATTGACCGCAATTATTACGACAGCAATCTCACTGACGAGGAGTTCTTCAGTAACGCCTTCCGAGATGCGGCTGACCGGATCATGACCGTTACCAGGTCACCATGGATCGCAGCCATGACGACCATTGGAATTGTATTTGCAGTGGTAATATTAGCCATTCTGTTATTCGTCTGGTGGCGCCATGCCAAAAAGCAGAAGAATCTCGAGGATAAGCGTACCGCCGAAATACTGAGTACCCCGCTGGAAAAATTTGACGATGTGGAAATTGAAGATTTGGCGAAGAAATATCAGGATAATCCGTCCGATCAGGATAAAAACTGATTAGAAAATTCAAAGGAGGAAAAAAATGGCAATTTTAGAACGATTCGGTGATATTATCCGGGCCAACATTAACGATCTTCTGGATCAGATGGAAGATCCGGCGAAGATGATTGATCAGTATTTAATTGATCTGCTCGAGGATTTGGCCGAAGTGAAGCGAAGTACTGCTGAAGTAATGGGCGAAGAAACCCGTACGAAACGGTTGCTCGACAATAACAAGGCTGAGGTGGAAAAGTATGCCGAGTTGGCCAAAAAAGCGCTGGTGGCTGGGAACGAGGGCGATGCCCGGATCTTTCTCGCAAAAAAACAGGAACTGGAAAACCATGATGCTGAACTGCTGGATGTCTATGCCGCAGCTCATGAAAATGCCATGAAGATGCGACAGATGCATGATAAACTGGCTTCCGATATCCAAACCCTGCAGGCCCGTCGAACCATGATCAAGTCCAAGGTGTCGATTGCCAAAACCCAGGAAATCATCAATCAAGCCAGCTGCTCAGCCAATCAAACCGAGGATGCCATGGATGCCTTTACCCGAATGGAAGAAAAGGCCGACCGGATGCTGGATGAGGCTAATGCCATGGCCGAACTGAATATTGAGCCGGTTGACCCTGCCGAAGTTTTGGAAGAAAAGTATGGCGAAACCGGAAATACATCGGTGGATGAGGAATTGACTAAACTCAAACAAGAGTTGGGGTTGTAGAAAAAAGAGTTAAAAAAGCCAGACGAAAATGATCATCATTCGCGTCTGGCTTTTTTAGGATAAAGGTTAGATTTCTTTGACCGATATCAATTGTTTTTGTTTTGTTTTGCTGACTGGTTTTCTAAAAAGCAGATAGAGTAGGGCAGCAATCATTAGGATCGCAGCAGCGGTGCCGATACCAAAACCACCACCAGTGAAAAACAGTCCCAATTGATAAATGATCAGGGCGATGGTATAGGCAAATGCGGTCTGATAACCCACGGCAATCAGTGTCCATTTGGCACTGCCCATTTCCCGGTGAATCGCGCCGATGGCAGCAAAGCAGGGGGCACAGAGCAGATTAAAAACCAAAAACGAGAAGGCTGCCATCTGGGTAAAGGCCATTTGCAGCTGGGGCCACAGTTCGGCACCATCTTCGGCCACTTCGGCAAAACCAAAGAGGACGCCAAAGGTACTGACTACTGTTTCTTTGGCAATCAGACCAGTTATGGTGGCAACAGTCGCTTCCCAAGTACCAAAACCGAGGGGACTAAAGACCGGCGCAATGATCATGCCAAGGGCGGCCAAAATCGATTCGTTGGTGTCGACCATTTCCAGAGCAAAGTTAAAGCTTGACAAAAACCAGATGGTGATACTGGCCACAAAAATAACGGTACCGGCTTTTTTGATAAAGGATTTACCCCGTTCCCACATGTGGATCAGAACCCCTTTAGCACCGGGGACATGATATGCGGGCAGTTCCATAATAAAGGGGGCCGGATCACCGGAAAAGCCCCGGGTTTTCTTTAAAATGATACCGGAAACAATGATAGCTGCTACCCCGATGAAGTAGGCCGACGGTGCAACCCAGACCGATCCGGGGAATAAGGCACCGGCAATCAGGGCGATCACGGGCAGCTTGGCCGAGCAGGGAATAAAGGAGGTCGTCATGATTGTCATCTTGCGGTCCCGCTCATTTTCAATGGTTCGGGAGGCCATAATTCCGGGAACGCTACAGCCGGTTCCAATCAGCAATGGTATGAATGACTTGCCGGACAGACCGAATTTTCGAAAGACCCGATCCATGATAAAAGCAACCCGGGCCATGTAACCGCAATCCTCAAGAATGGCAAGGAAGAGAAACAGGACAAACATCTGGGGGACAAAACCGAGAACCGCACCAACACCACCGATGATGCCATCAAGAATCAGTGAATTCAGCCATTCAGCGGTACCCCAGGAAACAAGAAGTGCCTCTACAGCCGGGGGAATAATTTCGCCAAAGAGCACGTCATTGGTCCAGTCGGTTACCCAGGCACCTACCGTGGTAACGGAGACAAAGTACATTAAGAACATAATAGCGGCAAAAATAGGTAAGGCCAGAAAGCGATTGGTTACAATCCGATCGATTTTGTCCGAGGGGGTCATGCCGGTGCTGGCTTTCTTTTTGATTGTATCCGAAACGATGCGACCGATGGTCTGATAGCGTTCTGAGGTAACGATACTTTCGCTGTCATCATCCATGGCTTCTTCACAAGATACGGTAAGTGCCGTAATTTCAGCCATTACCGTATCTGAAAGGTTAAGCTGTTCGATGGCTTTTTCATCACGCTCAAAAAGTTTGATGGCATAAAAATCCGGATGTTCGGTGGTGCTTTTGGTTTTAATGATGGATTCAATTTGACCTAAGGTTTTGGTGATGTCAGTTGAAAAAATCGGCAGTGGTTTTGACTTCTGTCTGCTTTTGCCAAGGGCAATGGCTTTCTCGGCCAGTTCAGCACATCCTTCGCTCTTAACAGCAGAGGTTTCCATTACTTCACAACCCAGCCGCTTGGCAAGCGCTTTGATATTGATGAGATCACCACGCTTTTTGACAATGTCGGTCATATTCAGGGCCAGAATCATCGGAATACCAGTTTCCAGCAACTGGGTTGTCAGATAGAGGTTTCTTTCAATATTACTGCTATCGACGATATTAATCATGACGTCGGGTTTTTCGTTCAGTAAATAATTTCTGGAGACCACTTCTTCCAGAGTATAGGGGGACAGCGAATAAATACCAGGCAAATCGATGATTTCGACATCGTTGTGGCCTTTTAATTTGCCGGATTTCTTTTCAACCGTGACCCCCGGCCAGTTGCCCACATACTGGGAACTGCCGGTGAGCGCATTGAACATGGTTGTTTTACCACAGTTGGGATTTCCAACGAGTGCAATTTTTAAGTTCATATAAGTTCTCCTCGTTAATTTGATAGCATTGACTAACATTGTGTGCAAAAATTTAACAGCCATGGCTGTTAAATTTTTGCATTGTAATTGTTAAAAAACTTCGATCAATTCGGCATCGGCTTTACGAATGCTCAGTTCATAGCCCAGCACGGTGATTTCGATGGGGTCACCCAGGGGGGCAACCTTTCGGACAAAGACATCAACACCTTTGGTGATGCCCATATCCATGATCCGGCGCCGAATGGGGCCGTCGCCATGGAGTTTTACAACTTTAGTGGATTCCCCACATTTTACAGCTTTGAGTGTTTTCATGTTGATCTCCTTAAATGATAATGCGGTTGGCCATGTTCTTATCGATGGCAACCCGGGTATCTTTAATGTTTAAAATAATGTTGCCAGAAAGCTCAGATATGATTGTTACATCAGCGCCTTCGACAAAACCAAGGCTCGCCAGAAATTGATGCGTAGTATCTTTACCGGTGATTTTTTTGATGTGATTTGTTTCTCCGGGTGTCGCCATTGATAGTAACATGGTTTTCCTCCTATTGGTTAGCAATAACTAACATAATAATTATTAAAATTGAGTTAGAAAATACTAACTCAATGAGTAGAGTCTAACATCTTCTGTTTTATTTGTCAATACTTTAAACAAATAAGTAGTGAAATATGGATAGAACGATTGGGACTTTGCAGGAATCGCGATTATTCCCTAGCAATCAAAGGGAAATAGTTAGTTAGAATTAATCTTTTTTATGGTATAATTAAAAAAATTTTGTACAGTTCACACCGATTTATCTGTACAACAACGGAAAGGCTATGCGCATGATCGAAATATTAAAAAATAAAATGACACCGGAAAGCATTTTAACGGCGGGGTTTGGAGTAGAAAGAGAAGGACTCCGGGTGACACCACAGGGAAGACTGGCATTGACGCCACATCCGCCGATTTTTGGCGATAAGCTTAAAAATCCATATATCACTACCGATTTCTCAGAAAGCCAGATTGAACTGGTTACACCGGTTTTTTATTCAGTCGACGAAACCTATGATTTTCTGGAAGCGCTTACGGATATTGTGATCGGTGAGATTGGCGTGAATAATGAGCTGTTTTGGCCATACTCGATGCCATGCAATATTCCTGATGACAAACAGATCCCGATTGCCTCTTATCAGGGGGAAGAAGGGAAAAAAGCAAGAGAATATCGGGAGAAACTGATGGTCAAATACGGTGGCAAGCGACAGCTGATCTCGGGGATCCATTATAACTTTTCTTTTAGTGAGGAATTGTTAACGACCATCTGGAAAGAGTTGGGTATTGCAGAGAGTTTCAAAGAATTTAAAGATCGAATTTATCTAAAGGTCTTGCGTAACTTTTTACGCTATCGCTGGCTGATCATCTATTTAATGGGCTGCACCCCCGGTCTCCATAATTCTTACATAGAAGAGTGCCTGCAATGTATGGGGGACTGCGGAAATGATACCTATCTCAGCCCTGGCGGAACCTCCGCCCGTAATGGCAGTTGCAGCGGTTATAAAAATGAAATAGATCTCTACCCGGATTATAGTTCCATCAAGGATTATATCAAGAGCATCAATGAGTTTGTCGAACGGGGGGACATTTCTGAAGCGAAAGAACTGTATGCACAGATTCGGTTAAAACCAAAAGACTATCGCAACGTACTGGACTCTTTAGCAGAAGAAGGCATCCAATATCTGGAAATTCGAACCATTGATCTCAATGTTTTTGATAAATGCGGAATTGCAAAAATAGATCTGGAATTCATGAATATATTTATGCTCTTTTTATTATTGGAAGGAGAAGAGTTTTTTGAGACCTGGCAGCAGGAAGCCCTTATCAATGAGGTGACGGTCGCTGAACGTGGGCTGGAACCGGATTTGGAATTGCTCGATCATCGCCATTGGACGCTTAAAACAGCCTGGGCTGAGGATATTTTGGAAAAGGTAGCGGAGATCAATAAATATTTGAATTTAGAACAGGATCAGTGTATTAAAGAAATGCAAAGCCGGGTCAGACAGCCAGAAACGACCTATGCCTACCGCTTGAAATTGTTAATGCAGGAAAACGGTTGTCTTGATGCGAATCTAAAAATCGCTAAAGATTATAAAAGACAGTCAGATGCAGATCACTACCGCCTGAAAGGTTTTGAAAACTGGGAAATGTCAACGCAGGTATTAATAAAAGAAGCCTTGACTCGGGGGATAAAAGTAATTCCCATGGATGCCGCGGACAACATTGTGCGGCTGGAAAAAAATGGCCGCCGAGAATATGTAAAACAAGCGACAAAAACAAGTGTGGATAATTATATCACCCCGTTGCTCATGGAGAATAAAGTGGTCACAAAAAAAATTCTTCAGGAGAATGGACTACCAGTTCCGAATGGGGAAGAATTTTTTTCTTTCGTTGAAGCAAAGAAAAAACTAATCAAATATGTTGGAAGAAACGTTGTGATTAAACCAAAATCCACCAACTTCGGATTGGGAATCAGTATTTTTGATCAGGGCGGAACCCTTGATGAACTATTAAAAGGGGCTCGGATTGCGTTTGAACAGGATAACACGATTCTAATAGAAGACTATTTACCAGGTCTTGAATACCGCTTTTTGACGATGGGAGATGAGGTGGTGGCCGTGCTTCATCGTCGCCCGGCGAATGTGGTTGGCGATGGCGTTTCCTCGATCCAGCAACTGATTGATAAAAAAAATCAACACCCTTACCGGGGCGATGGCCAAACCAGCCCGCTAAAGAAAATTGTGCTGGACGATCAGTCGCTCATGTATCTTAATAAGCAGGGTTTAACCAGTCAATCAATCCCCAAAAGTAATGAAATGATTTTTTTACGCGGAAATTCTAATATCAGCACTGGTGGAGACAGTATCGATTTTACACAGAAAATGCACCCTTATTTTTCAGAGATTGCGTTAAAAGCGGTCAGAGCATTTGGAGCGAAATTCTGTGGCATTGATATTATTTTGGAAGACTATTGCAATCCCGATTCAAGTTTCGGAATTATTGAGTTGAATTTTAATCCAATGATTGTTATGCACGCCTATCCTTTTGAAGGTCAGGAGCGACGACTGGGGTATAACATCTTAAAAACCATTGGTTTGGTAGAATGAGAAAATATATGCTCAAAAAATGATCAAATTTTGCCTTGGTAAGCTAAAATTGCTATAAATTTTTGCGTTTGTGATTATCTTTCCTTTAACCCATTGAATAACGGATACTATTTGGGTATAATGATAGTGGTTACAAATAAATAAAATTTAGGAGGCGTACGAAATGTTTGGTTACATGGGAAAAATTTTACGTGTCAATTTGACGACCAATGAAGTGACAACTGAAGATCTGGATTTTGAGTTGGCAAAAAAATATATTGGTGGTCGTGGTTTAGGAACAAAGCTGTATATGGATGAGGTTGATCCACAGGTTGATCCTTTTGCCGCAGAAAATAAGATTGTCTTTATCAATGGTCCGTTGTCGGGGACAGCGACACCTACCGGTGGTCGGTACATGGTCGTTACAAAATCGCCGCTAACAGGCTGTATTGCTTCTTCAAACTCTGGTGGAGAGTGGGGAGCCTACCTGAAATATGCTGGTTATGATGCGATTATTGTTGAAGGTAAGGCAAGTCTGCCGGTTTACCTTAGTATCGATGAAGATAAGGTAGAAATCTTGCCAGCTCTTGATCTGTGGGGTAAGATGGTTTCTGAAACGAGCGATCTCTTAAAAGAAAAACAGCCTGGGTCCAAAGTCTTAACCATCGGTCCTGCTGGTGAAAAATTGTCTCAGATGGCAGCGATCATGAATGAAAAAGATCGGACCGCTGGTCGTTCTGGTGTTGGTGCGGTTATGGGTTCAAAGAATTTGAAAGCCATTACTGTTAAAGGGAACTTAAAACCGGAAATTGCGAATCCAGACGGATTAAAAGCAGTTACCAAAGAATGTCGTACCTTATTAAAAGAAAACGGTGTCACCGGTGGTGGTCTACCTACCTATGGAACAGCCGTATTGGTTAATATTATCAATGAACATGGTGTTTATCCAACTAATAACTTCCAGGGCGGTCAGGATCCGGACGCTGAAGCTGTTAGCGGCGAAACCATGACTGAAAAATATCTGATCAAGCGTAATCCTTGTCATCATTGCCCAATTGGCTGTGGTCGCTGGGTCAAAAGCGATAAGAGTCCTGATGGCATCGGTGGACCTGAATATGAAACCCTCTGGGTGTTTGCAGGTGACTTAGGTATCGACGATATGGAAGTGGTTATCGATGCGAACTACTGGTGTAATGAACTGGGTTTAGATACCATTTCTGCTGGTGCGACTTTAGCTGCTGCCATGGAATTGTACCAACGTGGTTATATCACTGACGAAATGCTTGATGATGATGTGATCCTAAAATTCGGAAACGCTGAGTCAGTAGTTCATTGGCTCAAAAAAATGGGGAATCGAGAAGGCTTTGGTGATTTACTGGCCCGTGGTTCCTACCGATTGGCTGATTTCTTTGGCGTTCCTGAATACTCCATGTCGGTTAAGAAACAAGACTTGCCAGCATATGACCCTCGTGGAATCCAGGGGATGGGTCTTCAATATGCAACCTCCAACCGTGGTGGATGCCATGTTCGTGGCTACCTGATTTCTCCTGAAATCCTTGGTTTACCCGAAAAACTGGATCGTTTTGATCTCTCAGGTAAAGAAGTATGGGCAAAAGTATTCCAGGATCTGACTGCAGTTATCGATTCCACTGGCTTATGTCTGTTCACCTCATTTGCTTTGGGTGCTCAGCAATATGCTGACATGCTCAACGAGGTTCTGGGAACCGAATGGACGGCTGAAGATGTTTTGTTAGCTGGTGAACGAATCTGGAATCTGGAAAAACTCTTTAATTTAGAAGCTGGTATTTCACCAGAAGAAGATACCTTGCCACCACGTTTATTAGAAGAAGCAATGCCAGATGGACCAACAAAAGGTTGGGTTCATAAACTGGATGAATTGCTGCCACTGTACTACAAAGAACGCGGCTGGGATGAAGATGGTATTCCAACGGAAGAACGTCTTGAAAAATTAGGTTTATTATAGAATAAATTTAAGGGACGATCTTTGATCGTCCCTTTCGTTTAGACTTTAGTCTGTTGAGCACGCAAAACGTGCGAAATAATAAACCACCTGCTATGCGGGTGGTGGGCAAAAGGGTTATACCCAAAAATCACCTTTCCATGTAAGATAGAGATGTTCAGGCTCTA
>NZ_MJUY01000039.1:0-11476 GCF_002237635.1 Acetobacterium sp. MES1
GAAATCTCTGTGAGGAGAGATTATTTTAAGTTTTGGAAGGGCAAAATTCTAATGGTATGGTGATACGAGTGTTCAATTTCATCTTCCACCCGCAGGCATAAAAAAAGAGAACCATAAACGGCTCTCTAATGCAATTCTTATTGGTGGAGATGAGGGGACTCGAACCCCTGGCCTTCTGACTGCCAGTAAGGCAAGTTAAAATCAATGAACTTTTATTAACTCATTATATGGCTATAATATGCGATATTAGCGTTTTATCTTTTAATAAATGATCATGAATAACAATCAAAAAATATACAAAAATTTAGAATAGTCGCCAAATAGTCGCCAAGGCATGGGTTTTATATTCCCACTGCAAAGCCATTTATAGGTATAACTATCACAGATAATTTGCAAATAATATTTTAACTCACGGCTTTATTGTTTTAAGCCCATACCGGGCCATTTAAAGCCCTCAATTCTCCACACATAATCATAACTAGGCTAAACCCCGTGTTATTATCAAGAATCACCCCCTAGGGGCATTAAAAAGACCACTCATCAAGTGGTCTGTTGAACAGCGTCGAAAAATCTGTGAAAGCTATCATTGTCTAGCTCAGGGTACTTTTTTAGCAGCCTGTTTTTCTCTTTTAAAATGGTTTTATTGTCACATTTGATTAATAAATCAGCGTATTCAGCCAGCGCCTTAAATGTTTCGGCATGTTCTGGTTCAATATCTGCTGTGATGTCGTTCACCGTTAAATTCAAACTCAATACCTCCAGGGTTAAATTATTTATTCTGGGAAGAGGTCTACCCTCACTGAAAATAACACCATTCAAGACGTATTGCAGCTCGAAGACCGGCCCCAAATGCATCAGCTTCAGCCTCAATAAGTTTGGAATAATTTTCGTCTCTTTGTTCACTCTCATGGCTGTATTTCTTCATATCTATTTTATTTCGATGTAAATAATGATGCCCTAATTCATGGGACAATACTTTTGAGGCTTGCTTGAGGTCATTTTTTAATAATTCCCCAAGATATATACTCGAACAAGATTCGCTATTCACAAGATAAATACCCAGGTCGCTATCTCTGGCCCATGCAAAATCAATCCGCGTTTGTTTAGTATATTGCTGCAATATTTTGAATACTTTTTCTTCTTTTGTCACGCTTTGAATTCTCACTTTCTTTTAATTTATGCTGCTGCAAATCTGTTTATGACCGGCGGCCCTTTCAATGGCCTGTAATGATGGTGGGTATACTCGTATCAAATCAGTCTGTTTTATCGTCCCTATCAGGACATCAGACAGTAATTTTCTGAACCCCTGCAGCTGCTCTACCTCTTCTGGGGTGATGCCCTCGACCTTGACGGCTTCGAAATACTTCACCGCATAAAATAACAATAAGCATCTGTTCTTATGATCGGATCCGGCCGCCATGGCTTTGGCTGTCCGGGTCATACCAGCCAGGTAAAGCAGCCGGTAGGGTCTGTCTGGTAATGCGTCAATGTGGTTATGCATTGGCTCCTCCTTTCAAGCATTTTATAACGCCCCAATAGCTGCTCACTATCAAGGCCACATAAGATATCACCCAGAAAATCAAGGGCTGATAAAACCTCATCAGCGGGGTTATTGATGCTCAACAGCGTGTTCTGGGCCATGTGTACGGCCTCTTTTACCAATAGTAACTCTGTGTACTGCGTCCTCATGGGTACAAGCTCCTTTCTGCCTTTATAGGCTATGCAATCTGTGCATTAATCCGCAACCCATAATATAAACCATTACCGCCTACAATCTACTTCAATGCCCCTTTAAGGGCTGTTCCAAAGTCCATGACCTTTGATAACCATTCAGCAACCGAAGAGGCCAGATAACCCACACAATAAGAATTACCGTGGATCGTGGCCACTACTTCAACGGTGTCAGTTTCAAAGTATCCGGTGGTGTTTCTTTCTAGGCTGATGGTCACTTCTGATGGGTCATACTGTTTCATGTGGTCAATGGCTGTTTGTCGTTTCCCTTGGAGTACGCCTTTAACAACAAGGGTTTTACCCTTTGCCAGCTCCCAGGCTCTTTTGAATGCCTGGCTTTTGGTTAAGCCGGTGGTAGCCAGTTTGTTGGCGGTTCTTGCGATTTCTGATAGGTTATACATGGTGGGGACTCCTTTCAAACAATATCTTTATATTTATGTACTTATTCTACACCATTATGTAGATTATGTCAATAGATATATGAAGTATTTCTACATAATTATGTATTATTTATCTTGTATTATGTAGAATTTAGAATTATAATAGCAAACATAGAGGAGGTGTTAAAATGCCATTTACATATAACAAATTATGGAAAATACTAATTGATAAAAACATGACAAAAGAAGATTTTAGAAAACTTATTAAGGCTTCACCCACAACTATTGCCGCCATGGGTAAAGGTGAAGGGATATCACCAAAAGTATTAGAGCGTATCTGCAAGGCCCTGCAATGCCAGCCCGGCGACATCATGGAATACCTAGAAGAGGAACAACCAGCCCCCCAATAGATCGGCCCAAAATCCGGCACATCTTTATAGGCCTGTAAGGAGAGGATCAATCAAAGACCTCTTCTTTTTTATTTTCTGGATCGTGTCGTAAATGTCGCAAATGTCATAAACTCCAGAGGCCTTTATTTTACAGGTTTTCCAGCAGCATGGTTTAGTGTGGTGTTTTGTCGTAAATGTCATAAACTAATGGAATAAATGGAAATAATGAAATTAATTCGCAAACGTCCTGTTTATGGGATTCTCAGCACATCGTATTTTTGATCAAATAAATGGAATAATGAAAATAATTAAGCAACGTCAATTAAACCTCTTGACAAATGCGCATATAATACGTATAATATAGTTAATGGAGGGGACAGATGAAACGACGAATTTTAATTAAGCTTCTCGAAAAGAACGGATGGTATTTAAAACGGCATGGTGCGGATCATGACATCTATACCAATGGCACCAATGATGAACCAGTGCCGAGACATCCGGATATCAATGAACGGCTGGCAAAGTTGATCATTAAACGGCGGGGGCTGAAATAAAAGCCCTTGTCAGTCCCGCAACCGATTATCAAGGAGGTAGAACGATGAGAAGTGCATATCCCGTTGTTATCTCAAAAGCAGATGATGGATATTTTGTTACCATTCCTGATTTTGAGATCAACACACAAGGTGAAGATGTTGCCGATGCCATGGTCATGGCCAGAGATGCCATTGAACTGATGGGTATTACATTTGAGGATGACGGAAAACCGTTACCAAAACCTGGAACGGTAAAGGCAGAAAAAGAATTTGATGATGATATCATTACGCTGGTTGATGTGGATTTCACAGCATACCGGAAAAAGCTGGATGATCGGGCAGTCAGAAAAAATTGCACGATTCCATATTGGCTGAATGTTGAAGCCGAAAAGAGCAACGTCAATTTCTCCAGGGTATTACAAGATGCCCTTATGGAAAAACTGCACGTTACCAACCGATAAGCCAATGAGCCGATACATGAAGATTTCCGGCATTGTAGAGGTAAATGACAATGTTGATATTTATCAGTTTTGGGACGAGTTCATAGATTTCATTGAGAGTAAAGGCTATTATTACGGTGGTGGATTTAACGAAGTAGATGAAAACGGGGAACTCATAAAACAACCAATTAACACATAAGCCCGGGCCAGCGCCTAGGCTTTTTTTATTTCCGGTGTCCGGCCCCTAGGCATCCGGCATAAAATGCATAATATGCACTTTTCAGATGTGCATGATCTGCACATCCGGCCTAAGCCTGTAAAGTCAATAATCTTGACAATTCAGATGTCGGCTTTACCGACAACCAGTTTCACCAACTTAGACAAAAATGTCTGAGTTTAATTTCAGCTGTCAATGATTTTGACATCCGGTTTCTAAAGTCGGTGATCCCGACTATTTAACTGTCCGTTTAAAGGACATTAGGCTTCAGGTGTCAGTTTTACCGACATCCGGTTTCGCTCCTCAAAATTCAGGGATGAGATATGGGGGAATTATCCCACATCTGCAAACAACCGGCAAACAATTTGCTACCGTCATTCGTGTCGGTACCAGATCCCCGGCCCCTGAGGGTATTCCCAACTTGGTAATACCTCGAAGAGGGTATCCCCAACTTACGGATACCTCTCCGCAAAATTGCGGTTATCTTAAATTGGGGTATGTCGTGTTTTGCTACTCACTGGCCCTTACTGATGGTGCGCCCTGATCCGGGGTATACTGCATTTCACCACCCACCGGCAATATTTCCACAGGTACAAACACAAGCACCGCCCAATAAAAACGGCTCTATGAGGCTGTCAGAGGGTTATTTTGTGGCAATAACAGTGTCGATTTTTCGACGGTGGGTACCATTATGTCACAGCCGGATTTTCGGCCCTGATCCCCCTGAAATTTAAGGGCAATCCACGGAGTCGGTAAAATATCCGTGTCCTGGTTTCAAAACGGAATTTTCCGTTATGAGGACTCCTCAATTTTGAGGGCACCTATCAAAACCCAGATCTGGGGGCTGTCTTTCGTCGAAATTTCGACGTTATGGGGACACCCATCAAAACCCATATTTGGGGGCTGCGCAATTTTGCGTACACTCGGTACAGCGGAAAAATCCGCTCAATTTGGTGGTCGAAAATTCGGCTACCAGATCGGCGTAATTTATCGCTGATGTTTCTTCCACAATTGGAATAAAGTATTGGTTTCCGTTTTTTCGGGCACCAATCACCATGGTACTTTCGCTCATTTTTGCGCAAAAGTCTTTTTCCGTTTTTCCGGATAAAGCCCAACTGTCCGATTTTCCGGATAGTTGGCCAGCCTATATAAAGCTGGATGCCATCATTTGCCATCATTCAACCCCAACGCCTCAATGAACCCGTCATTTTCAAATAGTTCAGACTCTATGTTTTTGCCGTCGATCTCTGCATTTAATTTATCAATTCTGGCCCTCTGCTCTGATGTTCCCAGATCCATGTGATCCGACAGCCATTGGAGGGCCTTCATGCGATCAAGAAGCTTTACCTTTATCCCATTATCCGTTAAGGCTATCTCAGATATTAAGCGACCGTCAACATCTTCCGAGTCCTTGAGATATACACCATCACTATTGAAAGACACAATATCCGTTATATCAGCAAAAGCAATCTCCATGAACAGCTGAAATATATCCTCTGGCCCAATTAACAAGCATTCTGACCTTATCTGCATAAGCTTCTGAATTTCACTTTTTATACTACCATTTATTAACAACCGGGCACCATGGGCGTTGGCCTGGGCATAGTTGCAACCATAGGCCTTCTGATAACTCTTGGTTGCGTTAAAGCAGCATATGTAATGCAAGCAGAAATCCCTCTGTTTGTCCGTTAAATCAGGATTTTCGAAGACTGAACAAATTACTTTTTCGATAACATCTTTAGTCATGTTTCCACCTCAAAACATTCCGAACGTTCACTAAAAAAGTTGCAACGTTGCGAACGTTCGCTTTTTTCAATAGCAACGTTACCATTGGAGCATAGGCCATAATAAAGCCCGTATTAAATGTCTCGACCTTAGCATTTCTTAGCATCTGATACCGCCCATACCTTGACATTTCTCAACATCTGAAGAGGCTCTTTTTAGGGTGTCACAAATGTCACCATGCTTCCTTTTTAGGGCCTCTAAAATCTCTAAATATCCTCTTCAGGTGCCATAAAACCCCACGGATACCGTTCGTATAATAAGAGGTGTATCCTGGCTAATTGACCATTAAAACAATAATATAGCATCGTATCATATGGAATTGGGAAAACCGTTGCTGTACCATCGGGATTTATCCGGGTTATTTTCCTTGCGCACATGGCACGGATATATTTAAAAACGACCTCTGCCGGTTCCTGATCCTGATAGAGCTTAACCAAATTATTGAAGAGGCGCTTTTCATCGTTTGGTAATGTTTCGGGGTCAATGCGCTCATGAACACCCGTTTTTAATGCGTTACTATTTCCAGTGGGGGCACCGTGATTGAGTGCATTCTTATTGCCATAGGGTGCACCATGGCCAGCAGCGTTTTTGTTCCCCAGTGGCGCACCGCCTTTATTTTTCATGTTTTCACCTCACCGGTTGTTTGTTTGTTTTTGAATATTTTTTTTTACAGGTTCCTTTTTAGGGTGTCCGATTTGTCCGATTTCAATTCAAATATGGGCTTTTCATAGTGATATGAACCTTAACATTTCTTAACATCTGGAAGAGGGGCAATTAGTAGTAACCCTTTTTAGGGCCTGAAAAACCGGAATATGCTTCTTTTTTTAGGGACGGTAAAAACGGAATATCGGCCCTTTTTAGGGCCTCCGATATCTCCGGATACTCCTAAATAATTCTAAAGTTTCGGCCTTGTATGAGCCCCCACAGGCCCAGGAATAACTCGATTCTTGACAATGGGCCTTTAGGGGGTCGGAAATGTCGGGATGGTTCCCTTTTTAGGGTCTCCCGAATCTCCCGATAATCCCCCTTTTTAGGGCCTCGCAAATGTCGCAATACTCTTGAAAAGTAGTAAAATGTAGTAATTTAAGTATTAAATTTCAAAGGTTAAGTTTTGTTAAGTCCTTTGCCCTTTTTTAGGGCGTCGGAAATGTCGGGATACTTGTTTTATAGTTAGCAATAGTTAGCATTTTGAAATACAAGTTTTGACAAGCCCTTTGCTCACACCTATAAAAGAAATAGTCAACATTTGTCAACATTTCTAATATCATTTGAATCTCAGCATTTCTAAGCCTATTATTCTTGAATGTTGAGTTTTGCTTAGCCCTTTTATTATGGCCATTAGGATTAAATGGCGTACTTTAACGGTCTATTTCCACAAGTTCCAGCGCCTGAATCTGCAATCGCTGAATTTGACGAGTACTGTAATTCATCCGCTCGGCAATCTCTTCCTGGGTAATACCCTCGATATAGGCCAGCTGCAGCACCGCCCGCAACTTCGGCTTTTTAATCGCTTCAATACAACATAAAATTTTATCGCTTTTATCAACTGCCACTTTTATCTTACAACCCAACTGATCGACAAGAGGGGCCCATAAGACCATAAAATCTAACCCGGTTGAATCACTGTCATTTTTGACCATAGTAATCAGTTGGACAAGTTCGCGCTCAAAAATCTTTGCCGTCTCGAAGAGGTACTTATATTCACTCAGAAAATCATCTTTTTCGGTTAACCCTGCTTTACTTGACATGGTCACACCTGACCATTCTCAGCGCCTGATTATGTAACGCCTCCATTTTTTCACCTCTGGCCGGGCGGATTCTTTTCCTGGCTTCCTGATAGTCCAGCCCTTCAATGTATAGCAACACCAAAAGCAGCTGATACTTTGGCCGCCCCACAGAATTTATTATTTTACTGGTCTCTATCCTAATTCTGGCTGATTCGGTAATCTCTGCACTGACTTTTTCTCTTAAGGGTGTAAGGTCGTTAAGGCGGTCGTGCAGGTCTTTTTTATCGCCGCCCTGGACTTTGTCGGGCCTGATATAAGATTTTGCCATGGTTGCCCGTTCATAGGCCCTTAAATATGTCTCCTCTGCCTTTTCCTGTTTTTCCAGCTGGTAACGGTACCCGGATAACAACGAGTGCTTCCAGACGTTCCCCGGATCCACCCCGATTGCAATGTTTGACTTTGCCATAAATGCCCCCTTGTGGTAAAATGATTTCAATGCATTCATAATATTCCAAAAGGGGACTCCTCGATTTTGAGGAGTCTTTTTTATTGCCTGTAAGGAGAGGTTACATCATGTCAATTAACCACTGGTTTGTTTAACGCTCTGAAATATTCCAACACAGGCTCTAAACGATAAATAGCGGTCTCAACATTACAACAAACGGCCATCTCATCTTCCAGCGGGTTATCTTCATCAACGATTGGGGTTAATTCCATTAATGCCAGTGTGATTCTGGTTTCAATTTCTTTGTTTAGGTTCGTAATTTTTTCACCTTTAGCATCAGTAAATAAATCATTTCGCTCTTTAATCATAATCATTCACTCCTCTTCAAAATTCAGATCATTTGCCATGGCCATTGCCTTGACTTCCTGAAAATGCCTTTCGCACAGATACAAGTCTCGCAAGCCGTTATTACCACTTATTCCGCAGCGGTGGCTTGCCATCGTACTGTCAAAACATACGATGGCGGCAACTTTGGCATTGCATTTTTTAACAGCACAGGCTCCCAGTATAAGCTTTATAACCGGCACTTTAGATAACATAAGCCATTTCATCGGTACCGCTTTATTTTCCTGTAAATGGGCTCGCCCTCTTCTTTTGCCCGATCGGCCAGCAAAAGCAAATCACGCCTTTTTCTGCAAGCCTCATCAAAACTATTGGCGTAAACTTCTATGATACACGGCACATCTGGCCCACATTCCGGATCTTCAAAATAAAAACCGTACTTTTTTAAATTTCTCATGTTTTTCATCCCTTCAAAAATTTATTGCGTACATGGTAGTATAAAAACGAGTAGATATATAAACCGGCATCATTCCGGTCAATGAATGCCAAATTAAAGCCGTGCTCACTCTGCAAAGACAAGAGGGAAGCCATATAAGCCTTTTCATTGAATTGGGTGGTATACCGGTGATTAATGATGTCGCTGAAGCTTTTACCCTCAATCATCAGGTGAAACTCTGCCTTTGATGCCCGGGTCAACTCATCCTTGAACCTCTCCCGGCCGTTGGTTAAATTTCCTGACAGCTCTTCCAGGGATCCCTTGCGCTCAATCACCACCGACTGGTCAAAGAAGAGGTCTCTCATAATACCCATATCCGGATCGGCTGGTATCATAGCGGAATAATCCGCAAAGCTCAACGCCTTTGACTTGTATGGGATACCCTTCTTTTCAAAATAGCCTGTAATGTGATCATTTGCCTGTTCCCTGGTATCTGACAGGATCACCATGGTCTTAAGCAGCTTCTTTAATTCTGTTTCGGTATAACGGTAATAATTCATGCATCACCTTTAGCCCTTACTGAAGCGGCCTTAAATACCGGGGTGTTTTTTTCACCACCGGGAAAGATCGGCCATCTTCACCAATCATGAAGGTTTGCCCATTGTCGTTTTCATATTTCCTGAAGGTGTTGAGCTTAACCCCCTGATCCTCAAAGAATTGCTCCATTAACCCTTTGCCGGTCTCCATGCTGTGAAGTTCGCTGACCACACTCATACAATGCACACGGTACATCATGACAGTTGTGTTCATATAGTCCCATAAGAGATCAGAGGCCGTTTCCGGTGACCGGATCGGCTCATGTAACCCGTGGGCCTGCAATGCCTCCATGGTGCTGAAATAGTCCTTGCACTCATACCGTTCCCCATCATAGGACTTTGTGACCGGAAAGATCGTCAACAGTTCGGCCGGGGTCAGTTCACAGATGGTATTTAAGAGCATCTGATCAAAAACCAGTATGCCCTCCAGACTTTCCCGGCTCATGCCCTCAATATTGATAATGGACAGATATTTCACGGTGTAGAAGATAATCCTCTTCGTGACGGTCTTATCATCCGGGGCCAGTTGCTTGGCCTTTATGCCCCTGACCATACCATCAAGGTAGATACGTTCATAATCCACTGTGGGTCGTTCTATTTTCGTTGCTGTAAGTAGTGTTAGCATGTTTGAGCCTCCTGTTTTGGTTAGAGTAATTTTTTAAAAACCTATGAAATTAATGTAAATAATGAAATTAATTCGCAAACCTTTGTTTTATGCGGTTTTCAGCACGACGTTTTTTTAATAAAATTAATGAATTAATGAAAACAATTGGCAATTTCGAATTAATTACATTAATCCATTTAATTTATATATTTTTTAGAGTGCTGCAAAACCCCATTAAAAAGCCATTAAATAATTAATTACATTTATTTCATTTATTACATGGGTTCGTCATTGTTTAAATTAAAATAAAGAGGATTAAGCTTGTAAATCGGCTTTGGTTTTGCCCCTCTTTTGTTTGTTGAAATGGGTTGAACTTCACTTAAATAACCATATTCAACCAATTGTTCAATTATGGGTTCAAATTCCTCCACTTTTTCATTTTGCGATTTTCTACCAAGATAAAAAATATCAATCTTTTTATATTCTGGTTTTGGAGCCTTTTCAAGTTTACTAAGAGTGCTTCGTACCCTTTTCATCCGATCATCTGCACCCATCAGATCATAGGCATTCATGGAATGTTTTAGAAAATATCCCCCAATGTCCATTGCGTTAACCATGGTTTCCATACTGACCGGATCGCCATTAAGTAGGCTTTCATATCCCATACAATGGAGTATACCGGCTATCCGCAATACTGCACCATGTAATTTACTGGCAAAATCAGTCATAGTGCTTAAGTCACTTCCAACCTGCTGCCTGTTTTCAATGTCTTCATAAAACAAGCGATATGCAGCCGTTGCCTCTTCGGACAGCTTAATTATTTGGGGCTGATCGTTTTTTATTTCAAGCAAGCCGAAAATCAAATTTTTATATGATTCTTCATATGCTGTGGGCACTGGAATTGTGTCAAAGCCACGATAACCGACCATTG
Organism: Acetobacterium sp. MES1; assembly: GCF_002237635.1. NCBI lineage: Bacteria > Bacillati > Bacillota > Clostridia > Eubacteriales > Eubacteriaceae > Acetobacterium > Acetobacterium sp. MES1. The sequence continues at coordinate 10,557 of NZ_MJUY01000039.1, forward strand.
AATTAGGCTTACAGTATAAAAACCGTGCTGTTAATCCCCTTCCTCTAAAGGCTCCATTATCAAACATACCTTCAATGACATTGCTTTGGACGGCTAAAAGAATTGTAAGTGTTGGTTTTGGGATATATTCAGGCGGTCGCCCCCTCCTATCTACCCTGATAGAGTCGCCGCAATGGGCCTTTAGTACGGTATCAATAGAAATAGTGTTGGAGTACTTCCCAGCCAGTGTATCAAAGAAGCCTCCTTCAGCAGAAATAACGGACAACCGCCCATCATTATCAGCCAATAAAGAAGTTAAAGCCTCCGATGTAACATCATCAGCAATTAATCGAAGAGGTTTTACTTGTTCTTCTTCCAATTCTCTGCACTCTGCTTTTAGTTCAAAAGCTTCATCCGATTTATTTTTATCCACAAGCTTTTTTATTTGCTTTTCTTTTGCTTCAAGTTCAATTTCCTGCCTGTCAATTTCTGACCATCTGTTTTTATTAACTTCTCGTTCAAATTCATGAACATGTTTTGTCATTGCGTTGATGATGGCACTCTTTCTTTCCCCGGGATTTGCAATAATCAGGGTATAGATATTTAAAGGCTCAAAATAGTCAGGTTTACCTCTGATTTTAAATTTACCTTGTACAGTACCGGCAATCACTGCCAGTGATGCAACGGCGCACATATCGATGGGTGTGGCCGTGCTTTCCGAAACAGCCTGGACATAATTTTTTACCACTGGTGGTAATGAATTAAGAGGGAAAGACGGCAATTTCACCTCTTTTTCAAGCGGTTTCGGCTTTTCCCATTTTATTTCTGGTGTGCTTTCTGGTATAATAGTTGTAATATCGTATTCATTCAACACCGCAACATTACCCATTATGTTACTGTTATTTGAGGTTTTATGAGGCTCCCCGGCTTCTAAGGCCTCA
>NZ_MJUY01000040.1:0-11157 GCF_002237635.1 Acetobacterium sp. MES1
CTGAAATACCTCGACCATATAAGTTACCAATATATTCTGCTTCGTCTTGTGTTATCTTTCTTGTATCCCAAAGTTGTTGTGCCCCATTGTATAGCAGTGCTTGAGCCAAAACAACATCATTATCAGGAACTACTGAAGAAAGCTCAGCTAAATCACCAGCTACAACCGGAGCAGTATAGCTTGTTCCACAATCATCAAGAAACTTTCCATTCGGCAGTAAAACAATTGCGTAAGGATCGCTTGGGACGCTCATGTCGGAGTATTGCGTTGCTCCGTATGCAACTAAGTCAGGCTTATAAAATCCGGCAAATCCAGGTCCAATTCTAGAATATGGTGCAACGTCATTAACCTTACTTACGCTCGCATTGTGATGAAAACCCACTATTGAACCGACGGTAATACCCAACATTGCGTCTGCTGGTTCTGCAATTCTAATATCATCATCTTCCAATATTTCTTCTAGAGATGAACAACTTGTTACTAGCTCATGATTTCCTGCAGAAATCACAAACTTTATTTTATATTTTGACATTAATACGTCAAGTTCATACCCCATAATACTCAGTTCATCACCCTCAATTGGTCTTTTAATATTAGAAGATAAGTTGAATATCTTTGTAAGTGAAGCAAAATTTTCAACGGCTTCTCGTATTCTCTCAATCATCACATCTTGTGCATTATTTTTCTGATCATATATTTTGCAGTCGATAACCTTAGCTCTAGGTACAATATATTGATTCGTTAACTGAAAACCTATATGCGAAAATATGACTTTGCTAGCTACACTTGTACCATGATAGTGGCTAAATCCTGTACAATTGGAAGCTTCCCAATGTATAGGAACTAATTGCTCTAATTGCGGTGGAAAATCAACTCCCGTATCCAAAACAACTACTACAGGTAGGGAATCAACATCCACATTGGGATCTATGTTGAGAACAGAATTAAAAGGGTTCATTGCGCTCGGGGTCATAAATTGAAAAAACGCGGTTTGTTCAATTCGATAAATTGCGCCATCATCCGCTAAGTTATTGATACTGGACATCGGAACCAATGCTCTAATAACTGCAGTTCCATCTGATAATTGATACGACTCTCTTTGTAACTTTCCTTCCAGTTGGAGAATCTTTTCTTCTAATTTACATACTGCTTTTGACTGAACTTCTTTATCAAGATGAGGTATAAACATTAATTGGATATCAATTGTGAGTTCGTCTTTTTGACATTCTAAATAACGTTTCAAAGATGCTGCTTGTTTCTCCTGCGCTGAATAAAGTTCAAAGCTTTCTATATATTGATAGCCCCTTAATTTGTTCTGATCTTTGTATGTACCAACACGACCACTGAGTCTGTCAAACATTGACTTACTAGATGTTACAATAGCGTGACGACTATCTTTTACCGCATTGATTTTCATGCCTTCATCTTCGATAAATTTCTGTTGCCCCGCTACCGTTTCCCCTTCGGGAAGCACCAGTTTAAAAACCATAATATCTTCTCCACTTAAGGAATCGCCTGACTTCAATTTATCATATGCAGACATGATTTCAATAAGTCCTTGAGATAATTTCGAGCCGTGTTCATTGTGATCCAGCCCTCTGTCTTCAGGAATTTTCATAGGCTTTTTTGTAACTTCTTGAACTTCCTCAGATGGAATCCATAAGTGTTGTTTCTGGTTATCATTACTCATCTACTTGTTCCCCTCTATACTTTTTAATTCTATAGTCTAATGTAGAATGTGTGACGCCTATAGCTTTTGCCAATGATCTAAGTGAAACTCCTTTATTATTCATATCGCTAAGTAATTTCATAACATCATCATTACTACCTGAATACATCGTTTGCTGTTGTATGAAAATAGCTATGACGTCTTCGGTTTTTATTGCTTTACTGATATAATATTTTTTTGCAGCTGACTTTGTAAGTTCTTTGATTTGAGCGCCATTTAAGCCTTCCGTAATTTTGGCCAAGTTTTCATAGTCAAGAGATTCAATAATTGCATATTCTTTCATCCACTTTTGAAGTAAAATTAATCGTTGTGCTTCGTTAGGTAGCTCCATAGTAATCGTTAAATTAAATCTTCTCCATATTGCTGGATCAAGTAAATGCTCATGATTCGTAGCTGCTATTAGTAATACATTACTTGGCATATTGTCAAAATTTTGAAGCAATGTAGTGACAACGCGTTTTAACTCACCAAGTTCATTAGAATCATCTCTTTTTTTTGCTATTGCATCAAACTCGTCTAAAAATAAAATAATTCGCTGATTTCGTACAGAGTCGAACACTTTCCTTAAGTTAGTACTAGTCTGGCCTAGGTATGATGAAACAAGGCCATCTAACCTCACATATGCAATAGGCAATTCAAGCGCTTGACCTATGGCATATGCAGTCATCGTTTTTCCACAACCAGGCGGACCACATAATAGCAACCTATTTGCTGGTTCAATGTTATGTTTCTTTAAATCATCCGCATTTTTTTGTTCTTCAATCAACTGGACTAATGCATTTTTCTGGCTCTCAGGCAAAATTACATCCTCTAGTCTTTCAGTTGATTGAATAATTTCGTACAGCTCAAGTAGACTATCTTTATCCCTTGGAGCTGTTCCTTTCGCTGATTGTGGAGTAAAACTAGATGAACTTACATTAAATTCTGGTTCGGTCTTGTTCTTTAGCTTGGTTTCATATGTTTTTCTTAGTCGAGCAGCCAGCGGGACATTGCCCTTTTTCTCCTCATCTTTTATTAATTCGTAAACAGCATCTGAAAATTTACTCTCATCGCCGGTACAATGAGAAACTATAAGGTTCTCAATTAGATTAGCTTTCATAATATTCCCACTCCTATGTAGTTGTACTTATTCGTACAATCATAGGTTAATAGTAATATATATTTATACGAATGTCAATGTATTTTCGTACACGCATGTACAGATTCATGTAGGCAAAGATTTTTATCAATTATCTGGGACCTTCAATTTTCACATTTTTTCAATTCCTCTTTATTGAACGTCATAATCTTTCCCGTTTTTTCATGAGTAAGTATCCATTTTTTAATATCATACATTAGCGCTTCTTCATTACTCCAGCAAAACTTCTAAGTCTTATTTGCTTTCATTCTGACACATCAAAATCGTCTGCTCCATCACAATATCTACCGCTTTAGCCGTTTTATCTGGTGGATAGCCGTATTTCTTTAACAGCCGTTTAATAGTCATTTTCATCTTGGCCTGGACGCTTTCCCGAATCGCCCAATCGACGCTGATATTCTTTTTGATGGACAAAGTCAGATCCCGGGCGATCTGTTTGAGGATGTCTTCACCCATGATCTCCTGAGCTGATTCGTTATCAGCTAGGGCATCATAGAAGGCCAGCTCATCTTCGGACAGCCCAGTTGCTTCCCCACGTTTAGCGGCGGCGGCGATTTCTTTGGACAACTCAATCAGCTCGATGATGACCTGGGTGGTCTCAATGGTCCGATTCTGGTATTTCCGGATCGATGCTTCCAGCAGTTCAGAGAACTTTTTCGACTGCACCAGGTTTTTCCGAGAGAATGACTTGAGACTTCCTTTGAGCAGCCGGTTTAGCAGTTCAACGGCCAGGTTTTTCTGTTTCATGCCCCGGACTTCCTCCAGGAATTCATCCGAAAGGATGGCGATATCGGGTTTCCCGAGACCAACGGAATCCAGAATATCAATGACCTCATTGGAGGTGATGGCTTTGGAAATTAATTGATTGAGCTCATTATCCAGCTGGGTGGTGGTCTTCTTTTTATTATCATCACTGATAAATTTCATCAGACCGGCTTTAACCGCTTTATGAAATCCAACTTCCAAGTTCAAGCTCGTGGCAATTTCAGTTGTGGCACAAAGGGAGTAAGCTCTGGCCAGTTCAGTCACCAGGCGGATGTAGTCATTTTTTCGCTCTTCCCGGAGGCCAATAATATAGTCCATGGTTTGGGTGATGGCCTGCATTTGGGAACTGGCCTTGCCATTAAAAAATTGGCTGTAATCATGGCCGTGGAGCAGTTCTTTGATCAGATCATGTTTTTCCAGCAGCACCTGAGTCGCCACGTCGGTATCGACACCGGTGGTCTGGCGATCGCTGTCAGTGTATTGATGAAGCGCTGCCTTGAGGTTTTCGGCAATCCCGATATAATCAACCACCAGCCCCCCTTGTTTATCCTTAAAGACCCGATTAACCCGGGCAATGGCCTGCATCAGGTTATGACCACTCATCGGTTTGTCAATATACATGGTGTGCATACTGGGCACATCAAAACCGGTCAGCCACATATCCCGGACGATGACCAGCTTCAGTTCGTCGTTTTTGTCCTTCATTCGTTTGGCCAGGGTTTCTCGAGTGGACTTCGTGCCGACGTGTTTCTGCCAGGCTTGGGGGTCTGACGAGCTGCCGGTCATGACGATTTTAATTTTTCCAGCCATCAGTTCATCACTGTGCCAATCTGGCCGCAACTGGATGATCTCATCGTAAAGATCCACGGCAATCCGGCGACTCATCGAGACAATCATCCCCTTACCGCCACTATCGACCTGAGCAGCTTCTCTTTTTTCAAAATGTTCGACAATGTCGGCGGCGATTATTTTAACCCGTTGGTTGGCTCCGACGATGGCTTCCAATCGGGCCCATTTGCTTTTTAACTTTTCTTTTTCAGATAATTCCTGATACTCTGTGATTTCATCATACTCGTTATCCACCGTCGGTTTCATGGCTTCGGGCAGCTCCAGCTTGGCAATCCGGCTTTCATAGAAAATTTTAACGGTAGTACCATCTTCCACGGCACGGGTCATATCATAAATATCAATATAATCTCCGAAAACCGCCTTGGTGTTTTTGTCCGTCAGTTCCACCGGGGTACCGGTAAAGCCGATATAAGAGGCATTGGGCAGACTATCCCGCATATATTTAGCGTAACCGTATTTAATATCGGCTCCGGCTGCTCCCGCAACCACTTCCGCCCCAAAGCCGTATTGGCTGCGGTGGGCCTCATCCGCCATCACAATCACATTGCTGCGCTGGGTTAACACTGGGATCGAATAGGCCGCTCGGTTTTCAGCAACCATCAGATCATTGGTTGTTTCATGAACCGCATTCATCGCTGGGGCAAACTTATGGATGGTGGTAAAAATAATACCACCACTGGTCCGGTTATTCAGCAGTTCCCGTAAATGATCCCGGTCGTTGGCCTGAACGGGGGTGCACCGCAATAAATCCTTAGACTTCAGGAAGGTGCTGTAAAGCTGATCATCCAGATCGTTCCGGTCCGTAATCACCACGATGGTAGGGTTCTCCAACTCCTCATTGATCACCAGTTTACCGGCATAAAAAACCATCGACAGACTTTTGCCGCTGCCTTGGGTATGCCAGATCACCCCGATCCGGCGATCCCCGCTTTGGTGGGTAGCCCGTTCGGTGCTGTCAACTGACTTATTGACGGCGTGGTATTGATGATAACCGGCCAGGATTTTGATCAGGTCTTTCCCGTCACTTTGGAACAAAATAAAGTGGGTGATGATATCCAGAAAACGATCCCGCTGAAACATCCCCTTGATCAGCACTTCCAGCTGGGGAATAGAAACCGGCGCCGTGCCCTCCCCATCAATGGTCCGCCAGGACATAAAACGATCCTCATCGGAGGTTAGCGTTCCGGCCTTGGCATTGATGCCGTCACTGATGACTATAAAGGCGTTAGTGGTAAACAGCGAGGGAATCACCGCCTTGTAGGTTTGCAGCTGATTGTAGGCATCACTGATGTCCACGTGTTCAGCAATGGCACTTTTTAGCTCCACCACCACCATCGGGATGCCGTTGACAAAAACCAGAATATCCGGCCGTTTTTCGACGCTGTGCTCAACGATGGTAAACTGATTCACCGCCATCCATTCGTTATTCAGCGGTTTTTCCATATCAAACAGATAGATTTTTTCGGTTTTGTAACTGGCATCGGTCTGCTTAACACTGACGTCGACGCCGTCAGTGATCAGTTTCTGAAATGCCTTGTTATTCATCAACAGGCTGGGACTCTGGGTGATGGTGATCTGCCGGAAGGCTTCTTCTATGGCAGCTTCAGGCATTCCGGGATTGATCCGCCCCAGGGCATCTCTTAGCCGTTCAGCCAGGATCACCTCGCTGTAATCTTCCCGCTCCGGGTATTCCCCTTCCGGGGCAATGTCTGGGCCAAAGACCACCTCATAGCCTAATTCTTCAAACCATTCCAGGGCCGCTTCTTCCAGCTGGGACTCGTAAAAAGCATGTTTGGACATCTAGTTCACCTCCTCGATTGGGACTCGGATTTCACCGGACATGAGTTTAGGGAGTAAGGCGTTGCGTAATTCAGTTAGTGCTAAAATATTATTTAAATTCTGACTAATTTCCAAATAAATTGGTTTGATAATTTTTGAAAACTCGATAAGAATTTTATGTTCCTCTGGAAGAGCTATAGTATAAGTTACAATTGCTTTTTTATTTAGATGCAAAACAGTCGTACCTGAAGTAAATCCCAATGCGTACTGCTTGAATTTTTCATCATTTAAAATAGAATCAATGATGAAAGAATCTATGTGTTTTTTTAATGGCTTAATCTTGACCAAATCCATTGAAGCAATAATTCTGTCATATTTCATTTTAGTCAATAGCATAATGGAATTTCCAATGATTTCTGCATTTTGTGTCAAATCTGTACACGCCAATAAAACATCAAATTCGTTAACGTAGTGTCGTTCTTTAACCCTTTCAGTAACTAATAATTCTTTGAAACCATCAAGTTTCAAACCTCTATTACGATCAAAATTTTTAATGGTTAACAATGCATCCCTTGAAGTTTTTAAATCAGAACCTTTGTAAGAGTAACCATTAATAACTTCAACGAATTCAGATATGGCCGTTACTCTCCACCCCTTCGGAATCCTGCCCAGCTCACTATCTTCAAACTCACCCTCTTGAAACGGCTCAAAATCTGCAAACCAGCTTTTAAAAATGGCTTGGGCAATCTCTTCCAGGTTTTTGTTGATGCGGTTGTTGAGTTCAATTTTATCGTCCAGACAGGAAAGTGTTGCAGCGATGGATTTTTGTTCAACTATATTGGGTAATGAAATATTTAAATTCTCAATCATCCCTTTTGTTAATGCTTTTCTAGTTGCACCAGTAGAAGATAATGAAAATAGCAACTCTTTATTGCATGAATTATTGATCCAATATAATAGATATTTAGCATTAAGAATATTTTCATCCGGACGGATTATTGCTACGTGCTGGTTTACTCTTGCTGGAATTACTTTTTCAGGAACTATACAGCAACGTGCAACTGAGTCTCCAGTAATATTTAACAGCACATCGTTAGGTTTAACTTCAACGTTCTTCATTTTTAAAGCTTGTTCTTCACAAATGTAAACTAATCCTTGATCAGCAAATCTGTAGTCATGAACATTCTGGCTTCTAATTAGTGCTATTCCACTCTCTTTGTAAACACTATCTCCACCCCGTGGTGTCACACCACTTCCAATTTTTTCACAAAGATCTCCAAGTTTAAATGTAATATAACTCTCTCTAAAACTCATACCCAATCGCCCCCAATCGCTTACGGATTTCCTCCTCTAAATGATGCGATTTGGCAAACATTTCCGCCAGTTCTTCGGTGAGTCGGGTCATTTTTTCGTCAAAGGGCTCATCATCTTCTACGGCTTCTTCAATGCCCACATAGCGCCCTGGTGTCAAGATATATTCATGTCCCCGGATTTCCTCCAGCGGGGCCGATTTGCAAAAGCCCTGGATATCGGCATAATCATCACTGCCGTCCCGCCAGTGGTGGTAGGTATCACAGATGGTCTGGATTTCTTCATCGGACAGTTGACGATGCTTCCGGGTGACCATCGTCCCCATTTTACGGGCATCGATAAAGAGAACCCGGTCCTTCCGCTCTTCCCGTTTTTTGGAGATAAACCACAAACACACCGGAATGGTGACATTATAAAAGAGATTTGACGGCATGGTGACAATGCAGTCCACCAGTCCGGCTTCCAAAATGTTGCGGCGGATTTCAGCTTCGGCCTTGGTGGCGGTGCTCATCGAACCATTGGCTAATACAAAGCCGGCTACCCCCTTAGGCGAAAGCTTGCTGATAATGTGGGAAATCCAGGCATAGTTGGCATTATTGGCTGGCGGAATGCCGTATTTCCAACGGGAATCGTCCTGGATCAGGGTATAATCACTGACATTAAAGGGCGGGTTAGCCAGAATATAATCGGCTCTGAGGTTCTTATGCAGATCACTGCTGAAAGTGTCGGCATCCCGTTCGCCCAGATCGCCATCAATCCCCCGGATAGCCAGATTCATTTTACAGAGTCGCCAGGTGGTGGCGGTGTATTCCTGGCCGTAAACCCGGATATTATCTTTGCGGCCCTGGTGTTCCTCGACAAACCGGGCCGACTGCACAAACATGCCCCCAGATCCACAACACGGATCATAGACTCGGCCTTCAAACGGTTCAATCATCCCAACCAGCAGCCTGACAATGCTGGGCGGCGTGTAAAACTCGCCTTCGCTGGACCCAAATTTGCCGAGAAAATACTCATAGACCCGGCCCAGAATATCCTGAGCTTTGGCCGCTTTGCTGCCTAACTTAAAGGAAAACAGATCCACCAGTTCGCCCAGTTTGGTCTTATCCAGTTCTGGTCGGGCATAGTTTTTGGGCAGCACTCCTTTGAGGTTTTTGTTCTCTCGTTCAATGGCGATCATCGCATCATCAATGATCTGACCGATGGTACTGAGTTTGGCACTTTTTTTAATAAATTCCCAACGGGCACTGGGCGGGACAAAAAAGATATTATCTTCAGCGTAGGCATCGCGGTCCTCTTCAAATTCATCGCCGTCAGCCACCAGTTCATTGTACTTTTCTTCAAAGCTGTCGGAGATATATTTTAAAAAGATCAGCCCTAACACCACATCCTTATAATCCCCAGGTTGTATATTACCTCTGAGTTTATCGGCCATTGCCCACAAATTGTTTTCGATTTCCATATTGACTGCCATTTATGATCCTCCTTGTAATTTGCTGTATATTTGCGTTCTGCTCTGGTTCCACCGGGTTTCGGCGGCCTTAATGGTTTTGCTGTATTGCTGCCGTTCTTGCTCATATGTTTGGATCAATTGTTGCTGTGTATCCAGATCTAATAGAGGAATTTCCATTTCCATAATGTCGGCATGGTTGATATTCATAATATTGGTCCCCCGCTGGAAGCTTTTAATGATGGCCATCCCGGTGGGGCTTTCAAAAAAGATCTTGATATAGTCCCCCAGGACTTTTTTACCGGTCTCATTTTCCAGCGGCCGTATCACAATAAAATTGGCTGAAGCAATAATAATCCGCTGCTGTTTTGTGAATACAGCTGATTTAATGGCGGTTCCCCGACAGGCCAGGACTACATCGCCCTCTTCTAACTGGTACCGCCTGATCTTGCGTTCATCCTCGTCGATACTATCCATCTCACGGTAATCAATTTCTCCCTGATTGACATTGGAAATATTCAGGACCCCAATGTTACCGACCTTGGTATCTTTTTTCAGAATTGATTTCCCCCGAAACACTTCGGCTACTTCTTTTAATTTGATTTTTTCCAGCGGGGAATGCTTAAACTTCTGGATGTTTTCATCATCTTCTGAAAGGAGCAGCTCGATTCGCCAGTCCTGATGGTTTAAAAAAGCCGACTGGGTAAGGCTCTTCACGTCAGTCGCTTCAAACTTATCATGATTAAGAGCCAGTGTGCCCACCGCCATTTTTTCGATGGGTCGATTGGCAATCGAAAACAAATAAGTCTTGACTGCTGTAGTCGGGCGGAATGTCCCCTCAGGGAGGATATAGATATTTTCAATGTGATAATGCTTCGTAATGTGGTCCCGGAGCTTTTCATAGCCGGATACTGCAAAGGTTATCTTAGCTGGAAGAATGATCTCCAAAACAGCGTCTTTATCTAAATGAGTCAGCATGTTTTCTAAAGCAATCCCATCACTATCCTTTGTCATAAAAGGTATCCCGATTTCATCTGGTTTGTACCCAAAGTTTGGCATTGAGAAAATATAATCAAATTTTAAATCAATCAGACAGTTTGAATAAATCGATTCAAATATGACGTTCACTCTTGCGTATTCTTTGAATACAAATTTCAAGAGAACATTCATCAATTGATGCTGCGTTGTTAAGGTTATGTGAGTATCACTAAATTCATCAACCAATTCCTTTAGCCCCGCCAGATGTTTTTCCGCTTCGGTAATGAGAATTGATCTGGGGTTAGACTTTTTAATGCGATCTCTAATAAAAGATGTCAAATATTTGGGGGAGATGATCACACCCAATCTGTCATTCTTGAAAATTTCCAAAGTAAAATCGATTATGTCTATTTCTTCAAGTGCATGGAAGATTTCATAAAAGTCGTCTCTGTCCGCTGGAAAGAAGCCCAATTCTTTTTCTGTTGATGTTTTCATCAGTTGAAACAATTTTTCTTTATCCTGTTTTATAATGATTGGATGTTCCGTAATAGCTTCACTGGTTATTTTCACACGAAGTATTTCGCTCAATAGCTGTTCTCTGGTAGTAATATTCCGTAGATATAACTCATTTAATGCCATTTTAATCGTGTTGGTCATCTAAATCCTCCTTTCTGTATATTTGAATTAAATAAATTATACTTCTGTTTATTTAGTATGTCAATACTAAATAAACAGACTTATCCGTTAAACCCCATCACAAAGACATTTCTGTCCAAACATAAAAAGCCACCTCATCACAAGGTAGCCTTTATTGTATCAAAATCTATATTCTTATTTGTAAAATCAATGCTGTCTACACAACCTAACCAAAAATAATCCCGTCAACTCAACCTGACCATCGATATTTTCTCGCTTATCAATATTTAAAGGGATTCTGGCAGATTGGTTATATTCAAAAATATTAGAACCCTGTAAGTACCGATGTTTCAGGCTTTTCAGCGGGTTATTTCTAAACCCGTGACATCAATACGACCGTCTCAACGTGACCAGTTCCCGGGAACAGATCCACCGGCTGAACGGTTTTAATAGCATAGCCAGCTTCGGTTATAAACTTTAAATCCCGGGCCAGGGTTGAGGGGTTACAGGATACATAGATAA
>NZ_MJUY01000041.1:0-10472 GCF_002237635.1 Acetobacterium sp. MES1
AGGTTACCCACGCGTTACTCACCCGTTCGCCACTTTCTAGGATTTCATTCCCCCGAAGGGTCATTCCATCCCGTCTCGTTCGACTTGCATGTGTTAAGCATACCGCCAGCGTTCGTCCTGAGCCAGGATCAAACTCTCAATAAAAAGTTTGTATTTAAAGCCGTTAGGCTTTTAAATGCTGTCTCATTTTGAATAAAGCGTATTTTATACTCTACCGAGTTAATGTTTTATAGAGTTCATCTCTCTGTTTCTATTTTAGCCGCATTCATCCTCGCGGATGTTTTGGCTGTTTTACAGGTTTTATGGTACTATTCTCTTTTCTATGACCGCCGTTCTGCAATCGTTTCCGACCGAAGAAGCTTTTCTATTATATCGTCGTTTCCTATGATTGTCAAGCTGTTTTTTGAAATTCTTTTTTGTTCATTTCAATGTTTCAGCTGTGTCCGCTGCCTCACTCGAGACAACTTCATTAGTATACGCTCTTTTCACCATCCTGTCAACTGGTTTTTGAAAGTTTTTTAAAACTTTCTTCCGCCACCTCCTAAATTCGCTATTATCGGCTTATCGGCAGGTTTCAAGTGTGCTTAATTAACTGTTTTTCTGGGACGTCTTGTTTATTTACCCTTATATTTATAATATAAACGCAAAAATCAAATATTTTATTATTTTATTTATTCTTCTTTTCAAAATAAAGGAGCTTAAAACACTAAGCCTTAAGCTCCTTCTACATTTAATGATCAGTCAATGGGTTTCATTGTCGGGAAAAGAATAACATCTCTGATACTATGTTGATTGGTGAATAACATAACCAATCGATCAATTCCAATCCCTAAACCGCCAGTAGGTGGCAGACCGACTTCCAGGGCATTAATAAAGTCGGCATCAAAAGGATGCGCTTCATCGTCACCGTCGGTTTTCTTCTGAACCTGGGACATAAACCGTTCTTTCTGATCAATGGGGTCATTGAGTTCAGAAAATGCATTAGCACATTCGGCGCCGTTAATGTAAAGTTCAAATCGTTCGGTGTAGCGTGGGTCTTTGGGGTCTTTCTTGGCCAGTGGCGAAATTTCGACCGGATGCATGGTTACAAAGGTTGGTTGGATCAGTTTATCTTCCACGAATTCGTCAAAGACTTCAGCCATAATTTCACCAACACTGTTTTTTCCATCCACATCCACATGCAGTTCTTTGGCAGCGGCTAGGGCCACTTCAACATCAGTCATCACATCAAAGTCCACATTGGTGTGCTCCTTAACTAAGTCAACCATTCGTGCCCGTTTAAACGGTGCTGCTAAACTGATTTCCTTATCGCCGTAAATAACAGTTTCTGATTGATTAACTTCTTTAGCCAAAAAACTGTAAAGTTCTTCAATCATTTTCATGAGATCATCATAATTGGCATATGCCTCATAAGATTCCAGCAGTGTGAATTCCGGGTTGTGGGTGGCATCCATGCCTTCGTTTCTAAAAACCCGACTCATTTCATAAACCTTATCAAAACCGCCTACGATTAGTCGTTTAAGTGGCAACTCCAGGGCAATCCGACAATATAACGTGATATCCAGAGCATTGTGGTGGGTAATAAAGGGTCTGGCGTTGGCCCCGCCAGCCAGATTGGAAAGAACCGGTGTTTCCACTTCAATGAAATCACGGGAGTCATAAAATTCTCGAATCTTTCGCATAATCAGCGAACGTTTCTGAAATACATCCTTAACTTCCGGATTTACAATCAGATCCACATAACGCTGGCGGTAACGCAGTTCCATATCTTTGAGACCGTGATATTTTTCCGGCAGAATCTGTAGTGATTTGCTCAGCAGTGTCAGTTCGGAAACCCTTACCGAAATCTGACCCATTTTTGTTTTGAAAATTTCGCCTTTAACACCAACAATGTCGCCAATGTCATAGGTTTTAATTTCATCATAAATGTCTGGCAGGGCGTCTTTTTTCAGAAATAACTGAATTCTCCCGGTAGAGTCCTGAAGATCATAAAAAGACACTTTTCCCTGGCCCCGTTTGGACATGATCCGTCCTGCCATGGTTACTTCTTTTTCTTCATAGTCATCATATGCGGCTTCTACTTTTTTAGCATGAGCACTCACATTAAAACTGGTTTGTTCAAAGGGATTCTTCCCGGCATCCTGTAAGTTTTTTAATTTATCTCTTCTTATTTCCAGAAGTTCACTTAGGTTTTCTGTTGTCAATGTCTACTCCTCTATCTTCGTATTTCTAAAATCTGATATGCTGCTTCGCCGTCAGGAATCTGAACCTTTACGGTATCGCCAACCTTTGCTCCCAGCAGTGCCGAACCGATCGGAGACTCATTTGAAATACGGTTGTTTTTAGGATCGGACTCTGCTGATCCAACAATTTTATATTCTGCGACAAAGTCCAATAACGGATTTTTAATTTTTACGATACTTCCAACACCAACATCTTCGGTATGAATATCCTTATCGTCAATGACTACCGCAATTTTAAGCTTGTGCTCCAGTTCTGAAATTCGGCCTTCTACAAAACCCTGTTCATTTTTCGCTTCATCATATTCAGCATTTTCACTTAAATCTCCGAACTCCCGGGCTGTTTTAATTCGGTCTGCGACTTCATGGCGCTTTACCGTTTTTAAATATTCCAATTCCTTTTTTATGTTGTTAAAACCATCCTCGGTTATAACTAACTCTTTTGCATTCATACTCATTATTTCCTCCATCTGACACGATCTTTATTCTCAATCACAAGTGTCATTTATTTTTAATTTTTATCTAAATTAACTTTTACTTACTTGCCAATTACCGTTTTTCCCCACATATAATGCACCAGTTTTTCGGGAACCATAACCGAACCATCAGCCTGCTGGTAATTTTCTAAAATAGCGGCAAAGGTTCTGCCGACAGCCAATCCTGAACCATTAAGGGTATGTAAAAAGCGGGTTTTCCTGGTTTCGCCATCTCTGAAGCGTATGTTTGCCCGCCGGGCCTGGTAGTCTTCAAAATTTGAACAGGAGCTGATTTCGACATAGCGGTTATAACTTGGCATCCACACTTCAATATCATAGGTTTTTGCCGAGCTGAAGCCCAGATCTCCGGTGCATAGTTCAACTACCCGGTATGGTATCTCCAACAATTGTAAAATCCGTTCAGCATTATTTGTTAATGATTCCAGTTCTTCATAGGAGCGATCCGGATGAACAAATTTAACCATCTCCACCTTGTCAAACTGATGATTACGGATTAACCCCCGGGTATCACGACCGGCTGATCCCGCTTCCTGCCTGAAACATGGAGTATAGGCGGTAAAGTACTTGGGTAGTTCTTCTTCTGTCAAAATTTCATCACGATAGATATTGGTTACCGGCACCTCTGCGGTTGGCACCAGAAAAAAGTCCTTGCTTGGCAAATGAAAAGCATCCTCTTCAAACTTGGGCAGCTGTCCAGTCCCAGTCATACTTTCCCGATTCACCATAAATGGTGGGGAAATTTCAGTATAATGATGCTCATCACAGTGGGTGTGCAGCATAAAGTTAATCAGCGCTCGTTGCAATCGTGCCCCATCACCTTTGAACATACTGAAACGAGCACCGGTAATTTTGACCGCCCGTTCAAAATCCAGAATGTCCAGATCCACTCCAATGTCCCAATGCGCTTTGATCTCAAAATCAAATGTTCGGGGTTCGCCCCATTTTCTGATTTCCAGATTATCGGTATCATCCTTCCCAACCTTAACTTGCGGGTTGGGAATATTGGGGAAATTCAGCAACTGCATTTTGATTTCATCATCAATTGTTTTGACGGCTGCATCCAAATCTTTAATCGCATTGGAAAGCTCCTTCATCTCGGCGAAGATCTCGGTACAATCCTTGTTTTCTTTCTTGAGTATCGGAATTTGTTTGGACACCACATTCTGGCGGCTCTTCATTTCTTCAACCTGGCCCAATGTCTCCCGACGCTTTTCGTCCAAAGTGGTAATCACACTGAGATCATATTGACCTCGTTTGTCCAGACCTGCCTGGACTTCTTCTTTATTTTCTCTGATGCGCTTTATATCGAGCATTTTTTCCTCCTGCTTTTAATTTCATATGATCTTATCCTACTGAGTTGCCCCAGAAAGTTGCGAAAGTTGAGCCAGAACCTGTTCCAACTCATTTATTTTTTGTCCATATCCCGCCCAATTACCAGCCTTTTGAGCTTCTTGAGCTTCTTTAAACAAAGCATTTGCTTTGGTGATTAATTCTGCGGTGGTTGCTGTACTACCCGTACTTTGAGTTGGTATTGCAGTGCTTAGCAGTTCCTGAATGTCAAAAACCTGGGCCAGTGCCAACTCCAGCGAGTCTGCCATAACAATTTCATTCTGGTACGAGACCACAACCTTTTTTAATTCCGGCAGATTGTTTTCTCCACCAACCGCTTGAATGTAAATCGGTTCCACATAGATAATTGCATTTTCAATGGGAATCGACATCAGATTTCCCCGTAACACCCGGGATCCCTGTTGGCCCAGTAAGGTTAATTGCGGCGAGATGATCGTATCCTGATCGATCCGCTGTTCAATTTGCATTGGGCCATAAATCAGCTGTTGTTTGGGGAACTCATATAAAATCAACTGCCCATAACCCGGCCCGTCTGATACTCCGGCCAACCAGGCAATCATGTTATCCTTATCCTTGGGTGTAAAGGGAACGGTCAGCATGAATTCAGGCTGACGATCCGGAAGCTCCATGATGGTGTAAGCCGATTCGACCGGAACCTCTGCTTTCTCGGTTTCATAAAACTGAGTCGCCGTTTCCCATTGATCTTCCTTGTTATAGAAGACCCTGGCGTTTGACATATGGTAGGTTTTGTAAATATCCGATTGAATGTCAAACATCGTTTTTGAATAGCGCAGGTGTTGTTTAATGCCCTCCGGCATTTCTGATAGATCTTTCAAAAATCCCGGAAATATTTTACTGTAAGTTTCCAACACTGGTTCATCATCAACTTTATAGAAGGTCACATCGCCATTATAAGCGTCAACAACGACCTTCACAGAGTTACGGACATAATTATTGCCAGCACCATCATAGGGTTGCGAATAGGGATAGCGATCGCTGGTGGTGAAGGCATCGACGATCCAATAGAGTCGGCCTTCGGAGATTACCATATAGGGATCATGTTCATAGCTTAAAAATGGCGCAATTGTTGCGACACGTTCTGAAATATTGCGGTGGATCAGCATCTTACTGTCGCCCGTAATTTCATTTGCCAAAAGCAATTCTGACGAACCATGATAGAGGGCAAATGCCAACTTATTGAAAAAGGTCATTGGTATGCCCGCCGTCCCGGTATAGGTAACTTCCTGGTTATTATCACCCTGGGGATAATCAAACTCGGCAGTGGTACAGTTGGTGACGACATAGCCGTAGTCATTTTCACCAAAATAAATCCGGGGTTCCTCTATTACCAGTTCACTGACATCCGTCACCGGCGGAATATCTTTAACAATCAGATCCGGTTGTCCAACATTGTTGGTTTTGTTGACCGGAGATACCGCCACGCCAAAGCCGTGGGTATACTTCAAATGCTGATTGACCCAAGTCTTCGCTTCTGCAGGGAGTAACGTATTATTCATTTCCCGAGCACCCAGGAATACCTGAGTATAAACCCCATTAACAAAATAACGATCCACATCGACATCATAAAACTGATAGTAGTTTCGGATTCCCTGGAGGGAATTATACATCTCCTGGGTCGGTATTTGATCGTTGATGGTTATATTATCGATGGTAATCTTGTTTTCTTTAATATCTTTGGCCGTTATTTCCTGCGTTCCTGAAAACTCACGGGTTTCAACATTGGCTAAATCATAGGCCTGCTGGGTATATTCAATGTTATTGGTAATATACGCTTCTTCTTTTGTAAACTGATTTGGAATAACAATCAGTGATTCATAAATCCCCTGGGCCGCACCGCCAAGAATAACCACCACCGCGAACAGAACCGGACCAGCCCCCATGACAAGATATTTTTTCTGATACCCGGCAACAATGGAAGTCACTGCCAATACCAGGCATAAAACTGCTTTAATAATGATGACCTTCAGTCCGACATCAATATCTGCCGCACCGGCTCCAAAGACAATTCCTGAGGTTGAATACAGCAGTTGAAATGCTTCTAACAGGCTACCAATCGACAGGATTAAAAAAAGCACTCCTAAAAAAATGCCAATCTGTTTCGATGCAATCTCGAGATAGGATTTGAATATCCCCTTTGCATTGACTTTAATGGATTCAAGATCTTGTTCGCGGTTAAACTCAATTTTTTTTCCCTGATAAAGAATATAGGCCGTATATAAAAATGTCAAGACGACAATGACCGCAAAGAAACCGATAAAAATAGCAAAAACTTCCTGATATAATGGCAATCCAAAAAAATAAAGAGCCAGATCCTGATTGAAAATAGGATCGGTCAAATTAAACTGAGTCTGATTAATAAATTCGAGTATTTGGTACCATAACCGGTCTGAAATCAGAATGGTCAGAAAAAAAGCAACCACACCACTCACACCAACGGCAACAATATTCTGCTTTTTCGTCGCTTTCTGAACACTCCCTAAGTACTTTGCTGAAATGCGATTAAGCAACTTTAAATAAAAAAACAAAATCACGACCAAACCAATAAAGATCGGAATGCCGATTTGTGTTTTCGTCACCAGTTCCTTAAAGAAAATCTCGGTATACCCCATTTCCACAAACCAAAGATAATCGATATAAAATTGGTTCAGCGATAATAAAACGGCGAAAATAACTAATAACACCCCTAATCCAATCAAGAGTGTTTTATTTCTTTTTCTCATTTTTTTCTTCTTTCCTGATCGTATCATATTTTTATCTAATTTTATTATTATATCACATTTCTTATAGTTTTCATTAATAAAATGCACTATTTCCAGCTAATAAAGCACCTTTAATAGTTTGAACCGCATAATTGATAATTCTTCAAAACATCAGCCTTGAATCGGAAAGTCGAAATAGGTTTCAGGATACGGTTCGTCAGTTAAGGTAAAATGCCACCACTCCTGCTGCATCGGTTCAAATCCTTCTGAACGCATCAGATAACGAAGCTGAACCCGATTTTTACTTTGCTCCAGGGTCAGATGGTCATAATCGCTGTAGGAGACTTCCGAGAAGAAATCAAAAATTCCTCCCATATCAATTTCAACCCCTGTTTCAATATTGACCACTGTCAGATCCACGGTGCTGCCCCGGGTATGAGAAGATTCTGCGGCGATAAATCCACCCTCAAAAACTTCCTGGCGGGTTTTTTCTGGATAATAGATGCTTTTAGTTTTATTGTTTTCTTCCTGTTTTCCCCAGCGGACAAAATGATCCACTGCCCGTTTGGGTCGATATCCATCAAACACTTTTAATCCAAATCCTTCTTCCAGCAGTTGTTTCTGAACCCGCCCCAGTGCGACTACGGCTTTTTCAGTCAATAAAATGATTGGTGCTTCATAACCGTCAATTCTTTCACCCACGAAGTTATCGCCGGTATAATATTTTACGTCCGTCATAATTCCGGGAATTTCCATTGAAATATCCACAAAGTCATTGGGCCGAACAATCATAATTTTCTTCATTGATTCTCCCCTACTTTAAGCGCAAAATGTCTATCTTCCTATTTTATACGATGACTGACATGATTACCAGTAATAATTAACAAAATCAATGAACACGTTAATAATCCTCACTCTTCCAATTACTCCTGACAAATCCAGAATACTCCGATCATTTGACAATGTCCAATGAAATACGGCCATCCAGAATTTCGACAATGCGGTCTGCTTTTTCAGCAACCCGTCGATCATGGGTGATAATAATGAAGGTGGTTCCCAGTTCCTGGTTGATTTTCCGAAAAAGTTGATAAATGCTGTCGGTTGTCTGGGAATCCAGGTTTCCAGTGGGTTCATCGGCCAGAATAATTTTCGGCTGATTCATCAGCGCTCTGGCAATGGCCGTCCGTTGCTGCTGACCTCCTGACATATTGGTTGCCAGATTATTTTCCACCTTTTCAAGTCCCACCAGATTCAGTATTTCCCTCGCTCTATCCCGACTCTTTTTACCCGCCTTTCCATTGGCAATCCGATAGGGCATCAGCACATTTTCCAGAGCGGTAAACTCCGGCAGCAGATAATGAAACTGGAAAACAAAACCCAGGGTTTCATTGCGCAAATCACTCAAACGTCCTTTAGACATGTTTTTGGTGGATACCCCATTGATAATCACATCCCCTTTAGTCGGGCGATCCAGGGTCCCCAAAATATTGAGAAGGGTGCTTTTACCACTGCCTGACTCGCCAATAATGGCATTAAACGACCCCGTTTTAAAACCCAGATTCAATTCGTGTAATGCCACCGTTTTAATTGTTTTGCCATAAACTTTATTTACACCTTTGACTTCAACCACATAATTATCCATTTTTAATTACCTCCATGGGATCAAGTTTGGATACGCGAATAGCTGGAATCAAGGCTGCCAGAGTGGAAGCTGCGACAGCAATCCCCGCTGAAATTCCAATGAAATTCCAGTCAATAAAAAAGGTCACCAGGGATGACCCATCGGGATTGGTAACAAAGGTGGCAAAAGACCAGCTTAGGCCAATTCCCAGACCAACGCCCACAAGCGCTCCCAGAACACCAAGCAAAAATCCTTGAAACAAAAAAACCAGGCTGGCTTTCGGATTATGCATTCCCATTGCCTTTAAGATCCCAATCTGCTTGGATTTTTGAACCACACTGATTGCCAATACACTGGCGATTCCCAAAACAACCGAAATCATCACAAAAACCTGGATCATCAGACTTGACGCGGTTTGCCCAGAAAGACCGGATAATAAAGCAGCATTTTCTTCTTTCCAGTTTGTCACCACTAAGGTGTCTTCATTTAAGCGTTTCTCAATCTCTCCGGCCACTTCATCGGCAGCAAATACATCGTTTACCTGCATTTCGATCTGTGAAACACCTTCGCCCGTTTCCAGAAATGCCTGAACCGCACGATCATTACTCAAAATCCATGATTCATTTAACGATTTTACCTGCAAATCAAATATTCCTGTGATCAGAAATTTACCGGTTTTTCTGGCGGGGGTGATCAATTCAATTGTATCTCCGACGCTCAAATTCAAATTTTTTGCAAAATCCTCTCCAATTATGATTTCATTGTCATTGGTTGCCAGCTCCCCTTTGACAATCCGATCTGATATTTTATAGATTCCCTGAGCTGCTTTCCAGTCAAACCCACGGAGGAGAATCGTAGCAGACTCATCGGCTGTGTTTAGAATAGCTGGCCCCTGCGTAACTGCCACCAGATTTTTTATTTCTTCAGGATTAGTAGCTTTGATGGTTTTCGCTTCTGCCTGAGAATCCAAAATATAAGCGCCATCTTCCTGTGGTGAAACGGTAATTTGAGGAGCACTGCCCACCGTTTTGTCGACCAGGCTTTTTTGGAGGCCGGTGATCAACGAACCAATAAATATCTGAACCGACACTCCAATGGCGATGCCCAATACAATTAGTGCCGTCTGTCCCTTACTGGATTTCAAAAATCGAAGGGCGATATCAAATGCCAGTTTCATAATTTTCCCACCCTTCTGAGATCCTTACCACAGCGTCATAGCCATCGACATAATAATTCCCACCGATTTCTTTTACCACCGTCAAATTATCTTTAAATGCCGCACCGCCTAAAATAATGGCGGTTTCACTTCCCATGATTTTTCGGACATCTTCGATGGTACGTTTGGCGGCAACCAGATTAAAATAATTACTGACTCCCATGGCAATAGCCTCCGGGCGCAGCCGCACCATTGCCTGCAGGAGCGCTGCTGGCGGTGTATTGCCACCTAAAAAATAGACCTGATGACCACATAAGATAAAAAAATCAGCAATCATTCGGGCCCCAATATCATGGTATTCCTCGGACGGACAGAAAACCACAATTTTCTTCCGGCCGCTTTTGAAACTGTTTCGCATTCCTTCATTCACGACCCGGGGATAACAGTACTCAATGACCGTTCGAACCACCGAAGTTCTAAAATGTTCTTTCCAGATCGCTACCGATTCTCTTCGCTCTTCCAATTCCATTTTGTTTTGAGCCGGAATTAACAACTCCGTGTACAGCTCGACAATTCCCACCTTACCGGTTTCCAGAGCGTCGAGGGCAACCCGTACCGCATTGGGTTTATCATCATTTTCCAGACACTCCACAAATTTTTCGTATAACATATGCACACCACCCAAATTTAAATAGATTATCAAACATTTATACCCTGATATTTTTTTAAAAAACATCCTCTATCGCTTAATTTGTATTAACTCAATCAGCACCACCCGTCTAACGGGTGGTTTGCTCTGAGGCTATAAGCCTCTGTTACCGGCCGGCGCCTCAAGACGCTGGCCTTCACTTCGTTCAGGCTCTATGGCCTTTGCCACTTTTGCTTGCC
>NZ_MJUY01000042.1:0-8346 GCF_002237635.1 Acetobacterium sp. MES1
TCAAAAGTAGGATCGAGGCCGCAAGTAAAGAACTTGTTCCCGACGAGGAGGCAAAATGGGATAATAATAAAAATCTAAAACACTGGTTAAAAAGCTTTAATCAACAACGGTGATTATGTAAAGAAATATCACCTGCGTTTCCGTTATGCATGGGAATGAATAGCCCTTTCTTTACATAACGGAACGCTTAACATAACCCTTGCTTTTGGGATCATAAGGTTTTGCATTGACCAGGGCAATCCCCAGCGTGGCGCAGGAAGTATTCAGTTGGTGGGAACGGAAAATTTTGCCATTATCCGCATAAAGCATGGTGGGCTTACCACAGGTAAGTAAAGCAGATTTAAGGACATGAAGGAGATCTTCATTCTTTTCAGCCAGCATGAACTGAGCCCCGGTAATCCGCCGGGAAGCGTCATCGATAAAAGCAATCAGATAAGTTTTGCGCTTTTTGCCGTTAAGGGACAGATACGGGCCATGGGAAACATCGGTCTGCCACAGGGTGTTGATGTCAATATGGGCGAAACGGCGGCGGTCCGACGCATCGATCGCCGATGGCTTTAACAGCTGATTTTTTTTCAGCAGCCGATACACCGTCGAATAGGAACAGTCAGAGCTGGTGAAGTGACCTTCATGAATGAGCCATTCCTGGAACAACTTTACGGATAAATGGATGTTCTCATTTCTCAGCTTAAGCAACAGCTTCACTGATTCCGCCGGTAAAGCCCGGGATGACCCTTTGTCTGTCCGAACCTTCGGCTTGAGCGCATCAAAACCATGGCGCCGATATAGCCGGTGCCATTCCAGCAGGGTTTTGCGGTTGTAAGTGCGGACGCCATAATGGGGAACATCATGGGTTTTTGCACTGATCTCATCCAGATAAGCCGTGTGCGATGAGACGGTATCCGTGAGCAACGGCGCAATCAGGCCATAGCGAAATAAAGCAATCAGTTCTTTGTCTTTTTCAGTCATTGTAAAAACCTCCGATTTTAAAAATATGAGGTTTTAAGGATCCATAAAACCAGGTAAGTAGAGAATAACGGATCAATCGATAAAAGGCAAAGCAAACGCTCTGTGGGACAAATAGTTCTTCAAAAAAATGCGGAAGGATGGTACAATTAATGTGCCATAAATCCTTTCTTAAAATGATCGTGATATCTTTTGCCGAAGATGTGGGGCTTCCCCACCGATGAGACCATTTCAAGAATCTTTATGGCTTTTTTATGCCAAAAATCAGGAAAGATGAGTAAAGAATCATGGCAGATGCGAAAATACTCAATCAGCCGATTCATACATAATAGAAAACGCCTGGTGATGAAGTGCCGGTGTTGATGTGCTAAGGAAACGGCTAAAGGAAACCGGTTAAAGAGGATCCAAAGCAGTTCCAGCAGAAATGGAAGTGCCAGCTGAAAGCCGGGATGGCAGAAAGAAGGCAGGACATTCACCGTCTTACCGCAATGAATACAGTAATGGCGTTGTACCGGAATGGAGAAGACATCCTCATACCAGATGACGTGCCGGTGATAGACACCATGAAGATGAAGCCGCTGGCGGGAGTAACAATGAGGGCAGCTGTCAATTCGGATTTTTTCAGATATGTGAAATTCTGTGATGTAATCTAACGGATGGTCAGAAAAGTGTTCCAGATGAACCATGGTTTGTGCTTCCTTATCGTGATTAATATTTAATCATTATACCATAGTTGATAAGACCGATTCATCCGGAATAATTTGACTAAATCAGGACTGTTTTGACACTTATAATTTGGCAATTAACAGGATTCCAAAAACAGTAGAAGTGCAAGATGGTTGCGAAATCGCTGGTGTACAAGACCTTGTCCAAAATGTAATGTGCCGGATTGGAAATTGAGCAAGTATTCAGCAACCATTTTTTTAAGTTGCGGTAAAAAGGGATAGGAAAAAAAGTGGGTATTACTTTGTAAAGGTGAGGTGATTAAATGAAAATAGGGTTTACAGATGCTCAGATAAACAGATTAACGGAATTGGGAACAAAAATATTTGAAGTGGACGCAGTATTTGAATCGGTAAACGTTCGTGATAAAAAATTTAAAACATGGGAAAAAGAACTGGTAAAAATAAACAGAGAAAAGATTCGAGCACTCGTTAAAGAAGACGGACATTCAAAGATACAGATGTTACAAAATAAACTTGGTGATACATTGATTGGTGAAGGATTCCTGCAAGTTGTAACACCAACCATTATTTCACAAAAGGCTTTGGAAAAAATGTCGATTGATCACAGCAATCCTTTATCGGAACAAGTATTTTGGCTGGATAAAAAGCAATGTCTCAGACCAATGCTAGCTCCCAACTTATATGAGATCTCATACAAAATGCTTCAGTATTGCGATATGCCGCTAAGACTTTTTGAAATCGGGTCCTGTTTTAGAAAAGAAAGCGAAGGTAAAAGGCATTTAAAAGAGTTTACCATGCTTAATTTAGTTGAATGGGGAATCGATGAGAATCTCCGTATGAAAAGGCTGAAGGAATTGGCTGCAATTGTTTTAGCTAGTGCTGGAATTGATGACTATACATTTAAAGAAGAAGATTCAACCGTATATGGGATCGGATTGGATATTGTCGGGGCAGATGGGGTCGAACTTGCGTCAACTTCTATGGGACCGCATCCGCTTGATGCAAACTGGAAAATCAATGCTACATGGGTTGGTCTTGGATTCGGTATTGAACGACTTTTAATGAATCGAGAAAAAGAAGAAGGGATACATAGATTCTCGAGAAGCACGACGTTTCTGGGTGGCGCTTTACTGAATATCAAATAAGCCTTCAAAAGATTTAGGTAGATATGTTTTAGCATTAAAATCGAAATTCAATACTCAATTCTCTGCGGTGTAATTTTTGCTAAAGTGAAGCAAAAAACTCAATGGCTTATAGCAGCGTCATGATTATTAGCTAAAATTTCCGAGACGGCAGAACAGAATAATCGTGAATAAAAAAACCGGCAATTCTCTTCATCCGAAGTAGAAATGCCGGTTTTTTGTTTTGGGATTAAAAGGAATGGATATTCTTATTATTAATCCAGGTTTTGGATGGTGCCGTCTGGGAGATATTGCATCAGTTGGACATCGGTTGTATCGGTTCCGGATGAAACAACCACAAAGGTCATATCCGCTCCGAGGAGATTTTTATCAATCCAGGTGCCGGTGTTGGCGTAGATTTTCTCACGGTTGTAGCCTTCGGTATAGGTCTGATAGACAGGTACATGCGTATGGCCGAAAACCACCACATCAACACTAGGATCCACGTTGAAATATTGGGTTACTGCCTGTTCATCGGTATAGGTCGCATCATCAGCGCGAGCGGTGGCAACGTCGTAGGGGAGTTTAACGGCGACGCCATTGAATGCTTGGAGGGCATCCCAGCGTTGCTGAACATTGGCATAAAGAACTGCGCTGATGGTGCCGTCAGGTTGAGTGGTGGGCAGCAGATCGCTTAAGGCATAACTGCTGGTGTAACCATCGGAAGGGCAGCTGAAGACTTTATCAGTAAAACCGGCGCTGATCGGGTAAGTTTGGATTGTTGTGGCCCACATCTGATAATAGGCATAGGCTCCAAGTTGATCGATATTGTCAGCAGCGGGCTGAGCCACCTGGGGTAGGTCTTTTTGAGGTGCCGATTTTCCTTCTACTACAGAAGTGGTGGCAACCCGGGTAAAGAAGTAGCCGGGAGGTAGTATCGATGGGAAGGTGCCAGTAATTTCCTTATTGGATAAAGAATCCGGTGCACAGAAGGTATTATAGCGATGTCCGTGTTCAATGGCTATCTCTGATCGCAGCCCGGTACGGTACGTGCCCAGACCTGCTACATCACGAGCCTGATTGATCCCCGGGATTATTTCGGCCAGTATTTCATCTGTTAGCAAAAGATCGTGGTTTCCTGGTACATAGGTTACTTTGATGCCGGTTTTCATGACATTTTTAATGGCATCAACAACCATCCGATTGTTGTCGGCAACTTTCAGGAAGTATTCCTTTAGATCCGCCGGCTGATCGTAGGAAATGGGAACAAACCACTGATCAAAAAGATCCCCGTCGATAACCAGTTCATCAACATCGCTGGCACTTAACTGATTCAAGAAATTGATCAGGTTCGTTTTATTGGCCACTGTTTCAGAAAAACTGTCATCAATTCCCAAATGAAGGTCACTGATGATGACGATCCGGTTCGAGTCCGAGGATGAATCAGTGGCGCCAAAGTCAAAACCTTTGGCTGTCGTAGTGGGTTTGGAACAAGCCACCAATGACAGCATCAGAATTGGTATGAGTGCCAAGAAGAGATACGTTTTTAAAGTTTTCATTTTAAGCTCCTTTTCTCTCTGTTTGCAGAATTTTCCGTCAAGGGATCATTTAGACGTGGAAAATTGCAATCGTATTCTTTGAATTATAGCAAAGAATTATCTGGATGAAAAGTCGCGATTGGCATGTTTTTTATTTTATCAATAATTATGCATAAAATTACAGTACTTAATGATAAAAGTCGCCGGATATGCATTAGATTAATTCTGAGGATGTTTTTTCAAAATGATCAGGTTTGCCGTTTTTAAGACGATTTTTATTAACGTACATCTGTTGATCCGCTTCACGGATTAAATCCTCAAGGGTTCCAGGGGTAGTTGCATCAAAGATGCTGTAACCAAAACTTGCACTCAACGAATAAGGCTTATTGTTTCTTTTGTTAAAGTCCAAAAATGTTTGTTTAATCCGGGAGATGGTATCTAATATCACAGTTTTACGATTCGATTCCAGCAAAATAATAAATTCATCTCCCCCAAAACGATAGACGTTGTCGTGATTCGATGAGGCATGATGAAGCAGATTAGCTGTTGTGACCAGCGCTTGATCTCCTTCATGATGTCCATACTGATCATTGATTATTTTAAAATCATTTAGATCACACATGATGATCGTAAAACTGTATTTATTTCCCGACAAGTATGAAAATCGTTCTTCCAGTTGTTCACGTGATGGCAAACCGGTCAATGGATCGCGCAGGAAGGTATCGCGTTCTATTTGTATGTAGGCAATTAACGTGGCAAAAATAAAGGATGGCCAGATTATTAAAATGCCGTAGATAAACATCTGCAGGACTCCGGCGATTATTGGTATAAGCATAAAAAGAAAAATCGATTCCATGATTTTTCCATTAATCTGTTGTTTGAAGTTTCGGGTACGAAAATATAGAAAAGTAATCATCCCATATGTCATCAGAACAATGAAATAGAGACCGATTCCTCTCGCGTAAATATTTTCAGAATCAATGGTGAAGACGATTCCGGTAAACCAATTGATAAAAAGGAGAATCAGTGTGATATAAAAAGGGACGAGGTACCATTTCAGATGTTTTTTTAGATGGCTAAGATCATTGAAGATTTTATAATCAGCATAGGCAACCCAAATCACGGCTGACAATGAATTACATGCAATGAGTAAATTATTCGTGAGCAAAAGAAGTGAACGGCCATAAGTGAGCGTTGTACCATTTAAAATCCAGGTAACGCCTTCAAGCAGATTGACTACAGACAGTATCAGTGTAATGATTATAAACAGACGGTGAGAGATATCTGAGCGGAAATCCTGTCGGATGAGACTTATGAATATGTAAACTAAGATAAGCTCAGAATAGATCAACAAATCAACTGAGCAAAATAGACTAATTAAATTCATTAGTTGAGTGCCTCCGAGAATGTATTTTAAATTAATAGAAATTACTAATTTAAACGATAATTTTATTATAGCATATTTTTCAGTGATATTCATTTTTTTAAGACGAGCTGATCGGGTTTGGCAATGTCGGCGGTTTTATTGCCGTAGCGGTTGGCATAGTCAAACAAAGGGAGTTTGATTTGCTAAACGGTGGTTTTGATAAGGTCTAAAAAGGGCTGAACGTTCCAGTTATTCAGCACGGACGTAAATCGATCGTCAGTTAACGTGCTTTTTTCGACATCTTTTAGGCTGGTGGCATTGAGAATTAAAAAAATAATGATCACAGAAGGGGGTTTTAAAGAAGATGCGATGCAGTATCAAGACATATGGCCGTTGCTAGCTTCTGCTTTTACAACGCTGTGTCTGGGAATCTGCGCCTTCGTTAAAAGGCGCAATGCCAAAGGGTCGGTTAGTTTTATTTTAAGCATGGCTGTTGTAACATTATGGTCTTCCGCCAATGCCCTTGAGATGTCGGCGGTTATTCTTCGACGAGGCTACCAGTGCGCTGGATAACATTACGCAGACAAAAATAAAACAAAGCTTAGATCGTTTTTCGGCAACCAGGATAGTGATCGCTCACCGCTTGAGTACCGTAAAAAATTGTGATCGGATTATTGTTTTGGATCACGGTGAAATTAAAGAAGTCGGAAATTATGAGATGCTGATGAAAAAGCGAGGTATCTTTTATGACTTGGCAAAAAGACAATTGGTATAATTTTGAAGATTAATTAGCAATTATTATATCGATTGATGCCTGAATAAAGAAGATAATTAATTGTAAAAATCAATTATCTTAAAGGGGCGGGGATTTTTGGCAGCGCAAAACGAATATCTTGACATGTTTTAACTTAAAATGATATAATAAATAAACAACGAGTCTTGATGATCATGTAAAACCAGTTGATCATCCGGCTCGTTTTTTTGTGGTTAAAAAATTTTTTTAAAGGAGTAAATTATGCCAAAAACAAGATTTCAAGATCTTATTTTCACAGTGATTATGGTTGTGACGATGGTTTATTGCATGACTGTTTACAACCTGGCGTTGGAAGACGGTTTAAGCGATGCAACATTTCTAAAGGCCATATTGTGGATGTGGCCAGAGGTTATTGGGGCATTTATTGCCCAGCGCTATATTGCCGGACCAATTGTAAAAAAAATCGTACTGAGCTGGTTTATTCCCGGAGTTGACCAACCAATTTTGATTACTGTTGCCATGGCAGTTTGTACCGTGTGTTTCATGGCTCCGATGATGACCCTGTATGTATCAATTCTGCATCATGGTCTGGTCAGTGATATTGTTACCCTTTGGTTGCCCAAGCTGGTTATGAACTTTCCTTTTGCCATCTGTATTCAATTATTTTATGTTGGTCCCTTTGTACGGTTTGTTTTTCGAAACCTCTTTAAAAACCAATTGATCACTGCCGCAGTCAATGTACAACAAGAAGCCTGATGTTCTTGCCGACTGCCCAGGATGTTAGCTTTAGTTTGGATTAAAGGCAAAAAAATAGCGATTTGTTTGTGACCCATCCGTGTTATAATCATAAAGAATACTGCAGTTTAACCTTTAATGTAATTAGAGCAGGAGGAAGAAAATGAATAACAAAATGCCGGTGCTCTTTGTCGGTCATGGTTCGCCCATGAATGCAGTTGAGAATAACGCATTTACCCGCGGCTGGCAGGCAATTGCTAAAAAGATTCCCAGACCCAAAGCAATTTTGTCGGTTTCAGCCCACTGGTATACCGAAGGAACGCGACTGAACAATCTGGAAAAGCCGCAAATGATCTATGATATGTACGGGTTTCCGGACGAACTCTATCAGGTTGTTTATCCATCACCGGGCGCCCCGGCGCTAGTGGAGGCGACGCAAAAGCTGATTAGCCGGGAAGTAACAATGGACAACAGCTGGGGAATTGATCACGGTACCTGGTCGGTTCTTCACCGGATCTATCCGTCCGCTGATATCCCTGTTTATCAGCTTAGCATTGATCGACAGGCTTCACCAGAAAGCCATTATCAAATCGGGCAGGAGCTTGTTTCGCTGCGGGAACGGGGCATCCTGATCATGGGTAGCGGCAATATTGTTCATAATCTGGCCCGTCTTGATTGGCAGAATCCCGGCGGTTATCCCTGGGCCGACGCCTTTGATGACTACATCCAGGAGAAACTATTAAGTCGGGACGATCAGGCGATCATCAATTACCATCTGGCCGGTGATTCAGCCAACCTGGCTTTTTTTACCCCGGAACACTATTATCCGCTGTTATATGTGTTAGGGGCTTCAGCCGGGGATCGCAACATCATGCCCTTTAATAAGGCCTCCATTCTGGGAGCGATTTCGATGACAAGCTATCTGATCGACTAAGAAGGCCAGCGCCATCCCCCCCGACAAATAAAAGCCACCTTTTGACAGACAATGTCATTAAGTTAAGAAATCAGAAGAGTTTTATGTTTGCAAAAGCATAAGGCTCTTTTTTCTGTAATAAAACATAAAAAGATTGACAAAGTGGTTAAAAAATGTGGCGAAGCCCTTAAAAAAATTATATTTTTAAGGAGGCTTTCGCCAATGAACATTTATCCCAGGTCAATCAAAAATAAACTTGATCAAACC
>NZ_MJUY01000043.1:0-6556 GCF_002237635.1 Acetobacterium sp. MES1
GCACTCATTTGCAAATACATTTACCCGGTCAGAGAAGGTCGTAACTTCTTTAGGGACGTCAAAGCAAAGCAATGTCGAGGCTTCTTATATAGAGTAGCTTAAATAGCTCAATAAATCAATTAGGCAGATGGGATTCTGTCTTTTTGCCATGCT
This sequence comes from Acetobacterium sp. MES1, assembly GCF_002237635.1. Lineage (NCBI taxonomy): Bacteria > Bacillati > Bacillota > Clostridia > Eubacteriales > Eubacteriaceae > Acetobacterium > Acetobacterium sp. MES1. Next base: position 154 of record NZ_MJUY01000043.1, read on the forward strand.
CAAAATTCAATAAGGACACACAAAATAAAGAAGTTTACGACTTATATTCGATAAACTTCTTCTTGTCTTTTGAAATTCGCTTAACTTAATGACATTGGCTAAACCAGCTGACTTTTTGTTATACTAATGTTTAGTGCCAGATGCTAACTTGCTACTTCATGAATTATTCAAATTATTAAGTTGTCAAACCTTTTTTTTTAATAATCAATGCCATAAAAAACATATAATCCCAAAATGGCCGTAAAAGCGGTTGCCGCAAATACGCTAAACCTTTCAGTAACACCAAAATAATCAATTGTACTAATCCCGTGCCAATTGCTCCGATTAACATACTTGATAGGCTAATTGTCGCAAGCACTGCCATGGACACATATTTTTTCTCTCGATAATCATCGGTTTTATCCGCAAGTGTATCATAGGCTTGATCGTAGCCGCAGATGTCATGACAGCTCAGTATGACTTCGCCCTCGCCTTCATCAATATAGGCTATTCTTCCATATGATGTTTCTACTTTATTCTGGTATGTTTCAAATCGTGCCGATGCTTTTTTCTATTCGAGATTAAATTTTATTGCGATCACGCCAATACAACTAAGATTCCGCTAATAATCATAATAACTTTTTTCTTCTTCAAATGATCATACCTGCCTGCTGTAATTTTCCCCAAATACTCTTATATGTTCATTTAAGTAACCCTTAATCTGTTCTTCGTTCTCAGGATTACAGTCGTATTGTTGAAACAGTAAAAGAATCGGGCCATAAAATTGAAGCGCAATGATTTCCGGATTTTCTTCCCTGAACAATTTACCTTCAACCAGCTTGGCAAACGTCTTACCATGTTTATGAACCGCCCCTAATAAATAGGTCTCACCATACAGTCTGGCTGCCTGTTCATTGCCAAACTGTTCTCGCATTAATAATTTTCTATAATTTGATACTAACGGATCTTTCGTAAAAAGAGAAAACAGATTCCAGGATATTTCACATAATTTTTCAAGTGATAATTCCTTATATGCCTGTGCAGCGTCTTCTGTAACTACCTCGGGAACTTCATTTTCCTGATAAACCAATTCGATTCGCTCTTTCATGCTCACCATGATACTGTCTAAAATGTCTTGTTTGTTTTTGAAATGCTTATATAGCGCACTCTCACGCACACCTACAGCACTTGCAATATCTCTTACTGATACGCCTGAAAAACCTTTCTGCGCAAATAAATCCAACGAAATATATAATATTCGCTCCTTAGTATCCATAATCACTCCTTTAATCATGTACCACAAGTGAACAAGTGTTAACCTAATAATAGTTAACACTTGTTCACTTGTCAAGCGCATTAATTAGAAAAATCCCCGCCTCAAGCTGCACACTTAAAGAGGCTGCGGGGACCACTCTGTTGGTTTATAACGGCATAAGCCGAATATCTTGACGTTTTAAATAGTCAGCGGTGGGTAGAATAATACTATCAAAGTGATTCCTGATCACAAAAGAAAGGAGCATTTACATGAAAAAGTTCTTGGTTCTCTTGCTTGTGCTTACCCTCTTTTTGCTCTGCGGATGTACCTCCGGAACAAAAAGCAGTGGTGATTCTTCCTCCCAAACTGATCAGACATCCAACAGCACGTCTTTGAACAGCTTTGAAGTCAGTTCTTTTAAAACAAAAGATGGTAATGACTCCTACATGCGAATGGCCAGTATTGAATCATCTCGACGCTGCCAAATTAGAAAAACTTGACAATCTCTGCAACTGTTTTTCTTTTGGGCATTTTAGGTTCCTGGGCGCCATAACCCAGTGCAATCACCGAAACGATGGTTTCATCTTGGCTGATTGACAGCATTTCCCGAATTTTATCGGCATCTCGAATACCCATGACTAAGGTATCCAAGCCCAGATCGATTGCCTTAAGGATCAAGTTTTCATTGTGTAAACCCAGATCATAAAGTCCCCAGCCGTTTCCCAATTCATTGGTCGGTTCACCATCCGGGTTGAAGCCAGAATCATTTTTGACAAAGGTGGTCACAATCAACACGGGTGCATCTGCCGAATTCTTTGCGTTAAACGGTGGTAGACAGGCTTCTTTAAATCTTGCCAGCGTTTCCTCGCTCTGAATAACATAATACCGGGCTGTTTGCGAATTTTTCCATGATGGCGCCAAAATCGCCGCCTCGAAAATTTGATTTAACGTGGCTTCATCTACCTTTTTATCCGGATCATACTTTCTGACACTTCTTCTTAATTCTACAACTTCCTGAAACTCCATAATTACCTCCCGATTATTTTTGTTTATTATACCGCTTTTGGCCCGGTAAATAACGTGGTTATTATTTTATTTATTATGGTTACTTTTTGAATCTGTTATAATAATCTTAAATTACGCTAGGTTTTGCACCCTTAACTTTGTCCCCCCAACAGATTCAATTCCGATCGGTTAGTGCATAAACCTAAGCCGATCGTTAAAAAGAGGAGTTATCTATGAAAATCCGCACGGACTACACCTGTCCGCTTGAAATTGTCCACGACATTATCAAAGGCAAATGGAAAACCATTATCATTTTTCAAATGCGCACTGGTGCTGTTACGCTTTCTCAACTGGAGAAAAGCATCGCCGGCATCAGTCAAAAGATGCTCCTGGAGCAGCTTAAAGAACTTCGCCATTTTGGCCTTGTCGCCAAAGAAAATGCCCCCGGTTATCCGCTTCATGTTGATTACTATCTCACCGAACGGGGCAAGCAGATCCTTAAAGCCATTGAAATTATGCAGGACGTTGGTATTGACTATATGGTTGAACATCATCTGACTGCAGTTTTGGATCAAAAAGGAATTTGTTATCCCCGCTAATTGCCCGGGCATTTATCAGCCTACCCACAAAAAAGTGGGTAATTTACCTCCTATCCAAGATGAATTATACTGTCAAAAAAAAGGAGGTTTAAGAAATGAAAAAAGCATTGATCCTAATTGATATCCAAAATGATTATTTTACCGGCGGACGTTTTGAACTCAATCAAACTGATGCCGCTGCCCAAAACGCCCAAAGCGCATTGGCGCTCTTTCGAAAAAAAGGGCTCCCGGTTTTTCATGTTCAACACATCAACCAAAGCCCGATCGCCCCTTTTTTCGTCGCTGCTACCGAAGGGGTCAAAATCCATCCCCTGGTATCACCCTTACCTGGTGAAAGGGTGGTTATCAAACATACCCCGGATAGTTTTTTTAATACGGATTTATTACAACTGCTTAAGGAATTGTCGATTGAGCAACTGGTGATCTGTGGCATGATGAGCCATATGTGTATTGACACAACGGTTCGTTCTGCCAAACGACTGGGATTTGCAATAGAATTATTGAGCGATGCCTGTACTACTAGAGATCTGCTCTGGGAAAATACTCCGGTTCCTGCTGCCCTTGTTCACGCCGCTTTTATGGCTGCTTTGCAAAACACCTTTGCTGATGTGAAGGATACCCATACTTTTATCAAATCCAATTCCTAAAGATCGCCTGATCTTTATCACCAGCGCTGTTGCCGAAGGTAACGTTCTTACTTCCAATGGGGCATGACAAACAAAATATCCCAATGTCATGCCCTGATCCAAGACAGAGTCTGCAAATCCTTTACTGGTCGCCATTGTTGTCGCCTCATTTTGGGTTTATTATACCTCAAAAAATTGATTTAAAGAACTGACTATTACCCATTTGCTCTGCGGTTAATTATGCGGATCTGCATACTTGCCATTACATCCAAAGCCGCCGCATTCAAACAATCATCATTGCTGGCGACACAGCTGGCATCAACAATAATTTCCGCTTCCGGCAAAGCCGCCTTGGCCAGCACAGCATCCGAGATCAGACAAATATTTGACACCACCCCCACCAGCTCGACCTGGTCATACTGGTTGGCCGCCAGAAACTCAGCCAGCTCCAGCGATCCAAAGGCGATCTTTTCAATACAGGTGTCGGTATCCCACCGCAGCTTTGCCACCTTGCCATAAAGCTCCCAACCGGGGGTTCCTTTGATACAGTGAACAACCGGTAAATTTCTGCCTTCCTGAGTATTCAGATAATCGGCGGTGTGGGTGTCATAGGTAAATAGAATTTCCTGGCCTTTCTGGCGATATGCCATTATTTTTTGGGCAATCGGTTCCTCAAGGAGTACCGCCTGGGGAAAGCCGAGAGCCCCATCCACAAAGTCATGCTGGTAATCAATGACAAGTAGAATGCTCTTCATCTATTTCACGCTCCTTCTTTATGCTGGTTGGATTCAGACTTCTAAATTTTTTACTCGCCAATGATTTTGACCAGCACCCGCTTATCCCGTTTGCCATCAAATTCAAAATAAAAAATCTGTTCCCACTGGCCAAAATCCAGCTTGCCGGCGGTGACGGCTACCACAGTTTCTCGGCCCATAATCGTTCGTTTCAAGTGGGCATCGGCATTATCTTCATAACCATTATGCCGATACTGACTATAGGGCTTTTCCGGCGCCAATTTTTCAAGCCAGAGCTCATAATCCTGATGCAAGCCACTCTCATCGTCATTAATAAAAACACTGGCCGTAATATTCATCGCATTGACCAAAATCAGCCCTTCCTGAATGCCACTTTCTGCCAGGGCTTTCTCAACATCTCTGGTAATATTGACCAATCCTCTTCGTCTGGGCAAATTAAAATGCAACTCTTTGCGATAAGAAATCATTCTTGACTCTCCTTGTTTTTCTTTATTCTACTACTTTTTATCATAAAATTCAGCAATTTTTCAAAAGATGTTGATGGCATCGAATTTTCCATCGTATCCCCCGGACAAAGTCGGGATAAATTTACATTTAATCCAAACAAACTTTTAAAATCCCAATCATTTCATCGATCTGTTTCTTCTCGATCACCAAGGGCGGTAGGAATCGCAATACATTTGGTCCGGCGGTGATGATAATCAGTCCCAGTTCCTGGGCTTTGGCGATGACATCTGCAACCGGTCGATCCAGTTCAAGGGCTTGCATTAAACCCATCCCGCGTCGTTCTTTGACTCCCGGATAGTCCCTGACCAGCTCATCCAGTTTCGCTTCGAAATAGCTACTGACCACTTTTACATGATTAAACAACGCAGTCTGTTCATAGATATCCAACACCACCTCAACGGCTGCTCCAGCCAAGGGATTAAAGCCATAGGTGGTGCCGTGATCGCCTGGTTCTAAAACCGCGGCAGCTTTTCCCCGGGCCGCAAACGCCCCGACAGGAATTCCGCATCCGAGGGCCTTGGCTGAAGTCACCACATCTGGGATGACGCCATATGCCTGGTAAGCGAACATTTCTCCCACCCGTCCCATGCCGCATTGGATTTCATCCAGCATCAACAACAGATCATATTCTTCGCAAAGCTTTTTCACCCCGCTTAAAAACTCGGCGGTGGTCGGATACAGGCCCCCTTCGCCCTGAACGGTTTCCATTAATATGGCGCAGGTTTTTTCATTGATCTGTTCTTTGACACTGGCCAGATTATTAAACTGGGCAAACTTGATATTTGGCATCATCGGACCAAAAGCTTCCTGGTATTTTGGCTGTCCGGTAACCGCCAACGCCCCCATGCTGCGGCCATGAAAGGAGTGATCCATGGCAATGATTTCGCCTGCGGGACTGCCAGTCTTATTAAAATAAAATTTACGGGCAATCTTTAGCGCCCCTTCAATGGCTTCTGTTCCGGAATTGGTAAAAAACACCTTCTCCATTCCCGATACCTGAATAAACTTCTCGGCCGCCTCAGCGGATGGCTTGTTATAAAACTAGGTAATTGCGAAATGAAAAAGATTTGGAGCTCAGAAAATTCGGTGGTAAGAGCCAGACAGAATTCGTGAAGTCGGAAGGAAACGGAACAACAAAACAATTAAAATGTTGAAGAAGATGAAAAAAGAGCGCAAAAATAAAAGCTGGGCAAAGAAGATAAAGAGTCCAACTAGGCAACGAGTGGTTTAAGACTGCGTAAGTACTGATGCTGATGAATATTATCGGAAAGAATTGCAGTAATCAGCTGGGTAATTCCGGCCAACAGCAAATCGGCGTGAAGTGTCTTGGCATTTTGAGTTTTACGGTTGGCCAGACAGAAACTGTCTTTGAAGTGATTGATGGATTGCTCAACGACGCCCCGGATCTTATAGATTCGAGCCCATTCGAGTGTCCCACGAAGGGTTCCGGGGTAGGCCCGAAGATTCTTTTCAGGGTAGACGTAAAACATCCGACCACAGGAAGACGAAGTACAGGGATTTTCACAGAAACACTGACGTTTAGCTTTCCCGGCTTCCTGTTTGATCCATTTTGTTTTGGGACAGGTGAATTTAAACCGAACCAGGCCGTTCTTTCGTTTGGCCCGCCCTTCAGATTTCATGGGAAGTGACGGATCGTTTGGACAACAGGGAAGGTGC
>NZ_MJUY01000044.1:0-5778 GCF_002237635.1 Acetobacterium sp. MES1
TGGTGATCCCGGGTTTTGAAAATATCGAAAACCAGATCAGCATCAACCAATATTCCTATGTGGTAATTGTAACCAGAGGCCATTCGGATGACAAAGATGTGTTAGCCCAGATGTTGCAAACCGAGGCCAAATACATTGGGATGCTCGGCAGCAAAAACAAACGCAATCATATCTATCAGGGGCTGCTGGAGGATGGTTTTTCATACAGCGATCTAGAGCGGGTGCACAATCCCATCGGTCTGAATATTTATGCCGATACCCCGGAGGAGATCGCCGTCAGTATTGTGGCGGAAATGATCCAAGTCAGGCGGCACCCAAATTGAGAAAGCAGAAGTGTGGCGTTATTATTATTGCGGCTGGCTATTCTTCACGGATGGATGGATTCAAGCCGCTGTTGAAATTCGGCAGGCAAACAGCGGTGGAACGGGTGGTTGCCCTTTACCAGCAGGCCGGTGTCGATCAGATCATTCTGGTTTTGGGTCATCGGGAAGATCAAATCCGCCCCTATTTTGACAATCAGCCACTGGATGTCGTGGTCAATGAGAACTTTGCTGAGGGGATGTATACCTCCATCATTACCGGCGTTGCGCACTTGAACGACGAAATTGAGGCATTTTTTATTCATCCGGTGGACATCCCGCTGGTCAAGCGGGAAACCGTGAAAGAGCTGATAGCAGCACCACAGCAGCTCAGCAAAGGCATTATCTACCCCAGTTTTTTAGGCGAGCGGGGACATCCGCCGCTGATTAATATAAAGTACCGGAGCGCGATTCTGGATAATAAACAAGGCGGTGGATTGAAGCGACTGTTAGCATTATATGAAGCCGATGCAGCGGATCTGCCTCTGATCGATGAAGCGATTTTAATGGATATGGATACCCGGGCGGATTACCAGGCGTTATTAATCTACGATGCGCTGGAAGCACCTAATTTATGCGAATGTTATGCCATATGGGAGAAGCATAAATTGCCTGAGAATATTCGTCGGCATTGTCAAAAAGTCAAACAGACAGCCACTGATTTGGTGGCTCAATTAATTGATAAAGGGGAAACCCTTAATCGACCGGTACTTCAGGCTGCCGCCCTGCTTCATGATCTCGTCAAAACCGAAAAAAACCATGCGGTAAAAGGTGGCGAGATCTTAAGAGATTTGGGTTATCCAAAAGTGGGGGCAATCATTGCTGTTCATATGGATATTTTAGTCGATGCGGATACCGCCATCACAGAAAGCGAAATCCTTTATCTGGCTGATAAACTGGTTAAAAATGATCAGCTAATCGATCTTGCGATACGAAAAGAAATGGTTCTCAACACCTATCACGATAATCCGGAAGCGCTTAAAAAAATAACCCGGCGCTATCACAATGCCGAGATTATTTTGCAGAAAATCCAAAGGATAATCGGATAAAATAGACTGATTCAGAAAATTACTAGATATAACAATCGAATCGGAAGAATACATTCAGAAAGAGTTGAGCGATGGAAACCCAGATATATTTAGTTCGGCATGGCCAGATTGAATGGAAAAGCGAAAAAGCGTATATCGGCCAATTGGATTTGCCCTTATCACCCGAAGGCGTTGCGCAGGCGGAAAAACTGCGAGAACTCTTTAAAACCATTCCCCTGGATTGTGCCTATACCAGCCCTCTCAGACGCTGTGTTGCAACTATGGACATTCTTTTAGGCGAGCGTCAAATCCCACGGTTCCGGGTTGATGCTTTCAAAGAAATAGATATGGGTGAGTGGGACGGAAAAACCTTTACAGAGATTAAAGAGCGATACCCCGGGAGCTATGAACAGCGGGGCCGGGAGCTTGATGTTTTTGCACCGCCGGCTGGTGAAAGTTTTGTAGAATTACAACAACGGGTTCTACCGGTGTTTGCCGAAGTGGTAAAAGAAAACGACTCGCAGTCGATCGTGATCCTCGCCCACGCCGGAGTCATCCGGGTTATTCTGGCAAACCTGTTCGGATTAACAATTAAAGAAGTATTCAAATGGAAGATCTCCTACGCTGGTAGTTTTAAACTATGCTATAATCAGAAAAGTGGGAAATGGATTTGCCAAAATCAATGAAAAGAGACAATTAACCATGAATAAGAATATTTACCAAAACCTTATCAAGCAATCAAAGGAGCGCTGTGCTGATTATGGAATCACCGAAGATCAGGTTTTCAGTAAAAAAATGATTGATCATTCGGAGTTACAGGCCAAGTTTTCAGAAAACAGAGATTTGATTCTGACCGCCTCACCCTATATGGAGCATCTGATGAGTATTGTCCGGGGAAATAATTTTTTTGTCTTGCTGACTGATAAAGAAGGTTGTATTTTGAATGCCATCGGTGATGAAAAAATTCTGACCGAAGCTTTTGAACTAAAAATGGTTGCCGGTGCCTATATGAATGAGGAGTGCATTGGCACCAACGCCATGTCGCTGGTAATAAAATCTGGTGAACCGGTGCAATTGTCCGGCAAAGACCATTTTATCAAGGCCTATCACCGTTGGACCTGTTCAGGCGCACCGATTCGTGATCCCAACGGCAATCTGATTGGTGCCCTCGATCTGACCGGTTACTCTGATTCGGTTCATCCCCATACCCTGGGAATGGTCATTGCGGCTTCCAACGCCATCGAAGAAATGCTCCGGGTCAAAGAATATAACCGCCTCCAGAATATGACCAATAAGCATATCAAAACGATTTTCAATTCGATGCCGGTAGCGATCCTGACCTCCGATCTGGATGGTCGAATTAAAATATATAATCAGCGGGCGATGGATTTATTCGGCAATAAATATAAACAATTGTCGGCGACCAATGTCGCAGAAATCATTGAAGAGTGGGAGAACATCAAGGAAGCGATTCATCTGGAAAAACACGTCAACCGGATTATCAATATCAAAGCCCTGCGGAATCATTTTCATTGCCAGATGACAGCTAGCCCGATTTATAACCCTCAGGATGACAGTATTGAGATTGTCTTTGTTTTAAAAGAAGATCAAACGAAAAAAATCGTCAAATCCGAACAGCCCTATTACACTTTTGACAAAATTATGGGTGCTGACAGCCATTTTGTCAGCACCATTGAGTATGCCAAAAAAATCGCCAACAATCGTTCGACCATTCTGATTTTGGGGGAGAGCGGCTGTGGAAAAGAAGTCTTTGCCCAGGCCATTCATAATTTCAGCAAACGGGTTGATGAGCCCTTTGTGGCCATAAATTGTGGGGCAATTCCCAACCAATTGATTGAATCGGAGCTGTTTGGTTATGAGGAAGGCGCCTATACTGGGGCCAAGAAAGGCGGCAACATTGGTAAGTTTGAACAGGCCAATAATGGTACGATCATGCTTGACGAAATCGGCGAGATGCCGCTTGATATGCAGACCCGATTGTTGCGGGTATTACAGGAAAACGTCATTACCCGGATTGGCAGCCAGCGCTCGATTCCCATTGACGTGCGGATTATCGCGGCAACCAATAAGGATCTCAAAAAAGAAGTTGAGCTGGGTCGTTTCCGGAAGGATCTGTTTTACCGTCTCAATGTCCTACCCCTGTATCTGCCACCTCTGCGCGAGCGCACCCACGATATTGCCATTTTATTTCAATATTTCATGAAAAATCTGTCAGCGAAATATGAAAAGCAGGAATTTGAAATTACTGAGGACAACATGCGATTACTGGAAAGTTACAGTTGGCCGGGGAATGTGCGGGAACTGGAAAATGTGGTGGAACTGATTATTAACACAGAAGCATTTCCCTATAAGTATTTTTCGGAAAATAGTGAGCAACCCAGCCCGATGGCCCAATTTGCGGCAATTGCTGGAAATTTGCCAATTGAATTGCGGGAAGAGCGACTCGAAGATCTTGATCCGGCACAGCTCGACTTATCTTATATGGAGAAAGAGCATATCAAACGGGTCTTAAAACTCTATAAGGGCAATATCAGCCAGACGGCCTCAGCTCTGGGCATCCAAAGAAATACTCTTTACAGCAAAATCAGCAAATATGAAATTCAACTTGAAATCGGTCATCGTCCCCGGGAGATCTGGTTGGACGATCGTTTCAGAAAGGGACAAGAACGTGGTTAATCCGTATCAAAAACTACTTAATGAATTGGAAAATGAAAAACAGGTGATTATGTGCACCCGGGGAGTAACAAATCCGGAAACAACGAAGCGAACAATCGAAAAATCAGTTTTGAGAAATGGCGATTTACAAACGGAACAATTTGATGAAAAAACCAGAAAAACGATCACAGCCGTTATTGATCAGGGACTGCCGAAATTTAATACCACCGAAGAGGGGGCTTTCGTCTTATATGAACCCTTTTACTCTGAAGGGCGGCTGATTATTTTGGGAGGCGGTCATATTGCCAAGCCGCTGGCCCGTTATGGGGCGGATATCGGCTTTAAGGTCACCGTTGTCGATGATCGACCGTCTTTTGCCAATGCGCAACGCTTTCCCGAAGCTAGTCGGGTAATGTGTGAAAGCTTTGACAGCTGTTTTGACCGCTTGCAGGTCAAAAACACCGACTACGTCGTTGTAGTCACCCGCGGCCATCGCCATGATGCTGTGTGCCTGCGCCAGGTGATTACCAAAAATCCCGAGTATCTGGGGATGATCGGGTCCAAACGCCGGGTTAAGGGCTTGATGGCTCAGTTTCGGGAAGACGGTTTTACGGAGGAACAACTCGCCCGGGTTTATTCACCGATCGGGCTACGAATTGGGGCGGTAACCCCGGAAGAAATTGCCATTTCGATTATTGCTGAGATCATTCAGGTGAAGCGAATGGCTCATCAACCGGAAAAAGCGGATCGGAACAATAAGACCAATCATTCCGATTTCGATTTTGAAGTGGTTAAGAATTTAGCAGAAAATGACTCTGACAAACGGGCGATTGTGACGGTCATTTCAAAAAAAGGTTCTGTTCCCCGGGGGGCTGGGGCTAAAATGATTATCTGGCCCGATGGCCGTAGCCTCGGTAGCATTGGCGGCGGCTGCAGCGAAGGCGAAGTGATCGTCGCCGCCCGGGATCTTCTGCGTGAAGAGGCCGGCTTTCTGACCATGCATGTTGATATGACCGGGGAAGTGGCTGAAGACGAGGGGATGGCCTGCGGTGGCATTATGGATGTGCTGATTGAGGTGTATCCGTAAAAATAATAATTTTTGATCATTGGTTCTTGATGAAAAACATCGAGAGCCTTTTTTTATGTCCAGATTGTAGTAATCAAAAAGCTTCAGTAAGGGTTGTGTTTCCAGAAGCCTCTGGTATATTTCTGCTTTGAAGAAGGAAAGTTGATTTAAAAATTAATTCATAATTAGAGGTTAAAAGGCATTGACTAACGTTTCGCTTTGGAGTGTTATCATAAAAGTGCAGTCCCAAATTGCAAGGAAATGAGGTAAAATAGAAATAAAAAGGACTGACTAATAATGAAAAAAATATATAGTGCCGAAGAACGCTATGAAGCGTTGAAACTGGCAAATGAGATTGGCAACAAAGCGGCAGCAGAGCGATTAGGTATAAAAATCGATACATTATACACATGGATCAGCAAAGCTAAAAATGGAAAGGTTGGTTTTTGTGATGATCCTGGGAATACCCCACTAGCAGATCCCAATCGTTTAAAGCAGCTCGAAAAAGAGCTACGGGAAGCTAAAGAAGAGATTGAGATTCTTCAGGATGCGCTTGGTTTTTTTGTCAAGCGCCGAAAGAAATAGCGAAACAGCAGCGTATGTCATATATTACCGACCGCCGGGACCGTTGGCCGGTTGCCCTGCTCTG
>NZ_MJUY01000045.1:0-5079 GCF_002237635.1 Acetobacterium sp. MES1
GCGGTTTCCCAAACTGGCTTTTCGAAAGGTAGGACTCGATGTCACCATCTAAAAATAAAAAAACAAAGGCCGTCCATATTCAGGACGGCCAGATAAAAAAAAATACCAGCAACGATCAAAATGATCCCGACAAACCACTCAAGGTAACCGCCCTGCGCTATGATCCGGAGAAAAATAATTCTCCGGTGATTGTTGCAGCCGGGACGGGTTTTGTCGCCCAGAATATATTAAATGTCGCTGAAGAAAATGGCATCCCCATTTACCACGATGACTCTGCTGCAACTCTTCTATCAAAGCTCCAAATGGGCCAGGAAATTCCCCCGGAGCTGTTTCAGATTGTGGTGAATATTTACGTCTCGCTGCTTAATTTAGCAGAGGGGAATGATGTGGGGGATCGGTTGTTTTGAAGCGTAGTTATTGGTTATCAGCCTCAAAACAACTGAATCACCTGAAAATATAAGGCATTTTCTGATTTATACTTGGCGGCCCATATTTTGATCACTCAGATTGTCACACATAGATGCCTATCTCAGTCGCCGCTTGGCTTCACGATTCAAACCGGCGGTATGCTCTGCAAATAAGGCTTCCCAGTCGCTTTGAAACGCTTTATAAACAGCAGGATATCTTTTTTTGATCTGCATAATTCCCCAGGCAATCTCTTCATTACAATCCTTATATTCTGCAATTGTTTGATAATAATCCGCACTAAAGCCTTCTTCCGGTTCGATGTCAAAGCTTTCATAAAAATGTTTGAGCGCCACGACTTTTAGATAGGGAATCAGATAGCAATCACAATCCAGACGTCGAATTGTGGCATCCAGGGCTACCAGTGGCACCAGTTCTTTTTTTAAGGCTTGCAGTTCCTTGTCATTTTTATCAATAAACAAGGCCAGCTCAATAAACGCCATTGCGTCTTCAAAACGTCCGACATCATGATAACCACAGTATTCGTCGACAAAAACGCTGGTCAAATAGTCTCGTTCTTCCTGATCCTCGATCAAACGGAGCAGTTTTTTCATACGACTGATAATGTGGCTGATTTCCTTCTTTTTTTCCAGTTCCAGTCCGGCAATTAACCAGTCAATCATCAGATAGATGTGATCCGGTTGACTTTCCTTGATCGGCGGCACTAACTTAGAAGTAATCTGCCATAGATTTTCATAGTCCCGCAAACCCCGATAGACTCTGATAGAAATCTGATCAAACTGCGTCGCAGAAGCCGGATAGCGTTCTTTTGAACAGACTATTTCCTTTTGTGCCGCTTCCATGTAACCATGTTCCGCCAACAATGCTATTTTTAAAAAAGCAAGGTCTGCACCCTCTTCTGTCTTTAATTTATCGATTGCTTTTTGAAAGTAGATTTCGAAATCTGCCAGATTATTCTGTTCCAGATACAGTTCGGCCTTAATTAAATATCCCTGAACATTATCCGGATCCATTTCAATTATTTTAGACAAGGTCTTATGGGCCGCTTTATCATTTCCGGTCATGACTTGGATCATGGCATTGTTCATTTCTTTTTCTATTTTTGGCCCGAATTTTCTCAGAATATCATATTTTCGCCGTTCATCGGGATTTTTCAGCGTCTCATAAGCTTTTCTGATCTGTTGAAATTCTTCCGGATGGGTTTCCGGCGGAAACGCTCTTAGTTTTTCAAAATAGCGCTCTTTTATTTTTTCCGGACCGGCCTTGGCAGTTGTTCCCAGAATCTTGTAATAATCTTCCAATCGGTTGTTTTTCCGTTGATCAAAAATACCTTTTCTAAACATGCTGCCACTCCCTAATCCAAATCCAGTTTTATCAGCAAATCTGTTGCTTCTTCAATGGCTTCAATCATGGCACTTCTTTCCTGCGTGGTTATCGCTGCCTCAATTAGCTCCAGGATCTGATTCTCATCTACGTTTATCCTGCCTGACAAATCGGTCCGAAGCTGCTCAAGCTCCTGTTTCAGGACTTCCAGATCCTGATTTTCCAGATCTGGATAGCCAAAATCCTTTTCATCCTCAAAATCAAATGCATCGATAAAACTCATTTGAGTGTGACTGCTCAGCTGCTCTGCTGTTTTTGTTTCCAGCAGCGCTTCAATCTTCTTGACACTTGCCCGAAAGATCTCCATCGAGTCCCGTTGCAGCTCATCTTGCATGTTGACAATGACTTTCTTTCTGGTCGACTCTAACTGCGCGGTTACTTCCAGAATGCCATTGATGTTATAAAAAAAGCTGACATTTATGCCTTCCATCCCGGCTGGTGCCGGCGGAATGCCATCGACCAGAAACTCGCCCAGAAAATGGTTGTGCTCAACCCATTCGTCTTCCCCCTGATAGACTTCAATCGAAACCGTGGTCTGGCCATCACAGCAGGTGGTGAATGGTTCGCTCTTACGCACTGGAATGGTGGTGTTTCGGTCAATAATCTTCTGAAATCCGCCGGGTTTCAGGCGGTCAGTGGCATCAACCTTTAACACCGCAATGCCCATGGCAAAGGGGGCAACGTCAGTGGCAATTAACTGCTGCTTGAGCAACTGGCCTGACTTAATACCGGCCTGAACCGCCGCCCCCAAGGCTACCGCTTCCTCGGGATGAATTTCTTTTTTGGGTTTTTTGTTAAAGTATTCCTTCAGTAACTGCTCAACTTGAGGAATCGCCGTGGAGCCGCCGACAAGCAGCACATCACGAATTTCAGAAACGTCCAGCTGAGCATCATCAAGCGCTTTTTTTACCAGCCCCATCGTTTCATCAAGAAACTCCGCAATCATCGCCTCGAATTGTTCCCGGGTGATTTGGGTATAGATTCCCAATGGCTTATGATCCTTGACCACGACAATGGGAATGGCAATCTCAACCACCGCTTTTTTAGAAAGCAGTATTTTTATTTTTTCAGCCTCTGTTTTTAAGATATACCTGGCCTGGATGCTGGCTCGGGGATCAACGTCATAAGTTCTTATCATATATTCCGCCAGAAAATCAACCAACTTCCAGTCAAAATCCTCGCCACCCAGAAAATTATTGCCCGCCGAAGACTTTACCTCCAGAATGCCCTTCATCATTTCAACAACAGAAACATCAAAAGTGCCGCCACCCAAATCATAAACCAGGATATTGGCCTTTTTCTTAAGATTGTTGAGACCATATGCCAAAGCGGCGGCGGTCGGTTCATTGATGATCCGCTCCACCGCAAATCCGGCAATTTCACCGACCTGTTTGGTGGCACGACGCTGTTCATCGGTAAAGTAAGCCGGGACGGTAATAACCGCTTCCTTTTCGCCTTCGCCCATGGCGGCGTCAGCATACTTTTTCAGTTCTTTTAAAATAATGGCCGAAGCTTCCTCCGGCAGCAACCGGCGATCGGCGATCGGCAGTTCATCCTTTTGGCCCATCTTCCGTTTGACTGCTGTCAGGGTTCGCTCCGGCATGGCAATCACCGCATCTTTAGCCTCCTGTCCGACGACAACCTGATTGTTTAAGTCAATCATAATGACTGATGGTATTAATTTCTCACCTTTAAATGAAGTGATAATTTCCGGTTCACCGCTGGCGTTGATATAGGCCACTGATGAATTGGTTGTACCCAAATCGATTCCCACAATGGGCCGTTTTCCGACTAACTCATTATTCATACTTACTGTCTCTTTCTTAATTTATAATTGGTTGCTGCTAGTGAGCGTAATGACCTGAGCTTTCCGGACCACTTTTCCTTCACCATCGATAAAGCCCCGCCGCAGCACTTCGATCACCTCATAGGGACGCATCGCTTTATTCTGCCCGGTCAGTTGATCGATTGCTCTGACCTCAACCGCTTCGGCAAAGATCGGGTTAAAGCTTGAACCCAGGAGCTCCAGCTCGCGAATGCCCACCCTTGCCAGTCCATCCAGCTCCGAAATCTGGATGGTCTTTAAAAAAGTCCGCCATTCATCGGGAATATCTCCGCAGGCATTCTGCATCACCCCATCGATTGTATCGATCGAATCGATCAGGGTCGACACTAACATCCGGTTACTGTTTTCCCGGATCGCCAGCTCAGTAGCCGCCTGTCCTTTTTGGCAAAGTAGTGTCACATCGCCAAGATTATCATAGATCGGCGTCACCTTATTGATTAACTCCTGTCCCATTTTATATTGTAATCGGGATAATCGATTGATCATCTCCGCATTTTCTTTAATCTGCATCTCCAACTGCTCAAACGGCTGCCCGTTTGTTGCTGCCAAAAGCTGCTTCAGACCGTCAGAAATACTGTTAAGTTTATCATCCTGAAGCGGCTGATCCTGCTTCCAAAATTTCCAGCTCACTATTTTGCTCCATTTCCTTTCTCAGTTCAATTATTTTGTCAGACAATTTTAAGTTGATAAATTAGCGGCAGGCCCCCCAATTGGTAGTAGGCACAGCTTTCCCGACTAAAACAAATCCGAATGCGTTCCTGTCCGATCGAAAACGATTACGTCGGAATATATTTGATAAATTAACAACCAATCAGGTTGTATGTGACATTCACGATAACCTGTATAATTCCCAAACAAACTATGATCTCTATTTCTTTCCATTAATTCTTCTCCATTTTCGAGTGCTAGCATTATCTCTTTGAGCAATCGCATATTATATCCGCGTTTTATACAGAGTTTGAAGTCTTTTCTAAATTGATTTGTATATTTTGCAATATACTTCATAATCCCATTTCCTCAAAAAAAGATTCTACACTTTGAGATTCAACCTGAATATTTCCGTTGATTATTTCAGCTGATTCCTTCATAGCGAGTAAAGTTATCTCATTTGGACGAGGCATTTTAATTTCAAAGGGCAGACCTCCACTTAAGATCACTTGACTTAAAAAAATATTGATTGCTTCAGATGTAGTTAAACCCAATTGATTTAATAACAACTCAGCATTCATTTTTAATTCTGGATCAATTCTCACATGAATTGTACTTGTTTTAGCCATATGCTACGCCTCCGTTCCTTCTTTAATTGTATCACTTTTTGAATGCATATGCAACACGTTTGTGTCGCTTATGATTTCTCATTAAAACACTCCATCAACACAATTGATATGCTCATCCCTGATAGCAATAAGTCTTGTTGTCAAGCG
>NZ_MJUY01000046.1:0-4840 GCF_002237635.1 Acetobacterium sp. MES1
GATTACCGATATCAGCCAGCCGTAAACTGGTTACTTTAGATCGGCAGCGTATCGTTTTAAGCCCCGGGGTTAAAACGATACAGCCAGTGAATAAAAACCGCCCATGGCGCGCAAAGCAGCACCATGGACGGTTTTAGTTAATTATCATTTGTTGCGGCGTTTTTGATGTCCCAGCTCCTAAGAAAAACCGTTCATGCTCAGTTAATATTTGTCCCCCTCATCCAGGATAATCCTCGGTTTGGTCAATTGATGGGAAACTGTTGCCTGTGTATCCGGAGGATTTACCGAAGCCGGTTGACTGATCCGGTTGGCATTTTGGGCATTCTTCCTGGTTTCTTCCGCGACTTCATCCCTTGTGATTTGCAATTTTATCCCCACTGCTCTTTAAACGCCGTAGTCATAAGGGAAGCTTGCACCTACCGCACCAATAAACATCACATAGGAACCGGCCGTTACCGGGACATCTTTAATCTCACCATAGAGCGTATCGTAGACAACTGCTAACGCTGGATCGTAGATGATCAGACGACTATTCTCGGGTAAGCTGATTCCGAAGCGGCCATCAGCATCCAGCCGCCTGATGATGTTTTCACCGCTTTTGTCAATGCTGATTGTCTCACCCTTTTGAAGACTGGGAATCTCAGCGACATCAATTAAGGTATGGCTCATCGCTGTCAACGTACTTTTACCGTTTTCTGTTGTGATAATCGGTTCACAAAGATCCCGGGCATAGGCCAGATTCATAAAGCCGCTATTTTGATCTTTCAGGGGATAGGGGGTATAGCTGCCGTCACTGCCGAAATAAATCGTCCCGGGGAGTTCCGGAATACTCCCGGTTGATGCCGAGAATACGGTAAAATCGGTGGCACTGAGACTTACCGGCAGCCAGCTCTTGCCTTCAAAACGGCTGGTGTCAATGGGATTATTGGCCTTGATGCCCTCGCCGATCACCGTCCCATAGGTGGTGTGAGCCGTCGACTGGAGCAACAGTTTTTTACCAAAACCTTCCGAAAATGACAACCACTGATCATAATCCATATCAAAATAACCATCTCCCAGATAGGGATAGGTTGCCGCAGTCACAAAGGACTGACCATCAAATTGCTGATAAACCAGGGCGTTTGTCTGCTGATCAAAGTCAATTTTGATGATACTGCCACTGGCCCCATAGTAGCCGGCAAAACCGAGTATGTCATTGGGAATGGCCGTCGGGGTGATGGTTTTGGCAGTGGTCTCAGCCGCCGGAATGATCCCTTTTTCTTCCAGCAGGGCCTGGGTAATCTTATCGGCAATCCCGACGACATTGGCGGTACCGGCAAAAATCAGAGCAATCGAAAGATCGGCCTCGGGGATCAGATAAAGCTGGGACGCATACTGTAAGGTCGCCCCGTTTTTACCAACCACCGTGACCCCCTGTTCGGCAAAGGTCGGCACCGCCACCATATCCCAACCCAGACCGTAGTTATCAATGGGCATTCCCGAGGGCATCGTTTCGGGACCATACTGGGGACTGGTGTACTCCTTAAAGGACGCCGCGCTGAGTAGTTTGCCATTAAGCAGGCCATTGCCAAAACGGCACAAATCGACGGCGGTGGAGGAAATCCCCCCGGTTCCCAGCAGATTGATAATTTCTGGCGGCAGGGCAGTACCATCGTCGTTATTATACTTTAAAGCAACATTTTCATTGCCGTCCTGAAAGGAACAAGAGCTGTCATCCATACCAGCTTTTGAAAAGAAATGGCGTTCAAGATAATCGGCATAGCGTTGGCCGGAAATTTTTTCAATCAGCACCTCTGCCAGAGTAAACCCATCATTACAGTAAACACTGACCAGCCCGGGATCATCCTTTAACTGGCTGTTAGCCAGATAGGCCATGAAGTTCGTCAGAAAATCGGGATCTTTTTCCGTTGCAAAGCCGTTTGCGAGCATCGTTCCCGGCAGACCCGAGGTATGATTGAGCAGCATCCGCACGGTGATCTGACGATAGCGGTCATCCTTCATGGTAAATTCCGGCAGGTAATCGACCACTGGTTTGTCAAGCTCCAGCTGCCCGGATTCCACCAGCTGCATGATCGCTGCCGCGGTAAAGACCTTGCTGACAGAACCAATATTATATTGGGTATGGGCATCAACATCTTTGGCTGCCAGGCGATTGGCCTTGGAAAAACCTTCTTCATATACAATTTTGCCATTTTCCATAATCGCAATGGTCGCACTGGCAGCCCCCCGACCGCTGATTTCTTTCCAGATTTCAGTCCGGGCGGTGGCAATGGTTTTTTCATAGGTCTGGTTCTGGGCTGAATGATTAACACATCCTGAAAGCAGAACAAGCAATAAACCAAGGACAACAACAGCCAAGCTTTTTTTCATCATCTTAACCTCCTGTAAAAGTCAATCGGGCGTGACTTTCATCTTGACCTTATAAACATACCCCCTGAGATTTTTTTAAGCAGGCATTCCCATTTTTATTGGCTAGTAATAAAAGGGGTTCCCCTTTGGTCTGTGTCTAAAAAATCGAGATAAGCCGCTTCGCTGATCGGCCTGGAATAATAATAGCCCTGCAAATGCGTAACCCCGCAGTTGTTCAAATAGGCCGCCATCTCTTTTGTCTCGACCCCTTCTGCGACGATTTTAACATTCAGTTGCAGCAACAGCGTGATGATATTTTCCAGAATGGCTGTCGCCTTGTTGTTCTCCTGATCGAAGCAGGGCCAGATCAGGCTCTTATCCAATTTCACCAGATCATAAACGACCTCCGCCATCCGTGACAGGTTGGAATACCCGGTGCCAAAATCATCCATTGAAAAGCTACACCCCATCTGTCGTAGCTTGAGCATATTCTCCTGTAACATTTCACCGGATTCCACAAAAGCCGTTTCGGTTATTTCCAGATTAATAAAACCTGGCTTAATCTGATATTTTTTCATGATCTTCTGCAATTGCCTGGGAAGGTCGGGATGGACACACTGAATTCCTGACAGATTTACTTCAATATACTCAATCCCCCGGTCCTGAAGTTCCTTGTCCCGGGCAAAGGCACAAACTTTTTCAAAGACAATCGCTCCCAGTTCCATGATCAGGCCTTTCTTTTCAGCAATCGGAATGAACTCTTCTGGAGAGATAAAACCAACCGTGGTCGTATCAGCTAAGCGAACCAGCGCTTCGGCCGAAAGAAACTGTTCATTCTGAGTATGATAGATCGGTTGATAGACCATTTCAAAGCCATCCTGATCAATCGCATCGCGAAGAATTCTTTCAATGGTTGAATGGCGGAGCTTGCGATTGATGATCTCCTCATTTAATAGATAGGTGATGGTATCGGCGGTCGCTTCGTTATGAGCGGCCATATAATTCATCATCTCATAGACCTCATCACAGCTTTCCATATTGATGTAACTGTCGGTAAAAATAACA
The DNA here is from genome assembly GCF_002237635.1 of Acetobacterium sp. MES1. Lineage (NCBI taxonomy): Bacteria > Bacillati > Bacillota > Clostridia > Eubacteriales > Eubacteriaceae > Acetobacterium > Acetobacterium sp. MES1. The sequence goes on from NZ_MJUY01000046.1 coordinate 3,415, forward strand.
TCAATATGGGCTTTTATAACAATGGAAAATTGGGCAAACTGAATCGGTTCTTTAAGCTGTCGGGCCAACAGCGCCAATTGATCCTCGATGGCGGTCAGAGGCGCTTCGGTTATAAAGGTCATGACATTACTGCGGGAGTGATAAAGACTGAAATGGGTGGCATGCCGAATCTTGCGATTCACTTTTCTGTCGCAATGAGGACAGAACTGGAAGCTATCCGTCATCATCTGCCCGATAATTGCCAGAATATGATTGGCGTTGTCATGCCCCACCATGGTTTGGATTCTTTTTAAATCATCCACCACCACATTCACCAGAATCAAGGGTTTTTCGGCTTCCTTTTTTTCATTCATCATCAAATGAAAGGCCCGTTTGTTAAAGCTACCCGTTTCCTCATCCTGATATTCCTTGGGATTTTCAAAAGCCAGGTAGATAAACAGAATCATCAGAGTGACCGCCACTTCCGAAAAAAGCAGGCCAAAATTGAAGAGTTGAATGCCTCCGCCGGCAATCAGCATCAGAATTCCCAGGCGGATTGCCAATCGGTGATTTTTTTGGATGTTGTTTTGATAACGAAAGGTATCCGCAAAGATCCAGGCGCAATAGAAAAAAAGACTGGCTGTGAATCCCGCCACCATGGAACCATGGGCATAGAGTTGCTGATCGTGTAGTTCATAGGATAAATCACCAAAAATGATCATCACCAGTGAAAAGGCCAGGGGCAGCATACTGCTCAGCACTTTTTTCCACCGCATCCGTTTCTGATTGTTGCCTAAAATTTCAACATACCAGAAAAGCGACACGACGATCATAATCAGCGTGGCATAAAAAATCTGGCTAATCAGACGATTCACCTGTGGCGTAAAAACGTCCGCATTGACTGTGGCATAAATTTTCAGCACATTAAAAACTAAATTTACTGCGGTGAAATATAGCATCAGGGTAAAACACTTATTGGATAACAGCGGCAGTTTTTTATTTTTTAAAAAATCGAGAAAAATAATTGAAAAAAAGAGTATTGTCACCACCAATAATTGTAACTCATATTGAAGCATCAGGGCCCTCCTATTTTTGTCAGTAGCGAGCCTCATTTTACCATTTTAAAGTCCCTCTTTACAATAAATTCTGACGTATTTTTAAAAAACTAGATGATCGCTTTCCCTGGCCCTGATCATCTGTGAAATTGACAATCCGGTAATGCTACAGCAATCCAAGCTGGCCCATGACCGCCAGGCCACCAATCTGGAAGAATATCAATAGACATCCCTATTCTCTATCTTTTTTACTTAAATTGATGTGCTTTTTGAAAAAGGCTTTTTCCAGCACAGCGTATTCCTGATCATTGCAAATTTCCTGACAGATGGTTTTGTATTTTCGGGATTTTGTCAGCATCGTTTCAATCTTCTGACAGGGGTACTCTACACAC
>NZ_MJUY01000047.1:0-240266 GCF_002237635.1 Acetobacterium sp. MES1
TAGAGCCTGAACATCTCTATCTTACATGGAAAGGTGATTTTTGGGTATAACCCTTTTGCCCACCACCCGCATAGCAGGTGGTTTATTATTTCGCACGTTTTGCGTGCTCAACAGACTAAAGTCTAAATAAATAGAAAAAACCGCCAATTTCTCAGCGGTTTTTCTTTTCTAATGTTAATGACATTAGGCAGCTTTTTTAAAATTAATTATTGTAATAATTGAAGTACGTTCTGTGGTTGTTGATTTGCCTGAGCAAGCATCGATTGAGCCGCTTGAGAAAGAATATTATTCTTGGTAAATTCCATCATTTCTTTAGCCATATCAACATCACGGATACGAGATTCAGCTGAACTTAAGTTTTCAGCTGATGTGCCTAGGTTGTTAATGGTGTGTTCCAATCGATTTTGAACAGCTCCTAATTTCGCTCTTTGAGATGAAACTTCAGCAATAGCATCATCAATTGTAGTAATAGCACTATTTGCAGTGGACTGTTTTGTTAAATCCAATGCATCAACACCAAGTTCTTTCGCACTCATGTTGTCAATTCCTAAAGTAGTAGATTGACCTGTGTTTGCTCCAATCTGGAAAGTTAATACATTTTTTGCATCAACTACAATCGAACCACTTGCATCAGCAGCATCATAATTTAGCTCAACATTTATTCCTTTAACTTCTTTACCAGCAGCGTTTGTAACTGTTATTTCTTCTTTCTTAGCTGTACCAACAGTAAAAGTAAGTGTTCCATCTGTTGCAGCACCAACTGAAATATCAATTCCACCTATTACTTTGCTTGTGCCTGTAGTATCGATTGATTCAACTAGTCTTCCATCAACATCAGTTAATGAAGCTGTTTTAGCTGTTGAATCTACCGTAATTGTGTATGTACCTGCCTTTAAATCGGTTGTACCAAGATCAGCTCCACTAAGTTGTACCGTTCCACTTGCATTTGCGAAACCTGTTCCTGTAGCAGAAATACCAGTAACGCTTGCTGCAGTGATATCAGTCACAACTTTATATGTGCCTCCAGCGACGCCCGCCTCAACACTGACATTATCATTTGTTACACCTGAAACACTTGTTGTTGTTTTAATAGCTTTATCACCATTTAACAGTTTTTGTGTATTAAATTCAGTATCGTTAGAAATTCTGTCAATTTCCTTTGTCAACTGGTTGATTTCTTTTTGAATTTCACCGCGATCTGCATCGGTGTTAGTATCATTTGAAGATTGTACAGCCAGCTCTCTCATTCTTTGAAGAATTGAATGGGTTTCGTTTAAAGCCCCCTCAGCAGTTTGGATTAGTGAAATACCATCACTGGCATTGCTTGAAGATGTGTTTAAACCCGAAATCTGACCACGCATTTTTTCTGAAATTGCCAAGCCAGCTGCGTTATCGCCAGCTCTGTTAATTTTTAAACCTGAAGATAATTTTTCTAATGACTTAGAAGTAGCCGCCGTGTTTGCAGATAACTTATTGTAAGTGTTTAATGCTGCAATGTTATGATTGATTCTCATTGTTTTTTCCTCCGTTTTTTTATTATTCTTTAATTTGTAGGCCTTCCTCCGTACGCAAGGTCCGCCAAATTATAAGCTTTTTCGCTCTTGTTATTAATATCGGCCAAGTTTTCTTTAACTTTAGAAACTTTTATACTTTTCTTGAATTTTTAATTGGCCTTTTTAATAACATGATCTTTCTTTGTTGTATTTATTATCGGCTATTGTGTCTATGAGTTTAGAACTTTTTCAAAAAAAAACAAAAAAGAAAAACCAATCTCAGCGTTTAAGTAAACTTGAACTATGATCAGTTTTTCTATTCTTTATCATTATACTTTTTCATCCAAAAGTGGTGCAACCGAACCATTAAGCTGCTGTTCAAACCCAAGTGGCGGTTTATAATTAGGGTCTGCACTGGGTGGTACATAGATCGGTCCACCGACATATTTAATAACAACGTCGGCTCGCTGGGTAACGACCAGCTTCAAATCAGGAGGCATAAACTCTGTTTTAAAATTGTCAACCGTCGGCATCGCACTTGGCAATGAAGCCATCGGAATGCTCAGCTCCATATTAGCGTACTCAGGATTAAGCTCGCTTTCCATTTTTCTTGCCATTGAATTAATGCTACGGTTGGCCTGGGTAAACCGGATCGCCCGGGAATCCCCATCTTCCATTTGAATATTCAGTTTTAGATTGCCGTCATCACCAATCTTGGCTGTTGCGGTATAGGTCGAGTTATCCCAATTATAGGTAGAACTGGGAACAAAGGAATCCTGAAGGTTGATGCGAATTGGGAGAGTCTGAACCGGCTGCGCTTCAATCTGATTTTCAGCTTGACGATTTTGCGCATGAACGGATGATAACGCCAGCGGTTCCTTCTCAACATATTCAATCTTAATTGGGACGGTTTCAATCGTAATTAACTGTTCCATAGCATTCTCCTTTCTTCCTTATTTAAGACATATAATCAAAAACGGACTGCTGTACCACACTTTGCCCCATTTGTAAGGCCGCCTGATAAGCGACCTTTTGACTTTGAAAAGCGATATAGGTATAGGCAGCATCAACACCTTCAACCTGAGTCTGTCGTTCCTGTAGGTTAAAATCCTGAGTTTCATAACGGCTAGTCATAAATTGCAGATACTGGGTTTTTGCACCAATTTCTGTGGTTGCTTGATAGGTTTTTAGACTGTTTTCCTTAAACATCCCATAAAGGCTATCGACTTTCTCAACAGAATAATCTCCATCTGATTTTTCAAATTCAGTTGCAATCCGTCCCAGCAGATCATATAGATTGTTAGAAACATCTTCTCCGGTGATTACTGAAGCATCAGTTCCCATCCCCATAAAGCTCAGCCCCGGAAATGAATAATTGAAAACTGAATTACGGTCAACCTCGCCAGTAGCATCATCAAATTTAACGCCCAAGCCAATATCGACATACATGCTGTCTTTTTCCAGTGTCTCTGCTTCAACTGAACCCTTAACCAGATCATCTAGTTTCACACCATTATACTGTAATTTTCCATCAACAACTTCAAATGGTTTCTGATTATTGCTGCCGCCAAACAGGTACATCCCGGTTACCTCGGTGTTCATAGTTTCCAGCATTTGAGCTTGGATGGTGCGCAGTTCACTGGCAATAATCTTTCGGTCACCTTCACTTTGGGTGCCATTCATCCCCTGCAATATTTTATCAGTGGCTTCAGCCAGCGATGATTCAATCTGACCTAACGTCGTTTCAGAGTTGGTTAGAAATCCATCGGCATGTTGAATATTATCCCGATATCCCTCTACCTTAGCCAGATTCCGTCTGATCTGATAGCCCCGTACTGCCGATGACACATCCTCAGAAGTTTTGGCGTATTTTCGTCCAGTTGCCACCTGGGTATTTAGTTTATCTAAATCTGATGACAAACTATTTAAATTGGTTGAATATTTTGAGGTCATCATTCGATAGGTAATTCGCATAATTTCACTTCCCTTCCTGTTATAATCGTTTTATATTTGTTTTCATTCTACGGTAATCAGACACCCATCCGATTAATAATCGTATCGAGATTTTCATCCAGTACGTTAAAATACCGCACCGCTGCTCCGTAAATCTTCTGGAAAGATGAAAGGTTGATTCCTTCTTCATTGAGTGAAACCCCAGAAACCGAGTCTCTGGCATCGGAAATGGTCTGGAACACGTTAGTGGCAGTTTTAGAGAAATTGGTATATAACTCCACATCCGTCCCCACTTCACTGACCACACTGGTCATGTATTCATTAAAGGTTCCATTTAAAATGGTATTGCCATTACTGTCCTTAAAGTCAACTTTACTGCTCATATTTTCAATCATTCGCAGCACATTGTCCGAACCAGCTGGCGTTGCTTCATAGCCTGTCGGAGTTGGATCAATGGCTGGCTTACGGGTGGTATTAATATATGATGGGTTACTGAGCCAGGCCGTTGACACCTGAATGTTTCGGGCGGTCAGGTTTGTAGTTGATGTACCAGACGCATCGGTAAAGAGATTCTTGGGATCGGTGCTGTAATCATTGAGCACATATCCGCCTGCACCATCCGATTCATAAATTTCACTGTTTAATTTATTCATGGTATCGGCAAACTGTTTGGCAAAAATGTCAATCTTTTCATTATAGTAATAAATGCCCTTGGCATCATTCTCCGTTGCACTGGCAAAGCTGCCTTTACCGTTGATAATGCTTAAATAGCCCTCAAGCTTACCGTTAGTGACGAGACTATTGGCATCATCTCTTAAATTGCCGGCCGTATCCGTAATTGAAAGTTTTACATCAAGGGGATCAATGGTGGCATCCAGACTCATTTCGGCGTATTTATCATTATCGACAATCAGGATGGGTTCGCCACCGCTGGGATTTTCAATGGTGATGCGATAATGCGGAATGGAGAGGTTCTCCGAAATCCGATCAGCGGGAGACATGCTAACTTTGACGTTGGAAACCTCTGAAAGCTTATCAATCAGCAAATTGCGCTGATCATACAGTTCATTGGGTGTATTGCCATAAATCTCTTCCCGTTGGATCTGTTCATTCAGCGCTGCAATATTTTTAACATAAGTATTAAATTCACTCTTAACGGTAACTTCCAGGTTTTCGGTTTGCTCTGTACGAATTTCATCCAATTGATTGGCATACATGTTAAGCATCTGGGTGACTTTTTCGGCAGCTGACCTCACCACCTGGGCAATGTCCGAGCTGGTTGGCGTTTGTGACAAACTCTGCAGATCGTTGATATAGCTGGACAATTCCCCCTGGAGGGCTTCGGCTGAGGCTTCGTCAAAGACATCTTCAAGGTTGCTAAGACCCTTAACCATGGTTTCGTAGCGGTTGTTTTCGGAATTCTGATTGCGATACCGGGCATCAATGTAAGGGTCACGAAGCTGAGTGGTACCGGTTGCCTTGGAGCCAAGGCCGGTTGAAACCACTGGCGTTGCATATTTTTCAACCTTTCCACTGGTGGTCACCGACACAATATCGACCCGTTGCCGGGTGTATCCTTCGGTATTAACATTGGAAATATTATTCCCCACGATATTAATGCTGGCCTGGCTGGCGTTCATGGCCCGACTGGCGATATTATATGATACAAATGTTGCTGTCATATCATTTCTCCTTAATCTATTTTAAACACTCTTTTCAAAAGCGCTGGGAAGTTTGACACTGCCTTCTTCTTTTCCATCTTCGCCATACGTCATTTTATCCTGTTTTGCTTTAAACTGAGCAATACTTTTATTGACGGTATGCAGTTTTGTCTGAAGCAGGGTCTGACATTTATCTTTATAAAACTTAATTTCTTTGGCTGTTTCTTTAAATTCGGCCAGCAATTCTTCAAATCGTTTTTGTTCTTCTTCGGGTAACTGTTTAATTACTTCAGAGATGTTTTCTCCACTGACACCCAGCTTTTCCATGTAGGTCGTAACATCCTGATCAAAAGTTTTAATTTGATACAAAAATATCTGCTGATGATTAAGGTTATCATTTAGCTCATCGATGCTATTGCTCTGAATCAGCATCAACTCATCTTTAAGTTTGGGTATGGTATCCCGATGAAGCTTAATAACCCCGAAAAGATAGTTATAAAAACTATCGAGTGTTTCTTGATATTCTTTTGTTTCAAGCATATTAAGCCTCCTCGAATCAAGTTCCCGACTGCTTCAAAGGGCCGGGAACTTATTTTAAAATCGCATCAACCAGATCACTGGTGGCTACGTGATAGGTACCGTTTTGAACGGCAGCTTTAAGCTCGCTTAAACGGTTTGAATCTTTGACGGTGACGTCATACAAAATGGCTGATTTAGCGGTGGCAACCCGGCTGTCTTCAAATGATCCGCTACGGCTGTTGGAAATATCGGTGCTGTCGGTCTTGGCAACGGGATTTTTCTTGTTTTCAGCATTAACACGACGGGCTGATTCGGTTGCGGTATCCTGACCAATTTTGGATTGAACAGCGGGATTATTGCCTAATGATATTTTCATGACTTTACCTCCTCTATATAATAATCTATTTTATTAAAATTTGTCTGAATTTTGGTGATATTTCTGCTTGTTATACTTATCGTCATTATAAAAGAAAACTTTAGCAAAAGAAAGAAAAATAATGATGGCGGGATGAAGAAAAAAATCCAGACCGCCGCTTAAGTGATGGTGTCTGGATTCAGGAGATGTGGGGGCGGGCGATCAATGATCGCCCCTACGGGATGAAGTGTTACGTTGGTTTTTTATTATTACACTGGTGGTTTTGGTTCGTAGGAGCGGGTAGTACCCGCCCGGGCAACGGCATGATTTTTTGATTAACATTCGATTTGACATCGACGTTGTGGGCGATCTCGGATCGCCCCTACGGGATGATGCATTACGTTGGTTTTTTATTATTGCGTTGGTATTTTTTAGTTCGTAGGGGCGAACCGTGTTCGCCCGTTACCAGCATCGGCCTTATTTCGACAAAAATCGGATAATTTCGTCGGCAATGCGATCAAGTGGCAATTGTTTGTCAACAGCACCGATGTTATAGGCCACCATCGGCATACCGTAGACTACCGAAGATTTTTCGTCCTGACCGATGGTGTAGGCTCCGGTTTTTTTCATCTTCAGGAGACCATTTGCGCCGTCCCGGCCCATACCTGTGAGAATAACACCCACCGACTGTCTCCCGGCCACAGCCGCCACTGAATCGAAAAGAACATCAACCGAGGGACAATGTCCGCTGACTTTTTCTTCCTGGGTGCATTTAACAATATAACCGGTACCCCGTTTGGCCAGACGCATCTGGAAATTTCCGGGGGCGATCAGAACCCGGCCGGGTCTTAAGGCGTCACCATCCTCGGCCTCTTTGACTTCCAGTTCGCAGGTGTTATTCAGACGCTCGGCATAGAGCTTAGTAAACACCGGAGGCATATGCTGGACAATGATAATCGGAGGCATATCCCGGGGCAGACTGGAGATTACCGTATGGATCGCATCGGTTCCGCCAGTGGAGGCACCAATGGCAATGATCTTACTCATCGTATCAATGCCCTGATTGGTTACCGTTCGGCTTGGTGTATAGTCGCTTTTGCGATTGCCAACCTTGGCGGTGGAGGCAATTTTTATTTTGATAATCAGTTCATTAACAAAAGATGCCATCCCCCCGGGGCGGGTGACATTGGGTTTGGTGACAAATTCCACGGCCCCGGCGTCTAAAGCATCGAGAACGTTTTTGGAAACCGAGCTGACGACAATGACCGGCAAGGGATACTGCGGCATCAGTTTTTTTAAGAATTCAATGCCATTCATTTTGGGCATTTCAACGTCCAGGGTTAAGACGTCGGGCTTTAGTTTAATGATCAAATCTCTGGCCATGTAGGGGTCAGTTGCCGTTCCAACGACTTCAATGTCAGGATCTTTCGATATTTCCCTTGATAAAGACTCACGAAAGACCAGGGAATCGTCTACGATCAGCACCTTAATTCTTTGCTTAAGTCTCATCACGGATCCTCCACTTATTTTTCTTCAAGCAATTCTTCAATCACTTCGATTTCTTCATTCTTCAGCAGGCGTTCACAATCCAGCAATAATTGAACCTTGCCACCAGCTTTACCAATCCCTTTCATAAAGCGATTTTCAAAGCCGGTTTTGTTGGATGGCGGTGGCGCAATTTCTTCATCGTCAATGGTCAGAACCTCTTCCACGTTATCGACAATCAGGCCCACCGAAACCGCTTCAATATCAATAACCACAATACAGGTACGATCATTATAGTCCACCGGTTCTTTGCCAAACTGCAGACGGACATCAAGCACCGGAATAATTTTTCCCCGCAGATTGATGATCCCTTTAATGTAGGTCGGTACCTCCGGAACCTTGGTAATCGACTGCATTCCAATGATTTCAGTTACATATTTTATTTCAATGCCAAATACTTCATCTTCTAAGGAAAAGGTTAGAAATCTACCGTGCTGAGTATCTTCTTCCAGATTGTAATTATCTACAACATTTTCTGCCATTATAAATCTCCTCTTCAAATATTTTTTAAAGTTTTCATTGTAACCATTATACTTGAAACGCCGAAAAAGGTACACCCTAATTTATTCATCTCTTTAACAAAATTCTTGTTCTCTTTTTACCCTGATTAATAGCGTTTAAACTTACTGTGAATGATGTGTAAATTTATATTCAAAAAAATGCTGAGCACAACGTGTTCAACAAATAATTGGTTATTTTGATTTAAAACCATATTAATAAATTAAAGAACCTTGAAAATTGAACTAATCGAATTATTCAAGTAGTGTGCGGGCGATCTCGGATCGCCCCTACGAAATAATACTATATTCAACTGAACTAGCTTTAAAATTCCTCAATCCGGCGATTCAGAGACTGTATCTTCATAATTCCCGTAGCCAGATCAAAATATTGGGTTCGTCCAAAATTTAGTCCCGTATCTTCGGCCAGAATGGGAATCCGTAGCTGGCTCAATACCTGCTTGACGCAAAGAATATTGCGCTCCCCGATGGCGCCCAGCTTGCTGCCAGGCTGAACCTCAAACATTTGGGCTCCACCAGCAATTTTTGCAACGATGCGGTTATTGCCGCATCCGGCTCGTTTCATCTCGTCTACCAGATCCACAATGGCAGTATCTGCAAATTTTTTGCGATTGATGTCCTTATTTGAAAAATTAGTACTGTCCGGTAGCATAATATGCGATAAACCGCCAACCTTTGTGACTTTGTCATACAAACATACGCCCACACAGGAACCCAAAGCATAGGTGACCAATACTTCCGGGCCTTTGGCTAATTTATAATCCGATATTCCAATTACAATTGCCTGACTCATATTTCCAGCCCTAGTTTTTGCATAATCGTTTTTAATGTATTGATCTCGGCAAACATAATCATGTTGCTCTTTAAATCGTTGGTTTCGCCCAGGAAATTTTCTTCAATAAACATTAATTTGTCACCAATTGCACCAAATTCAATAATCGGCACACTCATCAGAGCCCCGACCATGTCGATGGCCACATAGGGAACGGATACCTCAATGGTCAGCCCAGTTAAGGCCGAAATGGCATTGACATAGGATGAAGCCAGAATATTTCCAATTTCTTTGATGCCGGAAATCTTCATTTCGCTGAGTCCTTCTTCGCCATCATCTTCACCCACCAGAATGTCCATAATACTTTTTGCATCTTCCACGTTAAGTAAAAACATAATCATCCCGTGAGCGTCGCCGCTGAAATTGACCAGCACCGCTACTGTCATGGTTTCGGCCCCGCCCAGATTGGCAACTGCCTCATCAAAACCGGTGATCCGAACCGAGGGAACACTCATGTCCACCTTTTCATCCAGGATTGTGGCCAGCGCTGTGGCCGCATTGCCAGCCCCGATATTACCGATCTCCCGGAGCATATCAATTTGCATTTCATTCAGTTCATCATAGTTCTCGAACAAATTTATACCTCTTTCTCCTCAATCATTTTTCTCTTTATTACAGCATTCCGTTTATAATCGTATCGTTGTCCCAATATATTTTGCAGTGATCCAGGCTGTCGAATTCGAATGAAAAGGGCATTTCGCCAAAATAAATCCGGGTGCCCCGGTAGAGTTTTCGTTTTGCTGAAACTGATCCGTAATAAGAGACACTGGCTCTTTTTTTGACATAAATAATGGCATCTTCTATTTCAGCTATTTCTTTTTTCAGATTCAGTAACTGTCGGTCAATCTGTTTTTTCAGAGTGGCGATCTGTTCCATGGCGGGGCTGTCGTGTTTACGACTGAGCATGTCCTTCTTTTCCTGAGCCAGCAACAGCGCCGTTACCTGGGCTTCTTTTTCGCCGCTATCCGCCAGCTGCTGCCGGACTTCTGCCGCCTTTGCGCTTAATCGGTCGATTTCATCCTGATCAATGATTTTTTCTCCCAGAATCCGAATAATCGTGGGATATTCCCGATCATTTCCAATATCCCTGGCGACCAGCTCACCCAACAATTGTATTTCACCACCAACCACCAGTTCTTTACTGCCAGATAGATAAATATTACCATTACAGGTGATTTTGCCATCAATAATATAATCCACGGTAATATCACCGTCAACGTGCAAAACAGCATTTTCGATGTAATTGCAGCGGAGATCCTGACCGACGATCACATCTCCGGAGCTTCCACCATAGATACCCTTGGCAATGACCACATTCCCGGCAGCCTCGATTTTAGCATCTTCAACGACCCCTTTAATGATCAGATTACCCCCGGCTTTCACCGAAAAGCCGCTGCTGACATCCCCATCAATGGTCACGTCTCCAGGGAAATTAATGTTGCCGGTGGAAAAGTCGATATTCTTACGAATGTGCATCATCTCATCAATATTAATGGTATTGATAAATTTGATAATACCGTCACAGTCTGCCAGCAGTTTGGATTCATCGGCAGTCAGGCTGGTATTTTTGCCAGCTGGTATCTGGGGCTTTCTGCCTTTGTGGGCCGGAATCACCTGTCCATAAAGGTCTATCCCGTCAATTCCCGGAGTTTCTTTGGTAATCTCGCATAAAACCTGCCCCTTTTTTACCATCTGAAAATAATTAAGATTTTTATAATCAATGGTTTCATCTTCGCTGTATTCCGGTTTATAATCAGCGTCTTTTTTTACCAGCAGTTTGACGACCCCATCATTCCCATCAATCGGGTCAGTCGCTTCGGCGACCTTGATCCGAATTTTGTAGATCGGTCGCTGGGCCAGCTTTTCCACCGCACTTTCGATAATCCCGTGGACAATCTGGTTCTCAGCCAGAGCGGCCAGTAACTCTTCTCTGGTAAAAACGGTGTTGCCTTCTTCCTGTTTCTCCAGTTTGATAAAAGCCTGTTTTTTATCATCACTGACACTGACTTCAATCAAGGCTGCATGTTCTGTTTTGGCATTCTCCTCACACATAATCCATCCCCTTTTCCCTACGCTTTTTCTTTATTTCATCTTATTTATCTAAGTTGATTTACCGTCTTTTCCATGTCATCCGTGGATTGAATGATTCGTGAATTGAACGAAAAAGCACTGTTGGCCTGAAGTACTTTAACCATTTCCGAAGCTGAATCGGTCGCTGACGATTCAATATAGCCGGTTCTGATAATGCTGACGTTGTCTAACTGAGCGGCGCCCGAATCGGCCGTTGGTGCAAATTGGTTGGCACCTAACAATTCCAGACCATAGCGATTAGGAAATGAAAAAACACCGATTAATTCACTATCATAGCCAGCAGTGATATTGATTCGGTTGTTGTCTTTCCCCAAGACATAGTTACCGCTGATATCCACCAGATATTTTTGATCACCTTCGACGCTGGCGTGAAAGACGCCATCCCGGGTATAGGTAACGACATTTGTTTCCCGATTAAGAATTCCGAAAAAGCCGTCACCTTGGATGGCACAGTCCATCTCTCTTCGGGTGGGTTCCAGTTCCCCCTGGGTAAAATCAATCCCGATTTTCTGTACTTTGGCACCGTGTCCCGTACTGATGTCAGCACCGGCTCCACCGTTGATGTTTTCATATAAGAGCGATGCAAAAGCCACCACCTGAGGTTTAAAGCCCAGGGTATTAATATTAGCCACGTTATTTCCAATTACATTTAAGGTATTTTGCTGGCTGATCAGGCCAGTTTTTGCTGCATAAAATCCTCTAATCATGCTCGTTTTTCTCCTTTTTCGTTCCGGTATTAGTTATCCGAAATACTGCGATCCCGCTATTAGCCAACCCTACCAATGGTATTGGAGGCAATTTCACTGATCTTGTCGAATATTTTTAACATCTGTGTGCACGATGTAAAATTATTCTGTTTGGCAATCATGTCACTCATCTCTTCGGTCATATCGACATTTGATCGTTCAATCATCTCCTGAAACAGGTTGAAGGTTCCCGCCGGAGCTAATTGAAAGCCGGTGGCACTCTGAAAATACCCTTCTCCGACCGGGGTTAAATCGGCAGCGTTAGCCACCGTTGAGATATTGATCTGGGTTACTTCTGCACCATTTTGAACAATGGTGCCGTCCGGTTTCACCTTGAAATCACTGCCAGCCAGTTGAATCGGCTGACCGGCTGTGTTTAAAACCTGACCAACCCCTGGGAGCGTTAAAAAGCCCTGTTGATCCAATTCAAATTGACCATTCCGAGTCAATACCTGTCCAAAATTTGGATTCTGGATGACGAAAAACCCCTGACCTTGAATGGCCATATCCACCGACCGGTTGGTTGTTTCAAAACCGCCCTGAGTAAAATCAATATACTGCGCGTCGTTAATTGTAATGTAGGCACCGGGGCCAATGTCAGCCTGAGCAATTTGGGGATCAGTGCTCATCCGTGAGGCCATGTATTCGGCAAAGGTTGCCTGGATTGTTGACTGGTTTTTGTAGCCGGCCGTACTAACGTTGGCAACGTTCTGAGCCACGACATTAATGGCTCGCTGTCCGGATAACATCCCAGCTGCGGCTGAATAGGATCCTCTGTCCATTGTAATACCTCCTAATTAATAATTCTTTAATTTAATAGTTCTCTTATCAATAATTTTTTAAGCGATTTCTCATTTTTATCATCGCCTGAGAGTGAATCTGCGACACCCGTGACTCGGTCACACCCAATACCTCGGCGATTTCTTTAAGTTTTAAATTTTCATAATAATAAAGTGAGACTACCAAACGTTCCTTTTCCTTTAACTGATCAATGGCTTCTCCCAACTTCATTTTCAGTTCATCAAACAGGATGGTGGATTCCGGAGAGTCATCCGCTCGCTCTTCGGTAATCAGCGGCGAGACTTCCATCATTTTTTCGTTGATGGCTTCTTCATATGATAAAACAATGGCATTATGCCGCTGCTGTAAAATCTTCTGTAGATTAGCCTCCGATATACCCATTTTGGCGGCAATTTCTGCTTCACTGGGTTCTCTTTCCAGAGCAGCATATAATTCGCCATAAGTTTCTTCCAGCACCTTTGAAAGACTCCGCTGGCTGCGGGGGACCCAATCCTGCTTACGCATAAAATCAATCACTGCTCCTCTGATTTTTAAGGTAGCAAAAGTTTCAAATTTATTCCCCATCTCCGGGTCGAACTTTTCAACGGCATCAATCAGAACAATCATCCCCTGGTTAACCATATCGTCCAGCTGCCCGAAATTGTTGTAACTACCCTTAAATCTTAACACAATTTTCTTAACCAGACCGGTATATTGCAGAACGATTTCGTTCCGGATCTCAGTCGTGCGCTGTTCTTTATAGAGTTGCCAGAGCGCCATCGTCTTCTCATCGACAAGCTTTTCTGTCACTGGTGTCTCCACTGACTGCTCAAGCATCTGATCGACTGCCTGTTCTTCCGATACATTATCATTCAGTTCATTTTTTTCGCTATTTATTTCTGCAACATTCATTCTGACACTCCTTATTTTTAGAAGGATTTGCGTTGATTAGTTTTCCAACTTTATCATACCGATCACCTGAATCTGAATATTGGTATCTATTTCATTAAAGGATAGGACGGTTAGGTCTGCCATAAATTGTTCAATTAATCGCTTAAAATAAATACGCACAATTGGGGAAGTGAGAATAATCGAATGATCAATGATTTCCTTGAGTTTTTCAATTTGCTCGGTTACCTTTTCGACAATAGTTTGCACCACCTGAGGGTCGATGGCCAGATAGGTGCCATGCTCGTTTTTCTTCGCCGAATTGAGGATGATGTTCTCAATTTCCTGATCCAGCGCAATAACCTTGATGCTATTGCCATCGGTGTATTTTCTAGTGATGGTTCGTTTGAGTTTCTGTCTGACGTATTCGGTAAGCATATCAGTATCCTTGATACTGGTACCATGATCTCCCAGGGTTTCCAGGATGCTCTCCATATCCCGGATGGGGATTCCTTCATTTAAGAGGTTGATCAGAATTTTCTGGAAATCAGCTATCGAAATAATATTGGGAATGACATCATCGACAATGGCCGGGTTGGCTTTTGAGACGTTTTCCAGCAGCGTATTGATGTCCTGACGACTCAGCAATTCATGCATATGCTTCTTGATAACCTCAGACATATGAGTCACAATCACCGAAAGGGCATCAATAACCGTGTAACCGTAAACCTCAGCCAATTCTTTCTCATTTTCTGTGATCCATTTTCCCTTAATACCATAGGCTGGCTCAATGGTTTCAATCCCATCAATGGGTTCGCTGGTATTGGTCGGATCAAGAGCCAGATAATAGCCAACCAGAACTTCGCCCTTGGCAATTTCTTCGCCTTTAATCTTAATTATATACTGATTGGGGTTAATGAGTCCATTATCTCTTAATCGAACAGTGGGAATAACCACGCCCATGTCCATCGCAAATTGTTTTCTAAAAATAACGATCCGGTCGATAAAATTCCCGGAGCTGCCTTCATCCACCATCGGCAAAAGGGAGTAACCAAACTCCATTTCAATCGGTTCCACCCCGATTATATTATAAACATTATCGATGTTACGGTAAAAATCAACTTCACTGCTTTCTTCCTGAATCAGCTGGGTCATCTGCTCAACCTCATCCACCACCACTTTGACATTGGAGCGACGGATTATCAGTAAACCAAATCCGCTGAGCATGACCGCTAACAGCAGGATTTGAAATGCTGGTGCGCCGGGAATAAAAGCCAGGGCCGCAATACCAATCCCGGCAATGACCAAAACCTGGGGTTGAGATAAAAACTGGTTCTTGACATCCACATTCAGGTTGTTTTCCGAAGCGGCCCGGGTCACAATCATGGCGGTAGCCACTGAAATCATCAGTGCCGGTACCTGGCTGACCAGACCATCCCCAACGGTGGCAATGGTATAAACCGAAACCACTTCTTCAAGGGGCATGGATCCCTGAACCATCCCGATAATCATTCCACCGACGAGATTGACGACCGCAATAATCATTGAAGCGACCGCATCGCCTTTAACCAGCTTGGTAGCCCCATCCATAGAACCATAAAACTCGGCTTCGGTTTGAATTTTCTGTCGCCTTTCTTTGGCTTCGGCATCGGTAATTGCCCCGGAACTAAGATCGGCATCAATGGACATCTGCTTTCCGGGCATGGCATCCAGCGTAAATCGGGCCGATACTTCAGAAATTCGCTCAGCCCCCTTGGTAATTACGATAAACTGGACAATAACGATAATGATAAAGACGATAAAACCGACAACGGCATTACCGCCCAAAACAAATGAACCAAAGGTTTCAATGATTTTCCCAGCTTCTCCGCCGTTTGAAAGAATCAATCGGGTTGAGGAAATGTTGAGGGCCAGTCGCAACAGCGTTGTAATAAGGAGCAGCGATGGAAAGATCGAAAAGTCCAACGGCCCTTTGATGTACATGGTTGTTAAGAGAATAATCAGGGATATGGATATGTTTAAAATAAACATAAAATCCAGAATAAATGGCGGCAGTGGTATAATAATAAGGGCGATTGTCAGAATTACAAAGACAACGACAAGGTTCTGAATGATTTTCATTTGACATTTTCCTTTTTACGTGTGCTATAAACCCAAGCCATTAATTCTGCTACAGCTTTGTAGAGTTCTGCCGGGATGTAGGCATTAATCTCCACCGATTCATACAGACTGCGGGCTAACCCCTTATTTTCTTTAACCAGTACCTTGTTTTCCTCAGCGACTTTAACAATCCGCAGAGCAATATGGTCTTTCCCTTTCGCCAATACCAGCGGGGCCACATCCTGGTCGGCATCATATTTTAAGGCCACCGCATAATGGGTTGGGTTTCTGACAATGACATCGGCCTGTGGGACCATCTGCATCATCCGGCTCATGCTCATTTCCCGTTGTTTTTGCCGGATTTTCCCTTTAATTTCGGGGTTTCCTTCCGTCTGCTTATATTCGTCTTTGACTTCCTGCTTGGTCATTTTGAGTTTTTTTTCATAGTCGTAACGCTGATAGGCATAATCCAGAATGGCCACAACCGCAAAAATCATACAGACAGTCTGAACCATGGACATGGTCTGATCCATCATAAACATCACATTTTCATCAATCTTAGTGATTAGCATATCCGGTGTCATTGGAATCATGGCCAAAATGGTGGTATAAATAATGGCAATGATCAACGCTACCTTGGCCAGTGATTTAAGGAGCTCTACGAGTGATCGCAGTGAAAACATCCGCTTGATTCCTGATAGTGGATTAATTCGGTTAAATTTTGGTTTTAATGCATCCCCAGTTACCAGAAAACCAGTTTGTACCCCTGACATAATAACTGCAACAAACATGATTACGATTGCCACCGGCAGCACGGAAATAAAAAATACCAAAGCCCCTTCCCGAAATAACTGATTAACCCCGGACACGGTAAGGGTCTCCACGGTCATTATTTTCTTCATTTGGGCAATATAGAGATTCTTGATCTGCTGATAGATAAATGGCACCAGCAGGTTTAAGATAAAAAAAGCCACAAAGAGAAGCACCACAGAGACGACATCTTTACTTTGAAAGGTATTCCCCTTTTTTCGCTCATCTCTTCTTTTTTTTGGGGTTGCTTTTTCGGTTTTTTCTGATCCTGCCATTCTTTTCTCCGATTATTAGCGATGTTAGACAAAAAACGTCAGTACCTGAGTTATTTTTTCCATCATCAGCAAATTCATTTGAGTCATAAAATTAGCCAATGCCGGGATTAAAGTGAAGATAACAATTAAACCAATGAAAACTTTAATTTGGATATTGATAACAAACACATTGATGTTCGGTACCAGGCGCATCAGGATCCCTACTGCAAATTCGGACACGATTTCAGTGACGATAATGGGGATCGCTACCTGTACGGCATAGATAAAAATATAGTACATCAATTCGATAAAATATACAGCCACCTTATCACTGACCTGTCCAACTCCCAGCGGAATAACCTGAAATGATTTAATCACTACGGTAAAGAGGGCCAGATGCGCATTTGAAATAAAAAAAACAAGCACGTACATCGCAGTCAACAAATTTCCGGTCACTGAGATATTGGCCTTGGTGGCCGGGTCATACATGGATGCCATACTCAAGCCCATTTGCATATCAATAACTTCTCCACCCAGTTGAAAAACTGAAAGAAAAAGGGTCATGATAAAACCAATTACAATACCTATGATAAAGCCCTGAAGCATCGCCCCGATAAACTCAATCGAACTGTAATTAATTACCTGGGTCGTTCCGAGTTCAAAGACAGCAAACATCGCAATGGCCAGAGATAAACCAACTTTCACGATACTGGGGACACTGTTTCGACCAAAAATCGGATTAAAAAAAATCACCCCGGCGGTTCGACAGCTGGCAAGCAAAAAAATCAAATACTGGTTCATGTCAAATGTCACATTTATCACCCATATTTATCTGTTAGATCTTGGTGGCAATCAGCTCAAAAATCCGAAAGACCAGATCCATCATCTGTTGAAGCATCCACCCACCGGCAATAATCATCATCAGTGCGGTGATGATCAGTTTGGGAACAAATGTCATGGTCTGTTCATTGATGGATGTAGCTGCCTGAATAATTGAAATAATCAAGCCCACCAGCATACTGATCAACAGGATGGGACCTGCCACCTTCATCCCGGTAAAGATTGCATCTCTAAAGATACCAATTAAATCACCTGTACTCATTAGCTGCTCCCTTCTTTAATTGTAGGTCATGATCAGGGTTTTGACGAGTAACCCCCATCCATCCACCACCACAAACAACATCAGTTTGAATGGCATGGAAATCATAACCGGTGGCAGCATCATCATCCCCATGGACATAAGTACACTCGAAACAATCATGTCAATGATCAGAAAAGGGATAAACAGCAAAAAACCAATCAAAAAGGCCCGTTTCAATTCACTGATGATAAAGGCAGGAATCACAACGGTCATGGGCAAGTCTGCTGGCGACACGTTTTCAATACCGGTTTGGCCTGCCTGTATTGCCAGACTTTTAAATAAATCCACATCCGTGGTGGTGGTTTGCATCAACATCCATTCTTTAATCGGCACCACTGCCAAATCCAAAAATTGCTGGGTGTTTATTGTACCGGCATTGTAGGGTTGCAATGCCACCTCATTGATCTCGGTTAAAACCGGTGACATTACAAAAAAGGTGATGGCCAGCGCCAGACCCACCAGAATCTGATTGGGAGGTGTTTGTTGCAAGCCTAATGCGTTTCTTAAAAACGACAGAACAATAATAATTCTGCCAAAACACGTCATCATTAAGAGCAGCGTCGGTACAATCGCAATCAATGTCATCAGAACAATGATTTTTACCGTATCCGAGCTTTCCCCAGCCAACAAACCTTCCACCGACAACTCGGCACCATAAGCTTTTACAGCAGTCAGAGAAAACAAAATGGCTAAGACCGTAAGGCTAATCAGTATTTTTTTTAAACGCACACTTCTATTTTTTGATGTCTCAATTATATCATTCATTCTGTTTTTCCTTTTGAGAAAATGATTTTACCATACTCAAAAAGCTCTCTTTAGATAGTTCCTGCTTTTTTTGATAAGGAATAGGCTCATCCAATTGTGATAAAATTTGAATGTTATGTTCCGTGACGCCAACCAGGTACTGAACTCCCTGGATGTCAACGATAATAATTGAACCGTTTTTCCCGACAATTAATCGTTCGATGACTTTCATATGGTGTTCGCCTGATAATGATCCTGGCCGTTTGATGAACCGTTCAATATACCATCTGCTTCCATAATAGGTTAAAACAATGACCCCGATGGTTCCCAATAGTGCCAGAATAATTGAAAATACATCACTCGAACCCAATTTGAACCTGCTCTCTTTTATTTGCCAAGGGCACTATTAACGGTTTGAAGGAGACGATCTGCTTTAAATGGTTTTACAATAAAATCCAGCGCACCATTTTTGATGGCTTCGACGACCATCCCTTCCTGACCCATGGCCGAACACATAATAACCTTGGATTGGGGCTCAAATCCTTTAATTGCCTGAAGCGCCTGAATACCGTCCATCACTGGCATTGTAATATCCAGAAGCACTAAATCCGGTCGATTTTCTTTGTATTCTGCCAGGGCAATTTCGCCATTTTCAGCTTCGATAAAATCGGTATAACCACCCTTTTTTAAACTATCCTTGATCATCATCCGCATAAAAGCCGCATCATCTACAATTAAAATTTTACTCATTTTCTTCTCCTTTAATTCATACTTTGAATTTATTATCTATACTAATTTCTGCTATTTTTTTTGTTCAGAATTATCTCTGACTTTAATAATTTCGGTAATTTTTACGCTATAGTTATCATCGACAACGACCACATCACCCCGGGCAATTAATCGTCCGTTGGCAATGACATCCACCTGATCGCCTGCCTGGCGATCCAGCTCAACAATATTCCCCAGTGTCAACTCGGCGATATCTTTTATTTTTTTTCTGGTTCGGCCCAATTCGACCGTAATCTGAATTGGCACAGACATCAGTAAGTCCAGATTGTCACCAGGGATATTCATTGGTTGCTCTTCACCAAGTTTTCGATATTCATAGGGATTGACCTGCACCGGTTGTTGGGGTGGGGCATAAGCCGCTGGTGGCGGATCATTTCGAACCACCCGAGCCGGTTCTGCTGGCGGAGCCTGGGGTGGTTGCTGGTAGGCCACTTCCGGTTGTACCGGCGGGGGCGGGGGCGGGGGCGGGGCAACTTCTTCCTCATCGTCCATGCCACTGGCACCCATCGACATGGTTACAATTTCCCGGGCCAGAGCAGGTTCCATGGCACTGATAAATTCACTTTCAACCAGGCCTTCAATGCTCAGATTAAACTTTATACTAACCAGATTATCGCCCTTCAAGGAAAACAAATCACGAATACTGGCTTTACTGGTAGTATCCAGTAGGGTTGGCGGTGAAATATTGACGACTTTTCCCAGAAATGAAGCTAATGCGCCTGCTGCCGCTCCCATCATCTGGTTCATGATTTCACCAATGGCACTTTTGCTGATTTCATCAAACTCAATATCATCACTGGTGTCCATATCAAACAACTGTGACAAGATTTTTTTCATGTCCGACTCTTGTAACAGCAGGACATTAGCCCCTTCGATTCCCTCAACATAGTTAATCAAAACCCCGATTACTGGTTCAAGGTAAGCGAACTCAAACTCTTCGACTCCGATTGTTTCAATTCTTGGCGTCGTAATATTAACCTTGGTATTTAAAATGGTTGACATTGCGGTGGCGGCTGTGCCCATACTGATGTTCATAACCTCGCCGATAACATCAACTTCCATTCCGGATAGCTTATCTGGATTTTCTACTGCTTCTGTCATATGAATAGTTCACTTCCCCTCTCGTTAAGCTCTTTTATCTGAATCGCTCTTTTTTTCTTGTAATCACCCATTTCTCCCCTAAACCAGACTTCATCGTTGACAACAATATCAACCATCGAATTTGCCGGTTTATTCAACTTGATGATATCCCCAACTTCCAGCTCGTAAATATCCTGGGAGAGTACCTCCGTATCACCTAGGACACCTTTTATTTCCAACTCCGTCTTTCTGATTTCATTGATAATATTTAAGCGTCTCTTTTCCTCTGCCTGTTGATCGCCTCTTTTGATATTCTTCTTGGTTTGAGACATTTTCTTTTTAAAGAGCATATCCAGGGTTGTCGCCGGAATACAGATGTTAATCTTTCCCTGGGTTTCATTTACTTTAATACTCATAACAATAATGACGACATTTTCATCGGCCCCAATCCCCTGAAGAATTCGGGAATTGGTTTCAATTTTCATTAACCGGGGAGAGATTTCCAGATAATCAAACCAGACGTTTTTCATCAGGTTGATCATCCCTCTGAAAAAATACTCCATAACCCCAATTTCAATTTCAGTAAACTCCCGATCTTCCTTGAGGGGCTTGCCTGAACCGCCCAATAACCGGTCAAAACTGCAAAAACCAACGTCTTTGGAAAGATCCATGATGACCAGATCTTCTTCATCTTCGCTGTCTTTAATATCAAAATCAATCAGCCCCATTAAGACCGAATCGGGGAGGGCATTATTAAACTCGTAGTACTGCTGTTCTTCCACCTCGATTATTTCTACCAAACTGTATGTCTGCAGAATTCCTGTTATATGAGAAGACACCAGCCGGGCATAATTTTCATAAATACTGAATAAATGCTTAAGTTGCTCTCTGGTAAAAAGCTTTGGTCTTCTAAAATCGTAATCTTTAACCTTCTTACCGGCCACCGGACTTGGCGCTTCCGGCTCATCTTTACCACTGATCAGGCTGCTTAAAAGGCTATCAATTTGACTTTGCGAAAGAATTTCTGCCATTTCGTTTCTCCTAAGTGTTTGTCTCTAATTCTATTGTGCAACTGTATCTGTTCCTGTCGCAATGTCACTGAAGAAATCTTCAGTTTCGGAAATAATGATTTCAACCCGGCGATTTTTGGCACGGTTTTCTTCAGTATCATTGGGTGCGATGGGCCGATACTGGCCAAATCCCACTGACAATAATTTTGCCGGATCAGTAATATAGCCATTCTGCAAGAATCTTAGCACCTCATTGGCCCGGCTGCTGGATAAGTCCCGATCATCAACTGGTGAATCAGCCTGGGCCGTGTGTCCATCAATTCGGATTGATTTTATCGTCGGCTCCACAGCTTTAAAGGCCTGGCCAATGTCTGATAAGACCTGTTGTCCGCCGGGTTTAATCCGGGAACTGTCGGGTTCAAAAAAGATTGATGACATAAACTTGATCGAAACCGCTTTTTCATATTTTTCAATACTGACTGCATCATCCAAGCCATTTTCCTTGGTATACTGACTCAGGTATTGATAGAGATCTTCCAGATCAACGATCTCTTCCACCGAAATGTCCTCGTTTGGGGATGTTGAACCGTCTGACTCAGTCGCTGTTCCGGTCGTTTCATATACTGCAGCTGGATTAAATATCTCAACCAGTTGCTTATACTTTGCTGCATCCAACGTTGACATCGAGAAAAGTAGGATAAAGAAGATTAAAATCAGGGTGATCATGTCTGCATAGGTATTCAGCCAGGCATCTTTATTGATTCCTTTTTTGTTCTTATTACGCTTGCCCATAATATATACCCCTATTTTTAACTTTCAACAGCTTTTCCTTTTTTACCTTTGGATTTTCCACCTTTTGATGGGGCTTCACCATTCGCTTTCCTGATTTCGTCTTCCGTCAAAAAGTTCATCAATTTGTCTCGGATGTATTTGGGGTTTTCGCCTTCTTTTATGGCAACTACCCCCTCAATAATCAGTTCCTTGATTAGCAGATCCCTCTCCTGAGCAATTTCCAATTTACTGGATACTGGCATAAAGACACAGTTTGCCAGTACCGATCCATAAAAAGTCGTAATCAATGCGACCGACATATCAGAACCCAGGGTGCTGGCACCACCTTCAAAGCTCATGTTTTTTAGCATGTTTACCAAACCAATCAGGGTTCCGATCATCCCAAAGGCCGGCCCCAAAGCAGCGCCCATATCATAAATTTTTCGTTCGAGATCGTTTCGTTCCGAAATATAATCGATTTTCTGGTCAAACCAGGATCTTAATTTATCTGGCTCAATGGCATCGACAATTCGCAGGACACTTTCCTTAAGAAACTCATCCTGAATATCGGCTGCCTTTGCTTCCAGAGCCAACAATCCCTTACGTCTCGCCTCTTTGGAAAGTTCTGTCAGAATATCCACATATTCCAGAGGATCTTGTTTACTTTTAAAAAATATCATCTTTAAATGCTTCGGGATATGTTTAAATGATTTGATCGGAAAAGAGGCGATCAGCACGAAAAATGTTCCACCGATGGTAATAAACATACTTTGAGGATCAATAAAATTCATTAATGCCCCGATGTTAAAACCATTTGCAGAACTGAATGTCATCCCAAAAAACATCGTAAAGACGACTAGGACATAAGCAATGATTGTTGAAATTTCCATAAATTTATACTTCCTGTCAGAATTTAGTGGTTAACGGCTAAAAATATTTCGTTTGTATGCAATTATCTTTGATAGTACCTGGGCTGAACTTTCGTTTACCACATAGTGTTTGCCATTCGTCAGGCGAATGGTGGTATCTGGTTTTTCTTCAATAATTTCAATGATCTCACAATTAAGTAGAAACTTTTCATTCTTTTGTTTGTTTAATCTGGTTAATTCTATCATATTTCCACCTTAAAATATATTTTTTATTTTCATAGTATAACCTAAATAGAAGTAATTTTCAACTTTTTACTAAGTAACAGCCAGATACCAAAGGGGTGGATCCACCCCTTTGGTATCTGGCCAGGATAAAAAGCTCATCCCGAAGGATTTTTTCCCTTCGGGTGAGCTCTTCTTAATTATTATTTGCTATCGCTTCAGGTTAATCAATTCTTCCAGAATCGAGTCAGAAACTGTGATGATTCGAGAATTTGCCTGAAAACCACGTTGGGCAACAATCATGTCGGTAAATTCCTGAGATAAGTCAACATTTGACATTTCCAGATTGGCTGATTCGGTACCCCCAGTGCCATTGGTTCCAGCTTTTGAAGCAATCGCCTCGCCGGAGTTGGCCGATTCCATAAAGTAGCCATTGCCATCCTGGAGCAGGCCGTCGTTGTTGGCGAATTTAGAAATGGCCAGGTAGCCAAGGGTGACAGGGGTGTCGCTGCCAGCTTCGATCTTGCCGATGGTGGTCTTTGTAGCTGCCACAGTATTCGCTGGATCAGCATTCGTAAACATCGCATCAAAAAGATTCGATTGCACAACCAACTTAATTTTTCCTTGCGTATCAGGATCAGTCAATTCAATCGTCATTGGACCATCTTCAGCTGGCATTAAACCACTATAATCAAAAGGAATTGGGGTACTTACATTTTCAATTCCACCGCCCTCATTAGAAACTCTTAAAAGCATCGATTTATCGGCGTCTATTGAGATACTTCCAAAATCAAAGACACCAGCAACTGGATCTTCTGGAAGTTTCGTCGTATCAATTTTTAATCCCGGTAGCTTTGGAAAGGTTAGAATCCCATTTTTAAGCACTGGTTCGCCATAGTTGCCTTCCGGATCATCAAGTTCTTCCCCTTCTTTATTCTGCAGTCCGGTAGCTAAGGAGTAGTCGCCTGATGCGGATCTTGTCAGTGTTAACGGTCCTCCTTGAATGTCTGCATTGGGCTCAAGTGCGACTGCTGCTTTTGCCAGTACATTTGTTGAATCAGTCCGGACCATATAGCCAATAACCAGATCTACATCACCAGTATAGTTTGTATCTTCTGGCAAAACTAAATTTGTAAGCCATTCGGGCATTGAGCCTTTGGTAAACTCAGGATCACCGGCTTTGATCCCGGTAATCTCGCCAGATTTACCAATGGTAATGCCGGTGTATTTTTCCAATTCGATCGGGTCAACGTTGATCGCCTTCAGCCCATTCATTGACAGGGTTCCATTGGCATCCAAAATTGCATTACCTTCAGCATCAATCGGTATCCCCATGACCTTACTGCCAGCACCATCGGTTAGATTTCCCAGTGCATCAAATTTTAAATTACCAACCCGGGTATAACGGTTGGCTCCGGCCGTCGGCTGAACGGTTAAATAGCCTTCGCCAGCAATATAGACATCTAATGCCCGACCAGTGCTGGCTCCGGAAGAAATTGTATTGAGCATATCTATGCTGGCAACCTTGGCGCCGTACCCCAACTGGCTGGCATTGGTACCGCCAGTCGTGTTGGTAGCTTCAGTAGCGGTTGATAAATTCTGATACAGCACATCACTGAAAACCACCCGGCTGGCTTTAAAGCCGTAAGTATTAACATTGGCAATATTATTACCAATTACATTTAATTTGGTCTGGTGGGCTGCCATCCCGGAAATTCCTGAGTATAAAGATCTGATCATTTTTGATTCCTTTCTGTGCCGTTCGAAGCTTATCTGTCGGTCAAAGCTTCCAGTTTCCTCATCGAGGTCCAACTATATAAACACGGCACCATCAATATCATTGAATAGTTTATTTTTCATTTCGTTTTTGTCCATTACAGTAATAACCCGTTTATCCGCTGCATTGACGATAAACGCCGAATTATCCATCATAATTAAGGCATTGCCAATCCCTTTTTCCTGAGCTTTGTCACAGGCATCTCCCAATTTTTCCAAATCACTGTCAGATACTTCAATATTACGCTGTTCTTTTCTGATACTGGCGTGTTTGGTAAATGTGACACTGTTTTTTATTTGTTGATCGAGAAGCTCCCGAAAGCTATTTTCGCTTTTTTCCGGATTCGTAACTTTCGAGGTCTGATTCGTGGGATTGGTTATTTTTTCGGTTTGTCGAATGATGGCATCATTTAACCGATAAAAATTCCCATTGATTCTGTCCGTCATTGGATCACCTCTTCTTAAACACTAAATGTCAATTATTCTGATTTCGACTGCGTTACTTCCATAATACTGCTCATCGGGTAAGACACACCATTCACAATCACCTGAGCATCGCCGTCATATAAGTTGACACCTTCAACAACCCCTGATACCACATGGAGAGATCCATCAGAAGCGTTTTCTGCCAGAGTAATGTCTTTTCCAATCAAACTCATGGAGTAAACCGTTTTGGTCATTTCATTCAGTTCAGTCAAGGCCTGCACCATCGAAAATTGAGCCATCTGGGTTGTATATTGCGAGGTGTCTGCGGTATTGTTCATATCCTGATTCTGTAACTGGGCCACCATCAACTTGAGAAAATCATCCATATCCAAAGATGTGCCGGTTTTCTTTGTCGAAGTAGTTGTTGCTGACGTCGCTGCTGCGGTACTTAAATAATTATTAATACTATCAATCGCCATTATATCTTCCTCCTTAAATCAAATAATTCACACGGTGGTTGGTATAGTTCTGGAGATTCTGGGGAATTAATACCGATTCGTCTTCATCACCATTTGTTGTGATGCTGTTTAATACTCCGCTGCTTTTAATAAACCGTTCTCTTAACAGAGCCTGATTTTGATTTTGATTGGGATCAGAACCATTGTTCATCATAAATGCTGCGTTCTGACTATCGCCACTTTGTTCTACCGGGGTATTTAAGTGCACCGTTTCCACTTGAACATTCTGAAGCGCCAAACCTCTAACCAATTGATTAATTTGTTTTCCCAATAGTTTTTGGGTTTCCTGGCTGACGGCCATAATATCAATGATCAGTTTTCCCTGATCGTAGCTCAATTTGACATCAATATCGCCTAAATTATCTGGTGACAAGGTCATTTGAAATACCGTTGGCTTGTTGGGCTCGAAATTCTGAAGAATTTTCTGCTGAACCTGCTGAGCGACCTCTGTTTTGTTCGTTGCTTGAACTTCTGCGCTTTTGTTTGAATTAACAGCGGCCATATTAACTTCCCGGCTATTCATTTTTTCTAAATTCTGATCTCCAATTTGCCCTTGTGCTTTTTCTAGAACATCCGATACTAATATTCTTTTGTCATCAGATTCTTCCCCTGATCGTTCCTCATTCTTTGCAACGCCCCCTGTGATTTTAGAAACATCATCCACTAAGCCAGATTCAGCATATTCAGTTATTGCAATTTCCGGTTCAACATCTTCACTAAATGTTCTTGCCGCCATTTTCGGTTCAGTGTCTTCTCTGAATGTTGTTGCTGCTATCTCCGGTTCAGTATCTTCTCTGAATGTTGTTGCCGCTATTTCCGGTTCAGCATCTTCTGAAAATTTTATTTCTGTCAACACAGGTCTAACGGCTTCAACCTGTTTAAACATTTGTCGCCGGGAATCTGTTGAAATTGTAAATTTGAATTCATCTCCCAGCTCGATTTGATTTTCTTTTTTTAAAGATTGATCACCTTCATTATCAGAGGTTTGTACACTCGCTTGCTCAGGCTTGACACCTTTAACTATCTCCGGATCACCATCAATTTTGACTTGGTTTTCACTTTCCATCTGGCTGGTGTTTTGTTGAAAAATCAGCATCTCTTCTTTTGTAACTTTGCCTGCCAAGACGAGCATTTGCCCCTGATCACTGCCTGTCTTCGGCTCTTCAACCCCTTCAATCCCTAATTTCAGGTTAAGCCGTGTCAGTGCTGTTTCGATACCTCCCTGAAAACTCTGGATAGCCATTAACTGTGCTGAATCCAGTGTTGATAAAGAACTGCTTTGCTGTCCTTCATCGCTTTTTAGCTCCGCTTCCTTCGGTTCTTCAACTTGATCATCAATAGTCGTGACCGCATCATCTTTTAGTGATGTTTGATCGCTTTGCCGTCGATTGTTTTCCGCAATCGATTTGGTTTCCCGCTGATTCTTTCGAACCTTCTCCAAATGATGATCCGCATGGCTGACATTCTGTTTTGACTGATCCAGCAAATCTTTAAACTGGGCGCTTCTTTCGTGTCCGCATGACTGACTGGTGGACGGATTTTCTGATTGCAAATTAAACCCTCTCA
Organism: Acetobacterium sp. MES1; assembly: GCF_002237635.1. Taxonomy (NCBI): domain Bacteria; kingdom Bacillati; phylum Bacillota; class Clostridia; order Eubacteriales; family Eubacteriaceae; genus Acetobacterium; species Acetobacterium sp. MES1. The sequence goes on from NZ_MJUY01000047.1 coordinate 27,458, forward strand.
CTCCCGTCATTGTCGACTTTCCTGTCGCTTGAAACTCTAAATTCATTGCCTACCTCCCTTCGTAAATTTAATTATTACCGATACAAAAACGTACCGCTAACATATCGAACAATTAAAATTGTTCGTTTATTATAACAGCCGAAACGACCGCAATAACCTACATACTATATGTATACTATATAAGCGAAAAAGACCTCTGTAAACATCTATATCACAAATTAAATTGGATCTTAAGAAAACTCCTATTTTAAATAACAATTGTTTCCGTCAAAAGAATCTTTCCTGAAAAACAAACCGGTCATTATTATATAACAGTCGACTATAACCCTGCAACTCATTTTATGGTTTAATTTCTAACAAAAAAAAGCAGCGACATTGCCACTGCTCATCATGGTAATCACCATCTCAATTTGCAACTGGCTGTCATATACCACCGTATTTAGACCCTGTAGTTTTGCGTCCTTACTTTTCAATAAGTATGCCAATATTACGTTGTTGTAATATTACGATATAATCCTCTCATTGTCAATGAAAATATTACTTTCTTTAAGGTAAATTTCTTGTAAACACCTCTATTTAGCTGTATTTATCTGCGTTTTGACCCTACCAGGTTGGTTGTATTTATTGCTGACTATCTTCCATCTCATTGTCATAATCATCTTTGGCAATCAACCCCTGATGCAGTTTTAAACCTAAAATACCCTGGGCAATGTTCGAGGCATGATCACCAACCCGTTCAATATTGGTCAACAGATCCAGAAAAATGACTCCGGCATAAGGATTGCAGATTCCCTCGTTAAGACGACGGATGTGGTCATCCTTTAAGCTTTCTGTCATTTCATCAATTTCTTCTTCTTCATCAAGAATTTTATAACATAAGCTTGACTCTTCTGTTTCCATTAATTCTACCATATCTCTGAGTGTGTTGGAAGTCAAACTGATTAAATTTAACACTTCCTGATTGGCAATATCACTGAAGACGATTTTATTAGTCGCCCGCATCTCAGCCAGCTCCCCGATATTCATGGCATGATCGCCAATTCGCTCCAGATCATGGCTCCCTTTCATGACGAAGGCCAGACGATCATTTTCTTCTTCCGACATATTTTCGTTTGAAAGCTTAACCGAGTATTCCACGATGCCTTGCTGAAATTCATCAATGCGTTCTTCCCGCTTAACTATTTCTTCAACCAGCTTTTCATTCCCATCCATGATGGATTCACAGGCGATTTTAAAATTCTTAAAACTCATTTCGGCCAGGCGATTTGTTTCTTTGACAACCTGACCTAAAGCAACAGAAGGATTATTGAGCAATCGATCATCCAGCTGCAATCCTTTTTCTTCTTCTTTCTCAGGATAGATTCGATCCAGAAAGGTGACAAAATAATTAATCAGGGGGAATAATACAATGGTGTTGGCTACATTAAAAAAGGTATGCGCCATGGCAATTTGTCTTGCCACATTGGGAACCACCTCACCGCTACTACTGATAAATACGCCGGAAATACTGACAATGAATTCATAAATGGGATTAATCGCCATGATGCTGTCCATCCCAACGAGCAGGATCATCACCCAGATGGCGCCAAAAACATTAACAAAAAGGTGGATAAAGGCCGCTTTTTTTGCGGCCGTGGAGGTGCCAATGCAGGAAATCAGAGCGGTCACACAGGTTCCAATATTGGTACCGATTAAAATGGGAATACAGATTTGGATCGCACCGGTTCCCCCAATACTGGCAAATACCCCTGACAAGGCCAGTGCCTGGAGCAAACCAATGGAGGCACTACTGCTTTGTATGATACCGGTGATCAGGGTTCCGATCAAAACTCCCAGCAGCGGATTTTTTCCATAAGTTGATAACAGATAAATGAAATCTTCACTTTCCCGGAGTGGCTCCATTGCAGTTGACATCGCAGCGATACCAAAGAATAAGATCCCAAAACCAAGCATGATACTGCCCCAATCGCGATTTTTTTTGCGGGAACTGAAAAGCGTTATCAGGGCACCAAAGCCGATAAAAACGGGTGCAAGTTCCGTCACATTAAATGCAATTAACTGAGCTGTGACTGTTGTTCCAATATTGGCACCGAGTATAACCCCAGCCGCCTGGGTAAGTGTCATCAGCGCAGCATTGACAAAACCAACCACCATCACCGTTGTGGTGCTGGAACTCTGAACAATCATTGTGACAACGGTTCCCACCAGGATCGCTTTAACCTTATTATTGGTTAAAACTTCCAATAGTTTTTTCATTTTTGTTCCAGCTACCGTTTTTAAGCCTTCGCTCATCATGTGCATCCCAAAAACAAATAACCCTAAACCTCCGAAAAGGCCAATCAGCATTTCTAACGTCATTATTTCCTCCAAAATAATCATTGATTAAGGCAACATCTATTCCAAATTAATAAACATAATGAAAGACCATGCATTTGCAACCTAATATCCTTATGTTAACCAGGATAATCGAATTTCTCTAAATTATATCACCTTTTTGAATTTAACATAATTTTAACATTAACTAATCTCTAAGAGAACCTTTTTTTTAATTATTTTATTTTGTATTTTGTTACTTTATCTTTTATAATATTAACCACGTTAACAATCCATTGCCGATCCTATTTCGGGTTTAATTAAAAAAAATGAAAACGAAGTTAGTCTAAATATCAAAAGTTTGGGTTGACATCCGGGCTTGTATTTGATATTCTTCATTTTAGTTTACAAAACTTAATAACAAAAGCGTTGAGAAAAGAATAACTCAATGGGTCAATGGTTTAAAGCGAACAGATGCTGGTGGAAGATCTGTAACCAAACTCTATGAATGGCACTTTTTGAGCTGCGATACCATTATATCCTTGGGTGATTGACTGGTGTTGCCGTGAAATTCGTTAAATTTTTAAGGTGGTTTGCATAATCGGCAGACAACTTGGGTGGAACCGCGGTTATACCGTCCCTTGTTTTTTAACAAGGGACGGTTTTTTTTATTAAACCTAAATGCTATTTAAGAATAATGATAATCAGGAGGAAAAAAATGTCAGAATTTACCATGGCTGAAATTGTCAGTCTTGCCAAAATGAGGGGAATTATCTTCCCCGGTTCAGAAATTTACGATGGTCTTGCCAACAGTTGGGATTATGGCCCACTGGGTGTTGAAATGAAGAACAACGTTAAAAAAGCCTGGTGGAAGAAATTTGTCCAGGAGTCACCTTATAATGTGGGTCTGGATGCTGCCATCCTGATGAACCCCAAAACCTGGGTCGCCTCGGGACATGTGGGAGGCTTCAATGATCCGCTGATGGATTGCAAAGCCTGTCAATCCCGTTTTCGGGCTGATAAGCTAATTGCTGACTACTATTTTGAAAAGGGCGAGGATGTCATTGTTGATGCCTGGTCCAACGACGAAATGAAGACTTTTATTGAAGAACACAATATTGTCTGTCCGGAATGCGGTAAAATGGATTACACGGATATCCGTCAGTTCAATCTGATGTTTAAAACCTTTCAGGGGGTAAATGAAGATACCGCCAGCGAAATCTTCCTGCGCCCGGAAACAGCCCAGGGTATTTTTGTCAATTTCAAAAATGTTCAGCGAACGACCCGCAAGAAAGTCCCGTTTGGAATCGCCCAAGTCGGCAAGTCCTTCCGAAATGAAATTACACCGGGTAACTTTATTTTTAGAACCCGGGAGTTTGAACAAATGGAACTGGAATTTTTCTGTGCGCCTGGCACCGATCTGGAATGGTTTGATTATTGGAAAGCGTTCTGTAAGAAATGGCTGTTTGACCTCGGGATGAAAGATGAAAATATCCGCTTCCGGGATCACGAGAAAGAAGAGCTTTCCCATTACAGTAATGCCACCACGGATGTGGAGTTTCGCTTCCCCTTTGGCTGGGGCGAGCTTTGGGGCATCGCTGACCGAACCGATTTTGATTTAACCCAACACCAGAACCACTCGGGAAAAGACATGAAGTACACCGATCCGGTTACCAATGAAAAATATATCCCCTACTGTATTGAACCATCGTTAGGGGCTGACCGGGTTTTCCTGGCCTTCTTATGCAACGCCATGGAAAAAGAAACGATTACCAGCGGTGACAAAACCGAAGAGCGCAACGTCATGCGGATACATCCCTTCCTGTCGGCCTACAAAGCTGCTGTCTTACCGCTTTCTAAAAAACTAAGCGATAAAGCCCTGGAAATTTCCACCCTGCTGTCAAAACACTTTATGATTGAATACGACGAAGCGGGCAGCATTGGCAAGCGTTACCGACGTCAGGACGAAATCGGTACGCCTTTCTGTGTCACCGTCGATTTTGACACCCTGGACGATGAATGCGTTACCCTCCGGGACCGCGACACCATGGATCAGGTTCGTATCCCCATCGCTGAAGTGGTCGATTATATTACGAAGCGGATTGATTTTTAGCGAACCTTTTTTTTCAAAAAAAAACGATCCCTGTTCGAAAGCTTTCGAACAGGGATCATTTTTGAGTGATAAATTAAAATTAAGCTTCTTTAATTGCCAATACGTCTTGTGGACATGCTTCAACACAGATACCACAAGCGATACATTTTGAAGGAACATCCCGATCTTCTGATTTAACCAGTACGCCAAATGGACATGCTTCAACACATTTTCCACAGTTTACACATAATTTTTTGCTGATCATGTATACACCTTTGGCATTTTGAGTGATGGCTCCTGCTTCACATGCTTTAGCGCATTTACCGCATTGAACACATACCAATGTTTTAGGGCTACCATCTTCTTTTTCGGTGATGCGAATACAAGCCAATTCTGAAACCGGTTCTTTGTAGAATGCGTTTGCACATGCTAATTCACAACCTAAACACTTAACACATGCTGACTGATCTGCTACGACTACTTTTTTCATTGTTACTCCTCCTTAAGGACAATCTGATCTTTTGATCAAATTTATGTTTGAATTTTTTCAACTGATTTTCATTCTACTGATAAAGCCCAAAAATGTCAACCTAATCCGGAATTTTTATAGGTATTTATCGTGTTTCGCTACTAATCTTCTTCCCGCTGATAAAATATTACAGCTCTTTGCCCGTACTCCTTCTAAACAAGGTTAATTTTTTATCAATTAATTCCCTGCAACAAAAAAAGCTCTTCACATTGGAAAAGCTTCTTTTGCTAATTATGAATGCTGTTTCAGTTTTTCAGCCTGGTCGTTGGTGATCAAAGCATTGACCATTTCATCGATGTCACCGTCGAGAAAAGCATCCAGTTGATAAACGGTCATATTGATGCGGTGATCAGAGATCCGTCCCTGGGGAAAATTGTATGTCCGAATCCGCTCGCTGCGGTCACCAGTGCCGACCTGACTTTTCCGGTTTTCGGCAATTTCACTTTGCTGTTTCTGCTGTTCAATTTCATAAAGTCTGGCTTTTAAAATTTTTAAAGCCTTGTCTTTATTTTTCAGTTGGGACTTTTCATCCTGACAGGTGACCACCATCCCAGTGGGAATATGCGTAATCCGAACCGCCGAGTCCGTGGTGTTGACACTTTGCCCCCCATTTCCGGAAGAACGATAGACATCGACTCGCAGATCATTGGTGCCAATTTCAATTTCGACGTCCTCAGCCTCGGGCAACACTGCCACCGTAGCGGTTGAGGTATGAATCCGGCCACCCGACTCAGTACTGGGAATCCGTTGTACCCGATGAACCCCGCTTTCATATTTCAGCCGACTGTATACCCCAGTCCCTTCAATGGCAAAAATGATTTCCTTGATTCCCCCGATGTCGGGAATACTGGAGCTCATGATCTCACTTTTCCAGCCTTGTCGCTCAGCATAACGGGTAAACATTCTAAAGAGATCGCCGGCAAACAGGGCTGCTTCACTGCCACCAGCTCCGGCTCGTATTTCAACAATAACGTTTTTATCATCATTGGCATCCTTAGGCAGTAGCAGAACTCTCAGTTCCTCTTCCAGTTCCACTTTCTTTTTAGACAATTCATCGAGCTCAACTTCAGCCATTTCTTTAAAATCTTTTTCCAGTTGTTTATCTGAAAGCATCTCTTTGGTATCATCAATGGCTGTCAAGGTATCGGAAAACTGATTGTATTTTTGGATGATCGGTTCGATATGGGCGTGCTCCTTAACCAGTTTCTTCCACTGGTTCTGATCCGCAATCACCTCGGGATCGCTGATCTTTTCATTTAATTCAGCATACTTTTCTGCTAAAAAATCTAACTTATCTAACATGGTGCTCCTTAATTTTTATTTAATTAAATTTATATTCCCGTTGACTTGTTTTAATAAAGGTCTATTCAAATTGAAACGCTTCCTTCCATTCGTCGAAGAAAAAAACGGCCAGAGTTCCCGGACCAGAATGCGTCAAAACCGTCGAACCCAGAGGCACAATCTTAAAACGCTCAGTATTGAAGCGCTTACCGGCCATTTTGACAAACAGATCGACTAGTTCGGGATTATCGGCATGACTGATGCCGATGGTCTGTCGATCCATCTGATCCCCATTTTCTTCCAGATAATCCACCATTTTTTTAATCAGCTTCTTTTCACCTCTGACCTTGTCAATTTGCTGCAGTTCTCCAGCTTTGCTCACTTCCAGCAAGGGGTTGATGTTAAGCATATTCCCGATGATGGCAGTTCCCTTATTCAATCGGCCACCGCGATACAAATATTGGAGATCCGTTACCGTAAAAACATGTTTGACATGATCAATATAATAATTAATCCGCAACATCAGCTCGTCCATGCTAAAGCCCTCCGCTGCCGCTTGTGCTGCGCCATAGACAATGTGTCCCAGACCATAGCAAACCGCTTTGGTATCAACGACATTAAAGACTGCCTCGGGATACTTTTCTTTTAAATCCCGTTCTGCCAACGCCGCAGCCTGGTAGGTTCCGGACAGCCCACTGGAAAAGGCCAGATAAATAAATGGCTGTTTTTCAGCAATTAATTCTTCAAATCGCTTATAAAAATCCCCGTAGGGAATCTGAGATGTTTTAAAGCGCACTCCTTTACGCATCTTGTCGCAAACAACTTCAGGTGAAATATCAATCCCATCACGATAATTTATTTCATCTTCGACCACATAAACCGGCATGATCTCAATGTCAAATTTTTGTTGATCGCTTTTAAGTATATCACAGGCAGAATCGGTTATGATTTTTATGTTCATCGTTGGTATCCTTTCCCACTTGATTTAAAAGCTTATTTTATCATAAAATTAGTCATTTATCAAAAACAATTCTTGGGCATACTCCCGGGGATCAGCAAAAAGTACCCGTCCCTTACTTTCCAGATAATCAAGCAACCGTTTGGTATCCAGATTCATAATCAATTCATCGGGAAAACCAACCGTATCCAAAACCTTGTCGACATAGGGAAAATCACCAATATCTGAGGCAAAGTGGGTATCACTGCCAATAATAATCGGTATTTCCAATTCTTTACAACGGTTGGCAATCCATACGCAATTCGGCTTGGAACCCTTGCGGATAAAAAAAGAACCGTTGTTTATTTCAATTAAGGTGTTGTGTTTTTTTGCTGCCTGCAAAATCGCCTCGTAATCCAGTTCGTAGGTAGGATTGCCGAGATGGCAAATAAAGTCAACCTGGGGATTGGCAATGGCCCCCAGTACCGCCCCGGTATTGATGGCTTTTGTTTGCGGTATAAAAGTGGGGGTGTGCAACGACGCAGAAATTATTTCCAGCGAGTCAATAAACGTCATCGGAATATCGGTGTTGCCATCCGCATCGATAATATTACTCTCAATCCCTTTTAGTAATTTGACATTGTTTATTTTCCCGGGAATCACCCGATAGTTGGCAAAAAACAAGGGCGTTGGTGCTCCGGGCAAAGCCGGACCATGTTCGGTGATGCAGATCATTTCCAGATTTTTTTGTGCGGCCGCATCAATTAACTCGGTGATGGTGTTATAAGCATGCCCACAGGCAATTGTGTGGGTATGGGCATCTAAAACATACTTTCTCATTTTTTAACTCTCTTTTCTATATATTTCTCGAATGTGCCTAATCGTCGGCCGGTTTTTTTTCTTCCAGTTTTTTCTTGGCTTCCCGTTTCTGTACTTCCAGGTCATTCTGATGGGCAACCCGATCACAAAAAACCTGGGCAGAATGGTAACCGTACTGCTTGGTACGATTATTGATGGCGGCGGTTTCAATGATACAGGCCAGATTTCGACCTCCCGAAACAGGAATCATCACTTCCGGCACCTCGATTCCCAATATATCCAGGGTTTGTTCATCCAGACCCAGGCGGTCATAAGGTGAACGTTCATCCCAGTTCTCCAGGCGAATAACCATATCAATTTCGACGTCCCGCTTCACGGCTCTGGCGCCATAGAGGGTTTTAACATCGATAATTCCGATACCGCGAATTTCCATAAAATGCTGAAGCAGCTCCGGAGCCGTTCCCATCAGGTGACCATCCCGAATCCGTTTGACCTCAACCACATCATCGGCAATCAGACAATGCCCCCGCTTAACAATTTCCAGTGCTGTTTCGCTCTTACCAATGCCACTGGGCCCGGTAATCAATACCCCCACCCCAAAAACCTCAACCAGAACCCCATGTAAGCTGATCCGGGGGGCTGAGAGCTGGTCAATATAATTGACCAGATCGTAAAAAAGGGTAGTGGTTGTTACTCTGCTCTTTAAGAGGGTTCGACCATATTTTTGAGCCGCCTCTTCAAACAGATGGGTCTCATCTTGATCCCAACATACAATAAAACAGGGGAAATCATAGGAAAAAAAGTCATCGATCTTCTGTTTTCGGACCGCTGGATCCAGATCCAGCAAATAGGAAACTTCCACCTTACCAATAACCTGAATTCGTTTGGAGTCAAAGTGTTCATAGTAACCATGAAGCTGCAACCCGGGTCGGTTGATCCCGCTGTTTAGCAGATCCAATTCCGTTGACTGATAATAAATTTTTTCAAGTTTAATTTCTTTACAAAAATCATCCAGATTTACTTTGCCATTCATTCTTCTATCTCTTTTCATTGATTTACTGCTAATTAGTCTACTCAAGTTATTCTACCTCAAAGTTTCCATTGTTAAAAGTTTTTTTATGTCTTGTTTTTAAAATACGCAAAAATCGCCTGGGCTGTTTTCACCTGCATCCCAGGAACCGCCTGGAGTTCTTCCAGGGTAGCTTTTTTGATTTTCTCCACCTGTCCAAAATGAGCCATCAGGGCTTCCCGGCGCTTTTTTCCAACGCCGGGGATTTCCTCCAACTGGGAAGCCAGCATTTCTTTTTTTCTTAAAATCTGATGATAACCCAGGGTATAGCGGTGCACCTCTTCGGAAATCTCAAACAGAAAAACGCCCAGCGGGGTAGCCTTTTTGATCGGATATTCCGTACCCTTAAAAAAAATCCCCCGCAGTCGATGGTGATCATCCTTAACCAATCCACAGACCGCAATCTCCATCGGGTAGAGCGACACAATGCTCTCTGCTGCGTTGACATGTCCGCTGCCGCCATCGATCATCATAATTTCCGGCAAGGGCAAAAAATTATTACCCTCCGAGGCTTTCATGGCTCGTTCCATCCGTCTGAAAATCATTTCCTGCATACTGGCATAGTCGTTCTGTCCTTCCACCGACTTGATCTTAAAGCGGCGACAGGCTTTCTTGTTCAGCTTGCCTTCTTCAAACACCACCATACCACCAACATTATTGGTGCCGCTGATATTGGAAATGTCATAGGCCTCAATGCGACTGGGCGGCCGGGTTAAACCCAGCAGCTCCGAAAGTCCAACCAGGCGGCTTTTGGAGCGAATTTCTTTTTCCCGTTTTTCCAGCAGCTGCTGCTTCAGGGCCAAATCGGCATTGTCCGCCACCATTTCCAACATTTTTATTTTCTGTCCCCGTTGCGGTGATAACACTGCAATTTTTTTACCGGCCAGATCCCCCAACCATTCTTCGATGACTCTTTTGTCTTCCAGCATTTCTTTCAAAATGATTTCCCGGGGAATAAAGCCACAGCTGGCATAATATTGTTTAACGAAGCTTTCCAATACTTCCCGGGAACTGACATCACCAATGTCTTCGAGAAAAAAATGATCCCGCCCCATCAGCTTCCCTTCCCGGACATGAAAAACCTGCACACAACCCAGACTCTCACTGGCGGCAAAACCAATAAAGTCCTGATCCTGTTTGGTGCTGGAACTGATTTTCTGCTTTTCGACGATATGCTCAATCCCGGCAATCTGATCCCGGTATTTAGCCGCCGCTTCATAATTCTGCGCTAAAGCGGCAGTAGTCATTTTGTCGTTCAGGTTTTTTAACAGATCCGGATGTCGACCATTTAAAATATCCAGAATCGACTGGATATCCTTGGCGTACATTTCTCTGGGCACATTCCCCTGACAAGGGGCCTGACACTGGCCAATGTGATAGTTCAAACAGGGCCGACCGGACTTTTTGCCATAAGCAACCTGACGGTTGCAGGTTTTTAGGGGATAGATCTTTAAAATCGCTTCAATGGTATTTTTTACCGCATAGGAACTGGTAAAGGGCCCAAAGTACTTACCTCCATCTTTTTTATACTCCCGGGTCATCAGAATCCGGGGATATTCCTCATTAACCGTAAGCCGGATCCAGGGATAGCTTTTGTCATCTTTCAGCAGAATATTATAGCGGGGATGATGGGTTTTTATCAGATTACATTCCAGTATCAGCGCTTCCATTTCCGAATCGGTAACAATCGTCTCAATGGTTTCGATATGGGATACCAAAACAGCTGTTTTAGCCGTCAGCTGACTGGTCGAATGGAAATATTGCCGAACCCGGTTGCGTAGATTAATGGCTTTCCCGACATAGATTATTTCACCCGGTTTATTTCGCATTATATAGACCCCGGGGTTCTGGGGCAGATCTTTTAATTTCTCTTTATCATACATAGATATCAACCTTAAATAAATATTTTTTTGGAATTTTTTGTTTATTCGTCACCACATTTTGGTATAATAATAATACTTTTTTAAACATCCGATTATTAAACAGAAAGGAAGTGTTACCATGTTTGAAAAAATAACTGTAGATGGCCACAACACCCTGATTTCATTCGGTAATTTCGAAGTGAAGATTGTTCCGAAAATTTATGGTGGATTTACCCTGACAAAATCAATTAAAGACAATCCCTTTAAAATCATCGAAATACGTGAGATAAGACTTCCACTATCAGAAAAAGAAGTTTTAAAGGAAGCGAAAGATTTGTTAAAAAGAAAATATGAGTCCATTGACTTCAACAGCTATTGTACCACATAAATCTTGAGATCAGCTTTTTTTGATCCAACTTGTTTCTAAACAAGTTGGATCCGTTCTTTTTTTGATCTTTGCTCTGACCTGATGCGTTATTTGTCATGATTCCTTTAATTTCTAAAGTGTTTGTTAAATAAATTGACAACGACCTTCGTTAGGTGCTATAATGAAAAAGAATTAAAGTGTATTTATTGATTTCACATATTTTTGCAAGTCATTTTTACGTTGAAATGATTTGCAAAAATATGTGTTTTTGTTTTTGCATTACGATTTACAATTAATATTTAGGAGGTACCAAAAATGAATAATGGTACAGTAAAATGGTTTAACGACGAAAAAGGATTTGGTTTTATTTCAGTAGATGGCGGCAATGATGTCTTTGTCCATTTCTCAGCAATTATCGCTGACGGTCGTAAGAGCCTGGTTGAAGGACAACGCGTTACTTTCGATACTGAAAAAACTGATCGTGGCTTACAGGCTACCAACGTTTTTCTTGCATAATTAAGTCTTTTTTAAAAGCCCCACCAGCTGCGCTGGTGGGGCTTTTTTTCTTGCTCGCTCCTAACTACCGTATCGACCAATTATCACTCTTCTTTAGGCGGCTCCGATTTGAGATGACAGCCCGGGCAGCCGTCGCCCCCTTTGCAGCCTTCGCAGGAAAAATCTCCGGCCTTCATTTTTTTTACTTTTTTGAAAATTATATAACCCGCCGCACCTAAAATTATTGCTGCTAAAATCCAGGTAATCACTTCTATTCCTTCTTTCTTCAATTACGCTGATCCAATGCGCACAATGGAAAATTAACTAAAAATTCGACTGCCAACCTGATAAACAATTAAGGCAATGGTATAGGCTAAACCAATTTGATAAGCCAATGCAAAAAGAAAATCACGCCAGTTTCCCAATTCTTTTTTCATAGTGGCGATGGCAGCCATACAGGGTGATGCCAATAAAACAAAGATCACGAAGCTGTAGGCGGAAACCGGTGTAAAGATCAGACTGACCGCATCGGTAAAGCTGCCTTCCTGACCCGACAAAAGTACACTCATAGTACTGATAATCATTTCTTTGGCGGCAATGCCCGTTAGCAGCGCTACTGAAGCGACCCAGTTACCAAAACCCAGCGGGATAAAGATTGGCGCAATGATCTTGCCAAATACCGCTAAAATGCTTTCATCCGGCGTCTGAGCCATTTGCAAGCCTGGGGTGAAGCTCTGCAAAAACCACAACACCACTGAAGCGGCAAAGATAATTGTTCCAGCCCGGACAATAAATTCTTTGGTTCGCTGCCATACCTGAGTGGTAGTGTTCTTAAGCTTTGGCAGTCGTAACGGCGGAATTTCCAGCAGGTAACCGGAATCGGCTCCCTTAAACCAGGTTTTTGACAATACAAATCCCGATGCGAAAACCACTGTCAAGCTAACCAGATAGAGGGAGAACACCAGCAGAGTCTGATACTCAACAAAAAACACCGATGCCATCAAAACATAGATAGGCATCTTGGCCCCACAGGAGATAAATGGCGTTAACACCGCCGTCAGCTTCCGCTCCCGTTCGTTTTCCAGGGTTCGGGTAGCCATTACTCCCGGTACCGAGCATCCCAACCCCACCACCATCGGGATAAAGGATTTTCCAGATAAACCAAAATGCCGAAAAATCCGATCCATAATAAAGGCAACCCGGGCCATATAACCGCTGTCCTCGAGAATGGAGATAAAAATAAACAACACCACCAACTGCGGTACGAAGGTCAATACTGCGCCAACCCCAGTAATAATGCCGTCATTGATCAGGGCAATGATCCAATCTGCTGCTCCCAAGCTCCCCAAACCAGCAGCTACCGTTACCATCAGGACATCATTGATGAACCACTCAATCCCACCAATGGTAATTTCACCCACCAGGGTAATTGATACATAATAAATCACAAACATAAAGAAAAAGAAAATCGGCAGGGCAGCATAGCGGTTCATCAGCACTCGATCCAGTCTTTCCTGAAAAGGGATGCTCTGATCTTTGGTTTTTTTTGTTGCCATGCTAATCCCATCAGTGATAAAACGATAGCGATAATCGGCAATGGCACTGTCGACATCATGCTTTGACAGCACTTCGATTTTTTTTCTGACCAACCCGATATCTGCTAATAATTCGATATTTTTATCAATTTTCAGGAGCACTTCTTCATCTTTTTCAATCAGTTTAATAACCCGGAATAACCGTGGATAATCAGGCAAAAGTTCGGGATACTTATTTTGAATAAGCTCATCAAATTCATTGAAGATGGTCATTATATCCGGCGGAAAGATCTGCGGAAATTCTTTAAGTCGTTTAATCTCGACGGTTTTTTCAACCTCTTTAATCAATTCGTCAATGCCGGTTTCCTTCTGGGCCGATATTTCAATAAAGGGATAGCCGAAGATTTTTTCCATCTCCCGGACATCAATTTCCACCCCGGTTTTCTTGACCACATCCATCATGTTCAGAGCCCCCACCATCGGACAGTTGAGCTCCATCAATTGGGTGCTTAAATATAGATTTCGCTCAATGTTGGAGGCGTCTATGATATTGATGATCAGATCCGGCCGCTCATCCAGCAAAAAATTCCGGGAGACGATCTCATCCATCGAGTAGGGTGCCAGTGAGTAAATGCCCGGCAAATCCACCAAGGTCATATCCTTGCTGGTGTCTCTTAAGTCTCCCTCTTTTTTTTCAACCGTTACTCCGGGCCAGTTCCCCACGTAGAGATTACTGCCGGTGAGACAATTAAACAGCGTAGTTTTTCCCGAGTTGGGATTTCCCACCAACGCAATTTTATATTTCATTTCCATTCCTCATTTCCCTTTTTCACTAAATGCTGATTCATCTTAAAATAACGAAACCACCTCAAAAGGTGGTTTTTTATTTATTACTGAACCATTAAAATATTTTCAGCATCTTTTTTCCGAAGGCTGAGGGAATATCCTCTCAAGCGAACCTCTATGGGATCGCCAAATGGAGCTGTTTTATTAACTTGAATCTCTACCCCTGGTGTTACACCCATGTCCATGAGTTTGCGACGCATTAAGCCTTCTACAGCAATCGAACCAACACATGCTTTCTGACCTGGTCTTAAATCTTTCAAAGTAAACATAAATACACCTTCTATTCTTATGGTTTAAATTTAAGGTAACTGCCATCATTTGTTAAAGCTGACTTTCTTTTTGTTAGCTTTATTATACTCTAATTGAAATTCATTGTCAATTAGAGTCTGTGACTTTTTATGGCTTTAAGTATTTTTTAAACGTATCTAAAAAAGAACGCTGGAACAGCGTTCTTGAGGTTGTCGATAACTAGCATAGTGACCAATGACCTGGGGACACAACATGATCTGCCAGTCGCCGATATTGGGTTATCTTTAAATAGTTACTTTAAGATTTTCTTGAGATACTGGCCGGTGTAGGATTGGGGCACCCGGGCGATTTCTTCGGGAGTCCCAATGGCAATGATGGTGCCGCCGCCCTCGCCCCCTTCGGGGCCAAGATCAATGATGTGATCTGCCACCTTGATCATATCCAACTGATGCTCAATGACAACTACCGTACTGCCGCTGTCAGCCAGACGCTGAATGACATTGATCAGCTGGTGGACATCGGCAATATGCAAACCGGTGGTGGGCTCGTCGAGAACGTAGAGGGTTTTGCCGGTATTGCGTTTACTTAATTCAGTGGCCAATTTAACCCGCTGAGCTTCCCCACCGGATAATTGGGTCGATGGCTGTCCCAGTTTTACATAACTGAGACCGACATCGTAGAGGGTTTGGAGCTTTTCTTTGATTTTGGGAATATTGCCAAAAAATTCCAGGGCTTCCTCCACTGTCATATCCAGTACATCGGCGATGTTTTTGCCCTTGTATTTGACTTCCAGGGTTTCCCGGTTGTAGCGCTTGCCGCCGCAGACCTCACAGGGTACATAAACATCGGGTAAAAAATGCATTTCAATTTTGATAATTCCATCACCGCTGCATTTTTCACAACGGCCACCCTTGACATTGAAGCTGAATCGGCCTTTCTGATAGCCTCTGGCCTTGGCTTCCGGGGTTTTGGCAAACAGATCCCGAACCAGGTCAAAAACCCCGGTATAGGTGGCCGGATTGGAGCGGGGGGTTCTGCCGATGGGCGACTGATCAATATCGATTACCTTATCGATGAATTCAACCCCATCGATACGGGTGTATTTCCCCGGCTTTTTCAGGCTGCGATACAGCTTCTGGGAAATCCCCTTGTATAAAATCTCATTAATCAGCGTGCTTTTCCCGGATCCGGAAACCCCGGTTACACAGATAAATTTCCCCAGCGGAAAATCGACATCCAGATTCTTTAAGTTGTTCTCCCGGGCACCGACAATCTTAATTACCTCGCCGCTGCCTTCCCGACGCTTTTGCGGAATCGGAATAAAGCGCTGGCCACTGAAATACTGGCCAGTGATCGACTCCGGCACCGCCATTATCTCTTCAAGACTTCCCTGTGCGACAATCTGGCCACCGTGAACCCCGGGCCCCGGGCCAATATCGACAATGTGGTCGGCAGCCTGCATGGTTTCCTCGTCGTGCTCCACCACAATCAGTGAATTTCCCAAGTCGGTTAAGCGCCGCAGCGTTTCCAGCAGTTTCTGATTGTCCCGTTGATGGAGACCAATACTGGGTTCATCCAGAACATATAATACCCCCACCAGACCTGAGCCAATCTGGGTGGCCAACCGAATCCGCTGGGATTCTCCCCCCGAAAGTGTACCGGCATTCCGGGACAGGGTCAGGTATTCCAGTCCGACATTTTTTAAAAAATTGAGCCGGGCCTCAATTTCTTTAAAGATCGATTCACCAATCATCATTTCCCGGTCAGTCATGGTCTGCGCTTTAAAAAACTCAAGCAATTGACCAATGGCCATATCGGTTATTTCGATGATATTTCGATCATGAATTGTCACTGCCAGACTGGTGGGATTGAGCCGTTTACCGTGACAGGTGGGACAGGGGGTTTCTGACATATAGCGTTCAATTAAGGACCGCATCCGCTCCGAGGTCGTTTCAAGATAACGCCGCTCCATGTTTTTAATCAACCCTTCAAAGGTGGAGCTGTAGGTTCCTGAAAACTTGCCTTCGTAGGCGATTTCCAGAACCTCGTCGCTACCATATAGAAGCGCCTGTAAAAATGCCTCGCTGGCATCTTCCAGGGGTAACTCAATATCAAACTGATGTTTTTTTGCCAGCGCCTTGATCAGGTTATAATAATACTTGGAATCACTTTTTAAACCAAAAAATTTAATCGCTCCATTGCCAATCGATAAACTTTTATCGGGGATCAGTAGATCCGGATCCACTTCCTGATGAAAGCCCAGACCGTGACAATCCGGACACATCCCGAAGGGATTATTAAACGAAAACGTCCGGGGCTCCAATTTGTCCATGGCAATGCCGCAATCGGCACAGGCCAGTTTTTCGCTAAAAAGCTGGGACTCGCCGCCAATCACGTCACAAATCACCAGTCCCCCGGATAGCTTCAGGGCAATTTCCAGTGAATCGGACAACCGTTTGCCAAGGTTATCCTTGGCCACCAGACGATCCACCACCACTTCAATGGTATGCTTTTTATTTTTATCGAGATTGATTTCATCCGTGACTTCCATCGCCTCCCCATCAACGATAATCCGGACAAAACCTTCTTTTTTGATATGATCGATGATCTTTTTATGCTGTCCCTTTTCCTTCCGGATTACCGGAGCCAGAATTTGAAATTTGGTCTTTTCAGGTAGGGCCATGATGCTGTCGACAATCTGATCCACCGATTGCGACTGTACCACCTTGCCACACTTGGGACAATGGGGAATCCCAATCCGGGCGTAAAGCAGCCGCAGATAATCATAAATCTCGGTGACCGTCCCCACCGTGGATCGGGGGTTGCGGTTGGTGGTTTTCTGGTCAATGGAAATTGCCGGGGATAGGCCGTCAATGCTTTCCACATTAGGCTTCTGGGACTGACCCAGAAACTGCCGGGCATAGGAAGAAAGCGACTCCATATAACGGCGCTGTCCTTCAGCATAAATGGTGTCAAAAGCCAATGATGACTTCCCCGAGCCACTCAGCCCGGTAAAAACCACCAGCTGATCCCGGGGTATTTTTAAGTTAATGTTTTTTAAATTGTGCTCCTTGGCACCTTTTATTTCGATATATTTCATATTTATGTTTATTCTCTCCTTAATTATGCCGCATGAATTATTAAATGAAAAAACACCATTAAGTCATGGTCTGGTACATTCGTTGGCGGGTACTAGCCGATTCTGTAAATTAAAAAACAACTAAAATTTAGTTTCAGCCATCCCGCTATAACATCAGCTTAAGCTATCTTCGGTAATTTTTGAGATGATGAATTTCGTCCCGCAAATTGGCAGCCCGTTCAAATTCCAGGGCCTCGGCCGCCGTCAGCATTTCGACTTCGAGTTCTTTAATCTTCACATCAATATCCAGCGCTTCATCACCAATTGCATAGGTTGCCGGTTCCTCGGCCACCTTGGTCGCCTCGATAACAGCATGGATATCTTTTTTGACCGAACTGGGGGTAATACCATGGGCCTCATTGTAGGCGCTTTGGATACCCCGGCGGCGATTAGTTTCGCTGATAGCCCGATCCATCGAGGGTGTCATCTTGTCCGCATACATAATGACATGACCTTCCAGATTACGGGCCGCCCGGCCAACCGTTTGGATCAGCGACGTTTCTGAACGGAGGAATCCTTCTTTGTCAGCATCCAGAATCGCCACCAGACCAACTTCCGGCAAATCAAGACCCTCCCGCAGCAGGTTGATGCCCACCAGCACCTCAAAGGTACCCAGCCGTAAATCCCTTAGAATCTTCATCCGCTCGATGGTATCCACATCCGAATGCAGATAGTTCACCAGGACACCATTTTCTTTTAGGTAGTCGGTTAGATCTTCAGCCATTTTCTTTGTTAACGTGGTGACCAATACCCGATTGCCCCGACCGGTGGTTAGTTTGATTTCACCGAGCAGGTCATCGATCTGACCAGCAACCGGGCGAACCGTAATTTCCGGATCGATCAGACCGGTCGGTCGAATAATCAGCTCAACGGTATTCTGGCTGTGTTCTTTTTCGTATTTGCTGGGGGTTGCCGTAGTAAAGACAATCTGATTGATCTTGCTTTCGAATTCGGAAAAATTCAGCGGCCGGTTATCATAGGCTGAGGGTAGCCGGAAGCCATAGTCCACCAGGTTACTCTTACGGGCTTTATCCCCGGCATACATCCCGCCAATCTGGGGAATCGAGACATGGGACTCATCGGCAATCATCAGAAAATCTTTGGGAAAATAATCAATCAGGGTATAGGGTGGTGATCCTGGGGGCAGCCCGTTGATGTAGCGGGTATAATTCTCAATGCCGTTACAATAGCCCATTTCCCGGAGCATTTCAATGTCATAGTTGGTCCGTTGCAGAATCCGCTGGGCTTCCACCAGACGGTTGTTTTGGGTATATTCGTCATAGCGTTGGCGCAGTTCCTGTTGAATTCCAGCAATCGCCCGTTCCAGATTTTCCGGGGTGGTGGTGTGGTGAGACGCCGGGAAAATCGAGACATGGTTCAGCTCCCCATAAATCTCCCCGGTCAGGGTATCAATCTCAGTAATCCGTTCAATTTCATCCCCGAAAAATTCCAGCCGGATCGCCTTGTTTGACGAAGCCGAGGGAAATATTTCCAGAATATCGCCGCGCACCCGGAAATTGTTCCGCTCAAAAGCAATGTCGTTTCGGGTGAACTGAATATCCACCAGCTTACGGATAATCGTATCCCGATCTTTTTCCATCCCCGGACGGAGTGACAGCATCAAATTTTCATAATCAAAAGGACTTCCCAGTCCATAAATGCAGGACACACTGGCCACCACAATTACATCCCGACGTTCAAATAAAGCTGCCGTAGCAGAGTGACGTAATTTATCAATCTCGTCGTTGATGGACGAGTCTTTTTCGATAAACAGATCCGAATGCGGTACATAAGCTTCCGGTTGATAATAATCATAATAGCTGACAAAATACTCCACCGCATTATCCGGAAAAAAACTCCGAAACTCATTGGTCAACTGGGCCGCCAGGGTTTTATTATGAGCAATCACCAGGGTTGGCTTCTGAACCGCTTCAATTACCTTAGCCATAGTATAGGTTTTTCCGGAGCCAGTCACGCCCAGTAAGGTTTGATACTTTAACCCCGCCTTAATTCCGTTGGCAATTTTTTCGATGGCCGGTCCCTGATCACCCTTAGGTTCGTATTCCGAGACAACCTTAAATGCATGCTTCATATCTTTCATCAGCACCCTCCAATCAGTTTGATGAACATTCGTTCCATTATTCTATCACAGCTTTTTTTTAATGGCAAACAATAATCCTTATCATTTAATAAAATCTTAATTATTCCTCACCAATAGAAAAAGCATGCCGTTATGGCATGCTCATAAATTCTAATTGGTTCCACTGAGGACCTGCAAGGCTTTTTGCAGCTGGACATCTTCTTCGTCGGTGAAAAAGTTATTCTTCATAAAGTCAGTCGCTTCAATCACGATATTTGGCTCGAGACCTTTTTCGTGAATGTTGTTGCCGTTAGGGGTGAAATATTCGGAATTGGTCACCTTAAAGCCACCGCCATCAGTGAGACTGATGATTTCCTGAACAATCCCTTTTCCAAAGGTCTTGGTGCCGACCAGCTGGGCAGCGCCTGTATCCTGGAGAGCCCCAGCCAATATTTCAGCGGAACTGGCCGAGCCGCCATCAACCAGGACAACCATTGGCAGACTAAGCTGTTCTTCGCCATCTGAGGTATATTCGGTTTTATTGCCGTTTTTATCAACCGTATAAACGACCATGGTTTCGCCCAGAATCCGATCAGCGATTTCCACCGCTTCCTTTACGCCGCCGCCGGGGTTACTACGCAAATCAATCACCAAACCGGTAATATTTTGAGCCAACAGATCACTTAGCTGGGCTTCAAAATCATCAGCGGTTTTATCCGTAAATTCACTGATCTGGATATAGCCTTTATCGCCGATCACCCGGGATTCCACTGTTTTTGCTTCAATGGTTTTGCGTACCAATTGCATATCAATGACTTCTTCACCACGTAAGAGGGTGATATTAACGGTGGTATCAGCTGGCCCCTTTACCTTAGCCACTACCGCATCCGAACCGATCGTACTGACATCTTCACCATCCACCTTGATAATTTTATCGCCCGTTTTTATCCCGGCCTGATCAGCCGGTGTGCCTTTTTGCGGGGCAATTACATAGGTCACGCCCTGATCATCCTCTGTCACGACGACCCCAATGCCTTCATAGACGCCAGTGGCTGACTCCATATATTTCTTAAATTCTTCGGAGGTAAAATAACTGCTATAGGGATCACCCAGACTGTCAAACATGCCCTTGATGGCCCCATCAATTAAAGTGGTGTTATCAACATCCTTATAATACTCCAGACCAATCTGTTCTTTTAGCGCTAATAGTTTTTTTATCCCGGCGGCTGTTTCACTGCTGTCAACCGTCACAATCAACTTGTTGCCGATCAGATAATTGCCAGTTGTGGCCACTGTGAAGGTGATGATATTTGTGATGATCAGCACCACAATTACCACGATGAGCTTGGTTTTTTTTGACTTATTTTCCATTTTTTCACCTTATCCTAAATTTTATTATTATACAAATAAAACAGGAGAAAAGAATCATGATTCTTTTCTCCTGTTCTTTCGTTATAGTCTACAATGTTTCGCTTAAAAATATCCTAAAGGATCAACAAATGATCCGCCGGAAAGTACGCCGAAATGGAGATGGGCCCCGGTGGAATCCCCGGTGGAGCCAACGTAACCAACCACATCGCCTTTGTTGACAGTTTGGCCTGCTGATACTGCAAAACCACTCATATGCGCATACATAGCCTGGAGGCCGTTACCTAAATCAACAATAACACAATTTCCATAACCACCGTTCCAGCCAGCTGATAACACCGCACCGTTGCCCATAGCAAGGATCGGTGTTCCGGATGGGGCACCCATATCGACGCCATAGTGGGTCCGGTAATCACCCCAGATCGGGTGCAACCGGGTACCAAAGAAATCATCATCCGCGGATGGATAATAGCCCGGACACGGCCATTGATAGGTTCCGTTTGATGGGACAAAGGTCGTGCTGCCACCAGTGGTTGACCCGCCAGAAGCGGCTGCCTGGGCTGCCATCATTTCCCGAACCTGAGCTTCAATGCTCGCTGCGTTGGCTGCTTCAGCCGCCACAATTGCCTGATACTCAGCGACGATCGCCTGGTTTTGGGCCAGGAGACTGTCTTTCTGAGCTTTAATTTCCTGCTGCTGGGCTAAGGCCGTTTCCTGCTCAGTTTTTTTAGAAACTGTCTGCAGCCGGTCGGCCTCAATTTTAGCTTTCTTTTCATCGATTATTTTCTTTGTTTCAGCTAAAGCGTCCAATGATGCCTTATCCGATTCAATGATATAGCGGGACATGTCAACCTTGGTAACAAAGTCGGCAAAATCGGATGAAGTAAATAAAAACTCCAACATACTACCATTTCCGTACATGTACATAGTACGGACACGTTCGTTCATGGCTTCTTCCTGTTCTTTCCGTTTGGCTTCGGCAATATTGAGTTCTTCCTGAGTTTTGGCAATGTTCGCTTCCAATACGGCTATCTCAGAATTAATTTTATCAATGACGCCCGTGATTCGGCTCATTTCTTCGTTGGCCTTGCCGATTTCGGCCTCGATACCAGCAATCGTATTCTGGGTCATGTCAATCTGGTATTGTGCAGCCGCCTGTTTTTGATTACTTTCTGCCAGCTGTTCGGTCAGGGATGCAGCATTAACCGGAGATATCAGTATCCCCAATGTCACCATCATACCCACTATGCCTGAAATAATATGTTTTTTTGTCATCCAACAATCCTCCTGTGTTTGACCAAGTCTAATCATTTATACATCCAAGAATTTGCGAATCGCAAATACGCTACCAACGGCACCGATAAACCCTCCGTAAATCAGGAAGAAGAAAATCAATTGTCCCATCACTGCATCGGGAGAAGCCAAACTGGCATCCACTGGCAAAAATAAATTTCCGCCAACTAATCCCAAAATATAATAATAGGTGATCCGAATAATCAGGAAAGCAACAATGGCTCCCATCAACCCCAACAGCGTCCCTTCCAGAATGAACGGCGCCCGGATATAGGCGTTGGTTGCACCCACATATTTCATAATGCCAATTTCCCGTCGTCTTGCAAAAACGGTTAATTTAATCGTATTGTAAATAATAAAGATGGAAATCATTGATAACACCACCAATACCACTATACTTAAAGTATTGGTAAATTTATTGAAACTCACCAGTGCTTCCACATATTCCTGACCATATCGGACGTACTCAACCCCTTGGCCTTCAAACGACATGGCCAGGGTTTGAACTTCATCCATATCATCCGGATCAGTCACCCGGACAACAAAGGATGCTGGCATTGGGTTGTTTTCTGAATTATAACCACTGAGCAGCGGCGCATAATCTTCCAGACTGACGGTGAACTTTTCCAAAGCTTCTTCCGCACTTTCAAAGGTAACTTCTTCAATCAGGTCACTTTTCTCCAGAGCCTGTTCAATGGTTGCTTTTTGAGTGTCGGTAAAATCGGACTGGAGAAAGATTTTCAGTTCCAGTTTCGATTCCACATCTTTGGTCACTTCCTGAACATTGATGGTTAAGATCAGAAAAATCCCCAGGATAATCAACGCAGCAATTACCGACAGCACCGAAGCCGCACTCATCAGGTTATTTCGTTCAATGCTTTTTAAGGTATCCCGGACAACATTTTTGGGCATTGTTTTAATGGAACTAAACTTCATATCCGTACCTACCTGTCGCGTCATCTACTTTGAGAACACCGTCTTCCAATGTCAAAACCCGTTTTTTCATGGTATCAACGATTTCCCGGTCATGGGTAACCACCACCACAGTTGTTCCTCTACGGTTGATTTCTTCCAGAATACTGATAATCTCATAGGATGTTTCGGGATCAAGGTTTCCGGTCGGCTCATCACAAATCAAAATAGAGGGGTTGTTAATAATCGCCCGGGCAATAACCACCCGCTGTTGCTCACCACCAGATAACTCATGGGGATAGTGGTTCATCCGATGGGATAAGCCAACCATATCCAGAGCCAACGGCACCCGTTTCTGGATCTGCTTTTCAGATTTTCCGATTATTTCCATGGCATAGGCCACATTTTCATAGACGCTTTTGTTTTCCAGCAGCCGAAAATCCTGAAAGACAATCCCCATTTTTCGTCTTAAGAAAGGGATTTCTTTTTTTGACAATTTTGAGACATTAAAATTATTAATGTATACTGAACCTTCTGTCGCTTCAATCTCTCTTAAAAGAAGCTTAATAAATGTTGATTTTCCGGCCCCACTTCGACCCACCAGAAAGACAAACTCACCCTTATCAATAAAGAGGCTGACGTTTTTAAGCGCATCGCTCTTGTTTTTATCGTAACCCTTGGTTACATTTTTAAATTCGATCATATCTTAGCCACTCCTAATTTACTTATCATTCGCTTGCTTTGACAGGGCATTTTAACACGTGCTATCCTATTTTCTGCTTAAATGTTTTTTGACAAGTTAAGATTATTTTAATCAAAAGAATGTTAATTGAAAAAGACTTCCGGGTATTGGTCCGTTTTTTGGCCTTCAAATCATTCCTCATTTGAAACTGTATTCATTTTAGCATACTTTTTGAATAATTTCATTAAAAAAATAAATATTTTGTAACAAATGTATCGAAATTCGTCCGAATTCCTGTTTTTCTATTGATTTAAGAAATTCAATTGGCAAAATAAAAAGAGAAAAGACGTTGTTCATCTTTTCTCATTATATATACCGTGTAACGGTTGGAAAAATTAATTCTAAATATAGGGACTAATTGGCGATCCATACAAACGCACTTCATAATGAAGATGAGCACCTGTTGAGTCGCCGGTGCTGCCAACCGCACCAACAGTCTGACCGGCCGCAACCGTTTCGCCTGATGATACATTAATTGCACTTAAATGGGCATATACTGCCGACAAACCATTGCCAATATCAACAATGACACAGTTTCCATAACCGCCATTCCAACCGGCTGAAATCACAGTTCCGTTTCCGGCACAGGCCACCGGGGTCCCGGTTGATGCGCCAATATCGACACCAGCATGGAAGCGGGAATCACCCCAGATGGGATGGATTCGCCAGCCAAATTCACTGGTAATATTGCCATCGCAAGGCCAGACATACGAGCTGGAATATACCGGAGGTGCCGTTGTGCCGCCACCGGATGTCTCGCCACTGCCAGGAGTGCTTGTATCACTGCCAGCCGAGCCATCCGTCGCACCGGTGCTGCCGTTATTTTGAGCTGCCTGCTCGGCGGCGGCCCGCTGTTGTTCGTAATAGGCCTGTAACTGGCCTTCAATATCTGCCGATGTGGCTGCTTCCGCTGCTTCAATGGCCTTGTATTCTTCTAAGGCTGCCTGGTTTTGAGCCAATAGCTGATCCTTTTGAGCCAAAACTTCTTCCTGTTGAGTTAGTACAACTTCCTGTTCGGTTTTTTTCGCTACTGTTTTTAATCGATCTGCCTCAATGCTCAGCTTCTTTTCATCGATCACTTTTTTCGTTTCTTCCAGAGCATTCAGGGAGTCCTTGTCTGCCGTCATAATGTAACGAGACATATCTAATTTTGTAATAAAATCCGAGAAATCTGAAGCTGAGAAAATAAATTCCATGATGCTGCCGTTGCCGTACATATACATCGCCCGAACCCGATCGCTCATGGCTGCTTCCTGTTCTTGCTTCTTGGCCTCAGCAATTTTCAGCTCTTCCTGTTTTTTTGCAATATTTGCTTCGATGGAAGATATATCGGCATTGATCGCGCCGATTATTCCATTGATCCGGTTTACTTCTTCATTGACTTTGCCGATTTCGTCCTCAATCCCATTGATGGTATTCTGAGTCATGTCGACTTGATACTTTGCTGCAGCCTGTCGAGCATTACTTTGAGCTAACTGCTCGGTTAACGAAGCTGCATTGACGGGTGCTGTTAAAAATGCCAAAACCAGGGAACCAGTAACGATACCTGATACAACTCGATGTTTTTTCATTTTTCCCCTTTCCCACAATTAATAATTGTGACCCTGTCTATTTGTTACTTTTACAGTAATTTTATTATTTTTGTAACGGTTGTATTATACCATAAACCTGTCGTAATTAAAACAAAAACAATAAAATAACTTGAAAATATTTTGTATAAAATGTTTAATAATACGATGTTTTTTAATTTTTTCATAATAAAAAAGACACTCTAGTAATTCAGAATGTCTTTTTATATTTGTAAAAAAATGCTTAACTTAAAAAGCTGCTTTGTAGATCGCAATCACGTCTTCTTTAGTTGGACATTTGGGGTTACCACCGGTACAGATATCGGCCAGTGCCAGATCAGCCAATTCACTGAAATCTTCTTCTTTGACCCCGATTTCTTTTAGTCCGGCCGGAATCCCCACATCTTTGGAGAGTTTTTTTATGGCATCAATGGCCATAATATTGATTTCTTTCGGTTCACGGCGACTGGTGTCCACGCCCATCGCCTGAGCAACGTCTTTTAGTCGATCACCAACAGCGTCAGCATTAAACGCCGTAACATAAGGCAATAGAATGGCATTGCAAACCCCATGCGGCAAATCATAGAATCCGCCTAACTGGTGCGCCATAGAATGGACGATTCCCAATCCGCCATTCGAGAATCCCATCCCGGTGACAAACTGACCATAAGCCATGACATCCCGGGCATCCAAATCATCACCATCTTCAACGGCCTGTCTTAGGCTACTTGAAATGGCTTTGATGGCTTCGAGATTAAAAAGATCAGTGAATCGTGAAGCACCGGCTGTGGTATAACCTTCAATGGCATGCGTTAACGCATCCATACCGGTGGCAGCCGTTAATGATTTTGGCATTTTGAGCATTAAAACCGGATCATTGACCGCTACGGTTGCCAGACAGTTGGGATCAACAATAACCATTTTGAGTTTACGCTCTTCATCAGTGATAACATAATTGATAGTCGCTTCACTGGCGGTTCCGGCGGTGGTATTAATCGCCACAATTGGCAGGGATTTATTGGCAGTTTTGCCAACGCCTTCGTAATCCCGTAAATCCCCGGGATTGGTAGCCAGAATGGCAATTCCTTTGGCGGTATCCTGGGGCGATCCCCCGCCGATACTGACGACAAAATCGCATTCATTTTCCTGTAAAGCCTGAAGACCAGCATTTACATTGGTAACAGTAGGGTTGGGTTTAACATCTGAAAATAAGGCATACGGAACTTTTGCTCCATCTAATACATTGAGTACATCTTGAACAATACCTGCTTCAACAAGTACCTTATCGGTTACAACTAAGGCTTTTTTCACGTTCATACGTTTGATCTCTGGCGCAATCAGTTCAATTGCTCCCGGTTCCATAATGACTACTGGTGGAAAATAATAGGTTCTTGCCATAAGAACACCTCCAAAATTATTCGTTTACATGATTATATGCCATCGAAATGGCTGAATAAATGGAAATTTTTTCTTGTTTGAGATACATTATTGAAATGATTGATCAATAACATGGAATAAACCGAACACAATAAATAATAAACGGCTTTTCTTATGATTTATCTCTTATTTTTAAGAATACTATTATATGATTTTAAAAAAATTGATAGAATTACGTTTTTAAAGAGGTAAATATGAAAAACATCAGTATTCTCGGGTCAACTGGTTCGATTGGAACCCAGGCCCTGGAAGTGGTTTCAGAAAACAGCAACGCTTTAAATATTGTCGGCTTAACCACCAATACCAGCATTGATCTGCTGGAAAAACAGATTGACACCTATTCACCCCGGATTGTCTGTGTGATGGATGGCGATACTGCACTGGTACTGGAAAAGCGCCTCAAAAAAAGGGGTTTAGCGGTGGACGTGGTAACTGGTTTAGAGGGCCTGATTGCCGTTGCCACGGCATCGGAAAATGATTTGCTGCTCACGGCGGTATCCGGAATGATTGGTCTGCAACCGACTCTTGCCGCCATTAATGCAGGCATTGACATAGCTCTGGCCAACAAGGAAACACTGGTAGCCGGTGGCCAGCTTGTAATGGATGCAGCAGCCGCCAGCGGGGTTTCGTTGCTTCCGGTTGACAGTGAACACTGTGCCATTTTTCAATGTCTGATGGGCAATAAACATGAAGAAATTGATCGGATCATTATTACCGCTTCCGGCGGGCCTTTCCGGGGATACAGCCACAAACAGCTGGAGTCGGTTACACTGGCCCAGGCCTTGAAGCATCCCAACTGGTCGATGGGAAAAAAAATCACGATTGATTCAGCCACCCTGATGAACAAGGGGCTTGAAGTCATCGAAGCTAAATGGCTTTTTAATCTGCGCAATAATCAGATTGACGTGGTGGTTCATCCTCAAAGCATTGTCCACTCAATGGTGGAATTTATCGACCATTCCACCATCGCTCAATTGGGGCTGCCGGATATGGCCCTACCGATTCAAATCGCTTTTTTTTATCCCGAACGGGTCGCCAACAATCGACCCGCTCTGGATTTTAGCCAGATTCGTGAGCTGACCTTTTCCGAACCTGATCGGATCGCCTTTCCCTGCTTACAGTTAGCCTATGATGCCCTGGAAATTGGTGGCACCATGGCTTGTGTCCTTAATGCCGCCAACGAGATTGCTGTGTCTCGATTTTTAAATCAGGAAATCAGTTTTCTCGACATTCCCCGAATCAACCGGCAGGTGATGGAACAACATCAGGTGATTGTCCATCCCAATCTTGATGATGTACTGGCGGCAGATGCTTGGGCCCGGGAAATTTCAAACGCTTATAACTAAGCACTTACGATCCAGAAATGGTACTTCTTTTAAGCGACATCTTCTGCAACTAAAAAGACAGCAGTAACTATTTACTACTGTCTCTTTTTTATTCGTCTTTATTTGGCACTAATCCCGCATTAAACCGTTTGCTTGATCTCGACGCTATTTTTAATTTTTATTGCTACCAATACCATTGAAATAATGCTACCAAGTATTAGTGTAAGTGCTGCAATTTGCCAGTCTGCCCGTGCCGATGTTAAATTAAATGTCTCACGTAAAAATTTCAGAGCATAAGGTGACAAAAACTGTCCAATCCCGGTTCCACTGACATAAATTGAAATGGCCACCGCCGCATATTTCGGGCTTGTTGCACTGGCAGCTACAGCCATCACAATCGCAGGGTTAAAAATTCCAAATCCAATTCCAAAAATAATGGCGCCCAGAATGAGCAATGTCAGGCTGTTCGCTGAGAGCAAAATCACAAAGGACAACCCCACACACAAAACACCGAATGAAGCACTATACTGTTTTAATCGTTTAGCAATGTTTCCATAGAGTAACCCCACCACAAATGCTGAAGCCGTAAAAATACTCAGAACTGTGGCGGATTGCGTAGCATTACCAATTCCATCCGCTTTCATAACCATGGCCACATTTGTCATAAAACTGAATTGAACCATATTAACCAACCCACAAGCAACTGCTAGAATGTAGGTCATCGTTGTTACTTTCTTTTCTTTTATCGCCGAATCGTCGACTTTTTCCGGTTTTTTAACCCCGGTATCCGGGAGTTTAAACCAGATAATCAGCGCAATTGGAATCACCAGTAAAAAACCAAGAAATGAAAAACGCCAATTATATGCGGCCAACATGCCACCCATCATCTGGAAAACCATTCCTGCCGCTGCACCAACCGCACTCTTGAAGCCCATCAGCTTGTTCGCCTGTTGGCCAGAGTAGAGGTCTGTAATGACCGCCGATGCCATTGGGAAAACCAAGCCGTATCCAGCACCGAAGACAAACCTCATAAATATCATAAATTGAAGATTTCCAATGAATGCTGATGGAATCCCACCGATAAAAATTAAAACCATCGCAATGGAAATAATTTTCTTAATACTTATGTATTGGGTCAACTTACCGGAAATCAGGGCAAAGAACACCATCATCAGCGAAGGAATGGTTGACAATAATTTAATTGTCTCCGGCGCCGCATCAGGAAATGCTTTTGCAATTTCGGCTAATGCCGGTGTCGTCATGCTGGTTGTATACATCAGTAATGCAACCGACAATGCAGCGATCTGAACCCATAGACTACTGTTATTACTTTTTTCCATTTTGTTTTCCTTTCGAGTGTAAAATATAAACGTGGTTAATTTATTAAACAATAACATCTTTTGCTGTTTTTGTCACCTCTTTTTTTGTTAATTATTAATTTTATACTGTTATATGCTTGTAGTAATCGTTTTTACATCGCTTCTTTTTCGTAATTTTTATTATTTCAATCGTATCATCACCATATCATTTTTTTAATATTTACCTTTATTTGTAATATTAGTTTGTATATTTTACACGTTTAATCTTTTGGAGTCGTTCCTGCTTCGTAAATTTGCGCAAAAAAATACCATCGCTCGCTGATCTCAAACCAGCAACAATGGTATTTTTTTGCATCGTTAAGCAGTTGCTAAATGCTTAACCCGCTATGACCATAAAATTTTTCTCAACTTTAAGTTGGATGGCATCAATCATCCCCCGAGACTCTTCGATGCACTGGTCAATAAAGCTATTTTCAAATCGCAGGCTCTGAAAGAGCAAACGAATTTCGAGTTCGGCCAGATACTCGCTGCTGCAGTCCAGATAACCATCATCCCGGGAGACATGGAGTCCATGAACAACAGCCAGATTTGCCAATGCCAACGCCTTTACTTCCAATCGGTCAAGTCCAAGCTTGTAAGACCGGTTGATGTTTTCGACAAACCCTACCGACGCACTTTCCGTTTTCATCAATGTATTGGTGTCACACAACTCATGATAAAACTGGTTCAAATGACGATTCAACCGACAATTACGATTTTGTATCCGAAACTCGATTGCGGTTCTTAACATCACATTGCATCCAGGGAATTTTTCGTCGATGGCCTTCTGGGTTTTTACTTTATTCGCAACCATATACTCATTATACACTTCCAGTGCCAGGTTGTTCTTATTTTTGAAATAATATGCAACCATCGCTTTGTTTGTTCCCGAGTCTTCAGCGATTTGTGCCAGTGTTGTTTTTGTAAATCCATATTCATAGAATAACTGTTTTGCAGTTACATAAATCTTTTGCTTTGTTTCCAGACCGGTTTTATAATTAGCCAACGTTTCTTCCTCGCTCTCTGATACTGATCTTATTCTAGCATAAAACGATTTTTTTGCAAGGATCGATCATTTTACACCGCTAAAAAAAGGTAATCTGATTGGAAGCTGGTAGCTGGTTGAGACAACCCTGTTTTTCAAGCGTTTCAATCACCGACTTACTGATCTTAGTACGATTCTGCAAATCCTCCCGGGACATATAAGGGCGCAGCTGCGCTTCTTCAAAGATCCGCTGGGCCGCTTTATCACCGATTCCTTCCAGGGCATTCAGAGGCGGCAGCAGGGCATCCCCAATGATTCGGAACTGACTGAAATGAGACTGATAGACATCCACATTTTTAAAACTGTAGCCCCGACACATCATTTCATGGGCAATCTCCAGCACTGTCAACAGTGACTTTTCTTTGTTGGAAGCCTTGGTGCCCAGTTCTTTAATCTGGTTCATCCGCTGCACCACCACCCCCTTGCCCTGACTGATCAGCTGGGCATCAAACTCGCTGGCCCGAACCGAGAAATAGGTAGCATAATAGGCCAGCGGATAATAAACTTTGTACCAGGCAATCCGGAAGGCCATGGTCACGTAGGCGGCCGCATGAGCCTTGGGGAACATATACTTGATTTTTTTACAGGAATCAATATACCATTCTGGTACCTTATTCTTGCGCATATCTTCTTCCCATTCCGGCTTCAGTCCCTTGCCTTTTCGCACCGCTTCCATAATCGTAAAAGCCGTTTTTGCCTCGAGACCGGCATAGATCAGATAGATCATGATATCATCCCGGGTACAGATGGCTTCTTTGATGGTGGCTTTCTTATCGCGAATCAGATCCTGGGCATTATTGAGCCATACATCGGTGCCATGGGACAAGCCGGATATCCGGATCAGGTCCGAAAAGGCTGTCGGCTTGGTGTCCAGCAACATTTCCCGGACAAAGCTGGTGCCAAATTCAGGAATTCCACATACCCCCAAAGGCGACTCAAAATCATTATCCTTAAAGTTCAGCGCTTTCGTGGAGGTGAACAAACTCATGGTTTTTTCATCATCCAGCGGGATCCCCACGGGATCGACGCCGGTAAAATCCTTGAGCATTTTAAGCATCGTCGGATCATCATGTCCCAGAATATCGAGTTTCAGCAGTCGCCCACTGATGGATTCATAGGCAAAATGGGTGGTGACGGTATCGCTTTCGGTGTCATCGGCCGGACGCTGAACCGGACAAAAATCATAAATATCCTTGTAGGTTGGCACCACCATAATCCCGCCGGGATGCTGTCCGGTGGTTTTTTTAACCCCGGCACAGCAGGAGATCACCCGCTCCAACTCGGCCCGGGTTACTTTAAGATTTTTTTCATCATAATAATTTTTAACAAAGCCAAAGGCTGTTTTTTCAGCAATGGTGGAAATGGTACCAGCCCGGAAGACTTTGCCCTTACCAAACAACACCTCCGTATAGCGATGGGCTTCGGCCTGGTTCTCACCGGAAAAATTAAGGTCGATATCGGGTTCCTTGTCGCCTTCGAATCCTAAAAAGGTCTCAAAGGGAATGTCAAAGCCATCTTTATCAAGCTTGGCGCCGCAGTGGGGACAATCGGCGTCTTTTAAATCCGGCCCCACCCCAACCTCCGTGCTGTTGAAAAACTCGGAATGTTTACAGCTGGGACAACGATAATGTGGCGCCAGCGGATTTACCTCCGTGATCCCACAAAGGGTGGCTACAAAGGAGGATCCCACCGAACCCCGGGACCCCACCAGATAACCATCTTCCATGGAATGGTAAACCAGTTTCTGGGCAATCAGATAGAGGACCGAGTAGCCGTTGCCAATAATCGAATCGAGTTCTTTCTTAATCCGTTTTTCAACGATCTCCGGCAGCGGTTGACCGAAGAGCTCCCGGGCCCGGCCTTCGACCATTTCTCGAATCTCTTCATCCGATCCTTCAATAACTGGCGGATAGGTGCCATCAGGAATCGGCAGGATCTCGTCAATCATCGCTGCGATTTTGCGGGGATTATCAATCACCACTTCCCGGGCGGTTTCGTCATCAAGGTAGTCAAACTCATCCAGCATTTCCTGGGTGGTTCGATAATACAGCGGCGGTTGTTTGCCAGCATCCTTATAACCTTGGCCAGTAAATAAGATTTCCCGGTAAAGGGCATCATCCTGATTGACAAAATGGACATCCCCAGTGGCCACCACCGGCTTATTCAGACTTTTTCCCAATGCAATGATCCGCCGGTTCAAAGTCTTCAGGGCCTCCTGATCCGCCACACTGTTATTATCAATCAGATATTGATTATTACCCAGTGGCTGAATTTCCAGATAGTCATAAAAGCTGGCGATCTGCTGGATCTCATCCTGAGACTTATTGTGAACCATGGCAGAAAACAATTCGCCAGCTTCACAGGCCGAACCAAGCAAGAGGTTTTCCCGATTTTTTGCCAGCAGTGACTTGGGAATTCGCGGCTTTTTGTAAAAATAATTGAGATGCGACTCCGAAACGATCCGATATAAATCCTTGATGCCCGCCTGATTTCTGGCATAAATAATAATATGGTTGGTGGCATTAAGACGAATACTCCGTTCCCGGCTGGACAGGGTATTGAGGGCCTGGATTGACGTACAGCCTTTTTTCTCAGCCAGATCTAAAAGTTTGACAAATACCTTGGCCGATGCCGCCGCATCATCCAGGGCCCGGTGATGATTCTGAATATCAATTTTAAAATGTGAGCAAAGCTTTTTCAGATTATGGCGGGTAATCTGGGTCAGCAGACAGCGGGACAGAGCCAGGGTATCCACTGCAGTATTTTCCCGAACAATGCCATGATCAACTAAGGCCTTATTTAAAAAACTCATATCAAAAGGGGCATTGTGGGCAACCAGGATGGTCTCACCGGCAAAATCCAGGAATTTTTCCAGTGCCGCCCGTTCTTCCATCCCATCGGCCACCATCTGATTTGTGATATTGGTCAGATTTGTGATGAATGCCGGTATTTCACAATGGGGATTGACCAGGGTTGAAAAGCTGTCGATGATTTGTTTATTTTTAATGCGAACCGCCGCAATTTCAATGATCTTATGATTACCCGGTACCAGACCGGTGGTTTCCAGGTCAAAAAAAGTAAATTCGCCACAGAAGTCCTGATCCTGATTGCCATAAACCATGTTCAGTTGATCTTCAACCAGATACCCCTCCACCCCATAGAGCACCTTAATTTTTTTCTTGCGGCCCAGTTCCATCATTTCCGGATAAGCCTGCAGTACACCATGGTCGGTGATACCGATGATATCATGACCAAAATTGGCGGCCTGCTTCATGATCTGATCGACCTTGCTGACCGCATCCATGGCACTGAACTGGCTGTGCATATGAAGCTCCACCCGTTTTACTGGAGCATCATCGGTTTTGATGGTTTCTTTGGAAAGATTGATGTTGCGGGGATATAACATCATTTCCTGGGAATATTCATCATAATTGATTTTGCCTTCTACCAGATACCAGCAGCCTTCGTTGATTCCAGCGATGACCTCTTCTTTGTCGGTAAATAGTTTGCCGGTAATACTGTTGGTATTATCGGTGATATTAAAGGTCAGCAAGGTCTTATTATTTTTCAGTGGCCGGGTATTGACTCCAAACACCCAGCCCCGGATGACCACACTTTTTCCTTCCGATTCGCCGTTGATATTAAAATCGATATTCTTCAACCAATCCCAGGAATTGGTTATTTTTTTTCCAATGACCACATCGCCGGGCTTTTCAGCCTTGGGAAGTTTGGCCGGGCTTTGGGTAGCGCCTGAATTGGATGCACTGCTGCTTGAAGCAACCGGCTTAATGGCCGCCAATCGTTTTTCCAGATCCTGCTGACTTTTTTCAGCCACCGAGCCTTCATCGGTGAAACGCACCACCAATTCTGATTCCAGACCATAATGCTCGGCAATCAGTCGTTTAAAACGACCCGTAAAAATCGCCAGCGCTTCACCATCCAGTTCTCCGGTGGATCGCCCCCGGACATAAAAGGTATTGCCTTCGGCAATCAGGGTATTAATCAGCAGAATATTGGCAATCTTCTGATTGATGCCAATCAACAACTGACTGACCCCCTGGCCATCGGTAGCCAGAAGATGCTCACCATCCTGATAGTTTAGTGGTGCCACCTCGATTTCCAGGGCCTTGGCATAATCAAATATTTCCTGCATTTCTTTTTTGATAAATTCGGTGTCCGTTTGTTTTTTCGGACTGGAAAATTTAAAAATCAATTCCTCGTTTCTGGAATTGATTTTTATACTATCGGTAATCAGATGATAATCCGCTATTATTTTTTGATATCGTTCCTGTCGTCGGGTTAAAATACTCAAAGATCTCGCCTCACATTTTTTCTATTTCATCCATTAACACCGAGATAATTTCATCCTCGGCAATGCTTTTTATTATTTCACCCTTTTTAAATAATACTGCTTTATTTTTTCCGCCAGCAATGCCAATATCCGCGGCCTTGCCTTCCCCGGGGCCATTGACAATACAACCCATCACCGCAACCTTGATGTTTTTTTCAACGGTTCGTAGCTGCTTATTAATTTCTTCGGCGATACCGATCAGATCAATTTCAGTGCGGCCACAGGTGGGGCAGGAGATCACTTCAACCCGGGGTTGACGGCCAGTGTATAAGCCAATGTCGCTGAGAATATCCCGGGCAACCTCGATTTCTTCTCGGGGATCACCAGTGATTGACACCCGCAGGGTATCCCCCAATCCATTGAGGAGCAGATAGCCGATGCCCAGAGCGGATTTAACCGCCGAACTGCGCAGGATTCCGGCCTCAGTGATCCCCAGATGGAGTGGATAATCATAACTTTTAGAAAATTGTTCATAGGATTCGATGGTGAAGCGCACATCCGAAGCCTTCATCGAAACCACCATATTATCAAAGCCAGCATCTTCCAGAATCTGGATGTGGCGTTGGGCTGACGCGACCATCCCGGCCGGGGTGGCCTGACCCCCGTTTTTTATCAGGATTTCTTTTTCCAGGGAACCGGCATTGACGCCAATCCGGATCGGGATGTCCCGTTCAGTGGCCATGGCAACAATTTCCCGGATGCCCTGTTCCGAACCGATATTCCCTGGATTGATGCGCAGCTTATCAACCCCATTTTCCATGGCACGTAAAGCCAGTCGATAATCAAAGTGAATATCCGCCACCAGGGGAATACCGATGCCCTTTTTAATCCCGGTAATCGCTCTGGCCGCCGCTTCATCAGGTACAGCCACCCGGACAATCTCACAGCCAACAGCTTCCAGACTATTAATCTGGGCAATCGTCGCTTCGATATTTCTGGTATCGGTATTGGTCATTGACTGGATGGCGATAGGGTTTTCACCACCAATGGCTACCCCGCCGATGTTGACCACCCGGGTCTTTTTTCGTATTTTCATATCCCTCTCCTATGCCGCCAAACGCATGACATCATTCACAGCAATTAGAATTGCCAGGGCAATCAAGGCGATAAAACCAAAATAATTGATCTTCATTTCCAGTTCGGGACTGAGTTTCCGGCGCACCACCATTTCAATCAAAATAATAAAGATCCGTCCGCCATCCAGCGCTGGCAATGGAAACAGGTTGATGATCCCCAGATTGACACTGAGCATGGCAGTAAAGGCCAGTAAAATAATCAGTCCGCTCTGTAAAAAGGTATCCACCATCGATACCATGCCAATCGGACCAGCCAGTTGATCCAGACCCACCTGGCCGGTAAACAACATCCCAAAGCTCTGAAAAATCAGACCGGAAAACCGCCAGGTGTTTAAAAAGGCCGTGCCGATGGCATCAAAGACATTGGTATGACCGGTAAACAGGGCCACCACAACCAGGCAAACCACTGCAAAAATGATGTTCATCGCCGAACCGGCCACCAGTACCAGCAGCTTTTGGCCCCGGCTTTTGGCTTCATAACTGCGGGGATCAATAGGGATATTGGGATCTCTGGGAATCAGGTTGCCGTCTGTATCAAATTCCGGTTCTTCGCCCCGCATTTTACAAAAGCCACCCACCGGAAAGGCCCGAATTGTGAACAGGGTTTCTTTGCCCTGTCGGCCAAACAGTTTTGGCCCCATGCCAATGGCAAACTCTTCGACAAAGATGCCGGTTTTTTTGGCCACCATAAAATGTCCCAGTTCATGTACAATCACCAGGACACATAAAATCAGTAGTGTAATCAGGATGGTATAGAGATTCAAATTTTCACCTACGCAATGCCAATGGTTAGTTTGGCAAAAATATAAATTAGCGGAATGATAAATAGGATACTGTCAAAGCGATCCAAAATTCCGCCATGACCGGGCAGGATGGTGCCAAAATCTTTAATTTTGGCTTTTCGCTTGATCATTGAGGCGGTTAAATCGCCACACTGTCCGGCGATGCTGCCAAAAACCCCAACGACCAGATATAAATACCAGGGCAACACAAAACTGAAATAGGAACTCAGAATGGTGCCGTAAAGAATGGTACACAAGGCCGCAACGACAACACCACCGACTGAACCGGCGATGGTTTTTTTTGGGCTGATCAAAGGAGCGATCTTGCGGTTGCCGATTGATTTGCCAATAAAATATGCCGCTGTATCAGTTGTGAACGCAATCACGAAAATCAGCCACATATAGTAAGGCCCTTTGTTAACCGTTTCAAACAAAAACAGGTGACCAAACATAATCGGCACATAAATAAGTCCCATCAGGGTAGCGCTACCACGCTCAATTCCCGCATTTCCTGATAAGATTTCATAACAGAAAATAATGATAAAGGCCACCAGCAGAACCGGCATCAGAAAGTAATAATCCAGTTTGATGGTCACCATTAGCATAACCGTCAGGATAATCATTAAAACCACATTCATTTTAGGCCGAATCATTTTATTGATGGCTCGGGTATACTCCATTGTTCCGACAAATGCCAGGATTGACACGCCGACAACCAGGATAAATCCCCCGGTGTAGAGTATAAAAATAAGCAACGGCAGACCAATGACCCCAGTCCAGATTCGGGTTTTCATAGAGCTCTTTTCAGCCCGTCGATTTTCAGCCAGTGCCCGTTCTGCCCGACGACTCTCAAGACTGCTACTCGGCCGATCCATAGCGCCGATTCCTTTTCTGATAATTTTTAATCATTTCATAATAGACGTCGACTTCAAAATCAGGCCAATAAACGTCTGTAAACATAAATTCGGAGTAGGCCATCTGCCACAGCATAAAATTGCTGAGCCGGCTTTCCCCACCGGTCCGAATCAACAGATCTGGATCTGGTTGACCTTTGGTGTAAAGTTGATCACTGATGTGCTGTTCTGTCACGGCTTCCGGATCAATCCCCTGAGCGATCAGTGCTTTGACGGCATGAAGAATTTCATCTCTGCCACCATAATTCAGGGCAATATTTAACACCAGCCCAGTATTTTCTGCGGTGGTGCTCATAGCCTTTACAGCGGCTTCTCTGACTTTTTTTGCCAGTCCATTTACGTTGCCGATGACATTAATTTTAACATTGTTTTGATGGAGTTCGCCAACTTCTTTATGAAAATACTCAACCGCAATATTCATCAGTCCATCAACTTCTTCGGGACTCCTTTTCCAATTCTCAGTTGAAAAAGCATACATAGTAATTATTTTTATTCCAGCATCAGAGGATGCCCGGACAATTTTCTTTAATGTCTTCATGCCAGCATTGTGGCCAAATAACCGGGGCCGATTTTTCGCCTTCGCCCAACGGCCATTACCGTCCATGATTATGGCTATATGTTCCGGCAGATTATCGCTATTTAACTGACTCGTCATATTGCACCTCTATTTCTCTTATATTTAGGCAATTGTTTTCTTGTTTGTAATATCAATATTATATGCTATTTTAAAAGATTTGTAAATTCTCTCACCTGGAGCTCAATTGAAACAAGATTTCCTTAAGACTCAATTCTCCATCTTCATAACAGCTTTTTCTCCGTCAAAAAAGGAAAAACCTCAGGCTAAGCCTGAGGTCTTCCTGGAAATTATTGTGAAAATGAGAATTATTGATATCAATATAACATCTTTCAGGCAAAAAGTAAACGATTAAATAAAAATAATTTTATTTTTATTCTGATTAAGAATAACCTTAACCATTTTAACGTTGCGTTTATCATTTTAACCGTTACCCATATAATTAAAATCGTCGCTGCTTACTACAATCATTTTTTTGTTGCTGAAAGATAACGATACAGAGTCGGCACCGATACCCCCATACACTTGGCCAAATACCAGACCGTGCCCTTAACCGAAAAAGTACCCATCTCATTGAGTTTTCCGACCAGTTCAATTTTTTCATCCTTGGATAAAGACTTCAGTTTTTTCAACAGATCCCGGGAGATGTGATTTAAATTATTGTCGACCAATTCTTTGACATCAATGTTTATTTTATCCGGGCCTTTTTCTTGTTCAGCGGTCTCTACGAGCGGTGGCCGGATCATCTTATCCAAGAGTTCTCTGGCGGCAATTAAGTCCTGGCAATCCGAGTTGATACAGATCATCCCGATTAAAACGTCATTTTCATCCTTAATAAACCATGATGCCGATTTAATTGATTCTTTCTTCTTGAATTTTTTGGGATCATTGTTCATATAGGGTACTTTTTTGTGCACTTCACTTCTGAGAATTCTCAGATTCGTTTCAGTAATCGGATCACCAACCTTCCGACCGCTGATATGGCCATTGCGAATCGCAATCACGGAATGATGCCAGTCCGTCAGATCATGAAGTACCACTTCCGTATTATCGCCCATAAAATCGGCTAAAAAATCTACCAGTGACACATAGTTCTGCAATTTTTTGTTCAAACTTCCCCTCGCTTTTTTCATCGTCACATTCAGTCAATAAGATACCCATGATCATTTGCCGAAACGGCATGACCATGGGCGTTTAAATTATTCGATCTGTTTTTCAGCATTAGTAATCTTATTTTACAGCAATGGCTTCAATTTCGAAAAGTGCTGCCTTGGGCAAAGCCGCTACCTGCATACAGGAACGGGCAGGATACTCTGCCTGGCCTTCAAAGAATTCGGCATAAATGTCATTGACCACCCCAAAATCAGCCATATTTGCCAGAAACACCGTGGTTTTAACAATATCTCGCCGACTGAATCCAGCCTCTTCCAAAACAGCATTCAAATTGTCCAAACCTCGTTTAGCCTGCTCCGCTACGCCTTCTGCCAATTCACCGGTTTCCGGAATCAGACCCAACTGACCCGACGTGTATAAGGTATCCCCCACTAAATAAGCGTGTGAATATGGCCCTACTGCCGCCGGGGCTTTCTTCGCAATTATTGCTTTTTTATTCATATTGACTTCTCCTTAAATTAGTTTTTTGCCTATCGATTCAGTTTAACATACGACTAAACAATTTTCACCAGGTAACTCCATTCAATTTAAATATTTTGATTACAATCAAACCCGGATTTCTCTGCTGAGCAGCTGAACCGGTTTGTCAGAAAAGGTCAACACTTCCTGAGCCAAGCGACTGATTTCATCTTCATTGTGACTGACAAAAATCACCGTCCGTTTGTCTTGGGCCCAGATCTTTGAAAAATCGTCGATCAAACGATTTTTAAGCGCACAGTCCAGACTGCTAAAGGGTTCATCCATCAGCAGCAATTCGGAAGGGTATAAAAACGCCCGGGCAATCGAAACCCGCTGGCGCATCCCACCACTGAGTTCCGAAGGATAATGGTCTCCCGCTCTTGCCAGACCTACCAATTCCAACATCGCATCGATGTCGGCATCATGAAGACTCGGCTTCTTAATCGATTTTTCTTTAAAGACA
The DNA here is from genome assembly GCF_002237635.1 of Acetobacterium sp. MES1. NCBI lineage: Bacteria > Bacillati > Bacillota > Clostridia > Eubacteriales > Eubacteriaceae > Acetobacterium > Acetobacterium sp. MES1. The sequence continues at coordinate 67,911 of NZ_MJUY01000047.1, forward strand.
AAGCGCAGATTTTCCCGCACGGTTCGCCAGGGCAGCAAGCGGGGCTCCTGAAAAATATACGAGATCGACTGAAAGTTAATTCCTGCTATGGTTCCACAATCAGGTTGTTCCAGACCACTACAAAGATTGAGTAGGGTGGTTTTGCCAGCCCCGGAGGGCCCGAGAATACCAGTTATTTTATTTTTTTTAATCACCAGATTGAAGTTCTCAAAAATAGTCTCTGCCCCATATTTTTTACTGAGGTTTGTTATGACAATGGACATTGGCCCTCCTCCTTTCGATTATTTCCAATCACATGGAGGGTGATCTTTTCAATGGCAAGGCTACAGATCACGATGACAAGTGTCCAGGAAAACAACAAATCGGTTTCCAGATATATTTTGGCATAATACAGATTCATCCCGATGGATGGCAAGGCATTGGCCAGCACTTCAGCGGTAACGGTAACCTTCCAGCCCAGACCGATGGCATTCATCAGTGCTGAAACCGCAAACGGTTTAACCGACGGTATATAAATATCCCGGATTATTTTAGTTTGATCTACATTATAAATTCTAGCCATCTCCAACAGCTTTTTATCGGTGGTTCTCACCCCCTGTACCACATTAGTCCAAGTGACTGGAAAACAGATCAGAAAGGTGACTACTAGCGGTACCACCCCCGAGGCAATCCACAAATTAATCAGAATAATCACCGAAACCACGGGCAACGATTTGATGGTACTGACAAACGGATTCATGATCTCATAAAAAGCTTTGTTGAGTCCGCCAGCCAGACCCAACACCAGACCCAGCGCTACTGAAATAAAAACCCCTCCAAAAACCCGTAGCAGGGTTGCCCCGATACTCACAAAAAACTCAAAATCCCCTGCCAGGATAATCACACCTTCAAGGGTTTTAAGCGGCGATGGCAGCACCAGTGGGCTATCGACCCACCAGGCTGCCAGGGCCCAAAGAAGCACCCAAAAAATGGCGACTCCTATTTTTTTTATGATCGTATTGAACGGTCTTTTATTTTCCAAGAACGTAGAACTCTTCACCAGGAACTTTTCCTCCAACAGCTTTTGGTTCAAAACCGGCTAATATCGTGTAGTATTCATTTAAAGACTGCTGAGCCTCTTTAACTGGAATAAAGACAATATTACAATTGGGAATCGCTTTCTCAGCCAGGGACGCATCGGTCATGATCCCAGCTGCCACAATATTTTTCGCCCCTTCGGCCGGGTTCTCATTGACTGAATCAATTGAGGCTTCGTAGGCTTCCAGGAATTTCTTTAGTACCTCAGGGTTCGCTTCAGCCCACTCTTTATTAACAACCAATGTTGTCATCTGCAGTTGCGAACCGTTGCTGGCCGCTTCCCAGGCTTCTGACATATCCACAGCGATTTTGATATTCGGTTTTTTTGTTGTAATCGTCGTCACAAACGGTTCCGGAATCATCGCAATGGTGGCCTGTCCAGCCGCCAATTGTGTGACTGCTTCACTGTGTTCCGCCACATAATTAATAGTGACATCAACACCTGGTGTCAAGCCATTTTTTTCCAGTAAGTAATTCAGCACATATTCCGGGGTTGAGCCCTGTCCGCTGGCAACAATGGTTTTTCCTTTTAAATCAGCGATACTGGCTACCCCAGCGGTTTCATCAGCAACGATATAAAGCACGCCCAAGGTGTTGACCGATCCCAGAACAACCTGTCCCTCAGTTTTATTAAACAACACTGCGCCCAGGTTGCTGGGCAGGGCGGCCAGCTGAAATTCTCCGCTGATCACACTGGCCGTCAGTTGATCCGGTGCACCGGCCACAGTAAATTCGGTGGTCACATTTTCTCCCAGATTGACGCCGTTAACAATCATTTCGGCCATTCCCATTCCAGTTGGTCCTGCCAGAGTTCCAACCTTAACAGTTTGTGGTTCTGCTGGCTTTGCCTGACAAGCAGTAAAAGCCAGGATCATCCCCATCATCAAGCCAGCCAGCACAATCATTTTCTTTGTGTTCATTTTTTTAATCATTTTCTTCTTCATCCTTTACTAAAACTCTTTTTTTGAAACAGTTAATTTTGAATGCACTTCTTTTAATTTACCCAACTGACCGTTTAAAGAATTTATCTCGTCCATATTACCGCATAAGGTGACGCAAACAATGGAGATGCCTTTATCCGAAAGTGGTAAGCCCATCCGACCAATGACCAGCGATTGATAGGATGCAATAATCCGATTAAACGCTTCCTGAACTTCCTGTGGATTTTCTAAAATTGCAGTTAGCACCGCTACACGTTCGATGTTCGATCACTCCTTTCAAATTACTCAAAAAAACTTCCTGTTAAACAGGAAGGCAGCAATAAAACAATCTGCTGATGCAGATTTGAATTTTAAACTAATTCCTTCCAAATCAGAACTTCTTTTTTGTCAGGTAAACACATTCAATTGTAATCATTTTAACATTTATATAGTTTATTTAAAAGAAAAAGAAGCTGTAAAAATTCGATTTTCGATTCATATTTCGAAAAATACCGGCTTGCGTATTGATGCTTCTTTTCTTTTGATGAAACGACAGTTCGTCTTAATAAACCAATTCGCAAGCCAGGCTTATAAATTTCAAAATCATCCCTCATTTCGACTTCATTATGCAGTAAAAATAAGGTAATCACGGGATAATTGTGCTACAATTATTTTATAAGTATTTTGAGTTGTTACTCTGAATTCGTGTTGTGGCAACTAGATAAATATCCAAGGAGAGTTCCATGAAACCAAAAACGAAACACCTACTGTGTTTGTTTAGCATTGTGCTGTCAATGTTTTTTCTGCCAGCCCCAATCCTAGCCAATGAATCAACTAAAACAGTTGCTATAAACAATCCCAGTGAAGTGAGTGGGGAAGCGCAAATGACTATCAATACCCTGTCCGAAATTCCTGATGTGGACAGCACCGGAAACATCGATTCGCAGGTCGTAATCATTTACAAAAATACCAGTCCCTTAAATGTTCAAAGTCTGTCTTTATCGACCAATGAGGTTGTCTCCGGCGAAACGATCTCAGATCGAGTTGATGTTTTAGAGGTAAAAAGCGATGTCGACATCGATGCCTTTATTAAAACCATCAATGAAAACCCCAATGTTCTGGTGGCCGATCGCAATTGTATCTTAAGAACCTATGACCTGCCAAACGATCCGTATGTAACCGATGGGAGCGCCTGGCAGTTTGTAAGCATTGGCGCTGATCAAACCTGGGATCAGGTAGCCAATTCTGAAACCGTTGGTATCGCTGTTTTAGACACCGGTTTAAATACCAGCCATCCCGATCTGGTTGGCCGAATCATTGCCGGTTATGACTATGTCAACAAGAGCGATGCGGTAACGGATCAAGATGGTCACGGTACCCTGGTCAGCGGTTTTATTGCCGCTACTGCCAATAACGGCATCGGTCTTTCTGGTGTCGCTGGCACCGCCAATATAAAGATTGCCCCCTACCGGGTCGGAACCAAGGGTCTCTCGGTGGCCAATATCTGCGCTGCTCTGATGGATGCTGCTGATCGCTCTGATATTAAAGTCATTAATATGAGTTATGGCGGTTATGAATACAATAACAGCGAGGCTGCCGCTATTGCATACGCCAAAGACCGGGGCAAGGTTCTGGTTGCAGCAGCCGGAAATGAGGGAGAACCAACAGATCCGGAGGCCGGACTCCCTTCTTATCCAGCTTCCTACGATGGCGTTATTTCGGTGGCCGCTACCACTCGAACCAATGAGCGGGCTACCTTCTCCCAGTATAACAGCATGGTCGATCTGGCTGCTCCTGGTGAAAATGTCTATACGACCTCAATTTCTAATGGTTACAAAAGCGACAGTGGCACCTCTTTCTCTGCTCCGATTGTTGCCGGTGCCTGCGGCGTGTTGCTGGCTGCCAACGGTGATTTAAGTGCCCGCGATGTCGAAACGGCTCTAACAAGCACTGCGCTTGATCTGGGTGATCCTGGCAAAGATGATGCCTTCGGTTATGGTTTAATCCAGTTGGATCAGGCCTTACAAAAGGTTGTCACGGATAAACCTTTATCGGTCTTATATAAAACCCATATTCAAAATCTTGGCTGGGAACCGCTCTTTAAACGAAATGGCGAGCTCAGCGGCACTTCCGGTTTAGGTTACCGCCTGGAAGCCATTCAAATTCTCTTGGATAATCCTGGCTACGACCTGGGTATTGCCTATCAAACCCATATCCAGGACATCGGCTGGCAGGATTGGCGTTATGACGGCGAGCTCAGCGGTACGTCCGGAGCAGGATTACGGCTGGAAGCCATTCAGATTAAACTCACCGGCGCCGATGCCAATCAATTTGACCTCTACTACCGTACCCATGTTCAAAATTTGGGCTGGCTGAGTTGGGCAACTAACGGCGAACAATCCGGCTCCTCCGGCTACGGCTACCGCCTGGAAAGCATTGAGGTAAAAGTTGTTCCCAAAGGAACCCCCTTTGATACCTCCGGCGATTCGTTTATCACTAATCCGGTATAAAACACCCCCACAGATTGACAACAAATTTAAAGCCGACTGAAAATTTAAAACTTTCAGTCGGCTTTTTTGTCCAAATTATTCAATTGATTTGAGTGATTCCACCATGCTGATTCGCTTGATCAGTGGGGTCATTAGAATATTAACTATAAAGGTAAAAGCCAGTGTAAAGACCACCGAGTAAATAAAACTGGTTGGCTCAATTTCCCGGGCAAACATGGCAATATCGGTTTCCACGGTGTTGATGATAAACCCATCCAGCAGAACGCCTAAGAATAAACCAACCACGATCCCAATCGCCGAAAGGACAATGTTCTCCCGAAAAATATATTTGTATACTTCCATGTCATAGAAACCCAAGACCCGGATGGTCGCAATTTCCCGGACCCGTTCCGAAATATTTATGTTGGTGAGATTATAAAGCACCACCGCTGCCAACGCCCCCGCCGAAATAAGCATCACAACGACTACAATACTCAAACTGCTGAGGCTGTCTGATGATGATTTAACAATGTTTCCGGTAAAGTTCACTGCCACCACCCCATCTTTGGCCAGCCACTCATTGGCAATGGCATTTTCCAGGTCGGTATTGGTATCGGGAATATTAACGTAGGCCATATTCACCATCAATGGTTTTCCAAAGGCTTTTTCATAAACGGCTGGCGATAAGTAAAGATAATTTTCCAGATAATTTTCGGTGATGGCACCTAAAACCACCTCGTGACTTTCGTCATCATTGTAAATCCGGATCGTGTCCCCGACCTTAAGTCCCAGACTATTGGCAACTTTTTCCGATAAAACAGCACCAGCCGCTTCCAGATTAATGGCTTCTCCAGAACTTCTGTCCTGCAGGTGAATAAAATGATCAATCTTCGCCGCTGTTTCCGGTACAAACAGATAGGCAGCTTTACCACTCTCCGTTCCCGCTTTTTCAATGGTCATCTTGGACTGATGGGCCAGCATATTTTCACCAAAACGGCTATCACTATCCAGCATTTTTTTGAAATCTGCTTTTTCGGCCAGCGTTCCTTCATTTTTTAAAGCCATGTAGCCATCAAAAACGGTAATGTTCTCAAACTGCCGGGGGATCATCGAGAAGATTGCATCCTGAAGCCCGAACCCGGCTAGAATCAGGGCCGTGCACCCGGCGATCCCAATCACGGTCATAAAAAATCGACCCTTGTAACGCAGCAGATTACGGGCAGTCACTTTTTCAATAAAACCCAATCGTTTCCAGATAAACGGAATGCTTTCCAGAAAAATTCGTTTTCCGATTTTAGGAGCCTTGGGGCGCATCAACTCCGAAGGGTGTTCTTTGAGCTCATAATGGGTAACAATCACCGCCGCCGCCACCGTGCAGGAAATCGCAATTAAACAGGAAACGATAATCGGCAACCAGGGCGGTGCAATGACTAAATCGGGCACCTGATAAAGCAGACCATAGGCACTGGAAATTAGATACGGCAGCGTATTGATGCCGATAATTAAACCAATTGCAGAACCAATGCTACCTGCTAATAAGGCATAGATAAAAAACTTCGAGCCGATCTGATAATGCCGGTAACCCAGCGCTTTCAGAGTTCCAATCTGGGTTCGCTGTTCTTCCACCATCCGGGTCATGGTGGTAAAAGACACCAACGCTGCCACCAGTAGAAAAATAAGGGGAAAGACCCCTGAAATATTGTCAATCCGCTGGGCATCCTCACCATAGCTGGTATAGCCGGGGTTATCATCACGGTTGAACAGATACCATTTTCCAAATTCCAGATCGCCGATTTTCGCCTCTGCTTTGGCCAGCTCATTGGCTGCATTGGCCAGTTCGGCCTTACCCTCGGCCCGTTTCTGAACCAGCTGGGCTTCGCCATCAGCTAGCTCCCCCCAGCCAGCCTCTAATTTGGCCTGAGAAGCAATCAGGGTTCCCAGTCCCTCTTCCTTGCCCGCCTCGAAGGCAGCGATCCCGGCATTGAGCTGTTTCTTACTGTCGGCCAGTTTTGTCCATCCGGCCGACAACTGATTCTCACCATCGATTTTGGCCTGGGCCAGAGCAGCTTCTGCCTGGGGTAGCGTCGCTTCCAACTCGGCCAGCTGGATTCGCATCCCGTTTAGCTGGGCCTGAAAAGCATAAATATCATCGATCCCCTGCTGGATCTGATCTCTTCCAGCGTAAGCCTGGGATAAGCCCGCTTCGACTCCGGCAATCTGGCTGTTGATCTCAGCCAGTTGGGCTTCTAACGCAGCCAGCCGTTCCTGATAATCTGGAGCAGTCGGATCCAGGCTCTGAATCTGGCCTTCAACTCCGACCTGCAGCGCTTTAAGGTTTGCCAAGGCACTTTCACCCTGGGTAATCTGGTTTTCCAGCTCAGCCAGCTGAGCTTCCAAGTCCGGCAGTTGACCTGAAGGATCCTGGGCTTCCATTTGAGCAATACCGCTTTTTAACTCACTGATACCCTGGCGCAAGGTTTCCAGTTGGGCTTCCCCTGCCGCCAGTTCCTGTTTTAAGGTCGCGGCGCCATTAATCAGCTGAGCTTCACCCTGAACGATCTGATTCCGGGCGTCATCAAGCTGAGCCTGAGTCTGAGCGATGGTGAAGTAATACTCATCCCAGCCAGCACTGAGGGCTGCCTCGCCATCAACCAACTGGTTTCTGGCATCAGCCAAGCTAGCCTCACCTTGGGCGATCCCCGCATTAAATTGGGCTACCCCATCGTTGTACTTGACCCGGCCCTTATCCAGTTCAGCCTGAGCCTTGTCCATAATATCGCTGTAATTGATTTCCAGTTGTTCGATTCCCAACGCTTCCAGCTTATTTTCCAGGCTAACGATGGCTGACGCATATTCATCAGAATAGGGCTTAACCCCATCGACACTGGCCTGAGACAGGAGATAAACTTCAGTAAAACGTTCAAAGGCGAAATTTTCAACCGGAATGAACCCATAATAATCGACCTCCCCTCGACCAACCGAGGTACTACCCCGCTCGATGGAAACAAACTGGGGTGATCGGACAAAACCGACGATGGTGAATTGATCCCGTTTGATCGACTCGGAGAGGGCTTTATCGCCGACCTCCGGGAATAACTTAATGACTTCGCCCAGTTGATAAATATGGCTGGAAACCCCCATGCCTTTATCTTCCTGGGGCTGTTCCATCAGTATTTCTCCGGCGTTTTCCGGCAACCGCCCAGCCACCAGGACTGGCTGATTAAGGGTCTGATCCCTTTGGAAAGCCATCATTTTAATGACCGGTCGCTTGTCGCCCCGCTCAATGATTACATCTGCCGAATAGCTGGGCATTACGGTTGCCACCCCCGGGGTGTTCTTGATGGCCTCCACATCGGCTGGCAAAAAGCCATAGGTGGAAACCAGCCGCATGTCCATCAGTTGCTGGTTCTGATAGTACTCACTGACTGTGTGTTTCATGCTGGGGCCGGTTGTTTTAACCCCCACAAAAAAACAGATCCCCAGAGCAATAATGGCAACGATCGATAGAAAACGGTTCCTGGATTTTTTTATTTCTCTGAGTGTATCTTTTTGCAATGCTTTCATTGGACTGTCCTTTGTTATCATTATTTTATGTCCAACTCTGCCACCAATCGTACGTTAATATAATCTAGCTAAGTTAACTGCTAAGGCAAAGTAGAACCTGTTTATTTTTAATATTTTACCATGTTTTGATTAAGAAAACACCCAATTACGGGTAAAATAATTCGACCGCTCAGGGAATGCTGAGCGCTTCGTTCATGGTAATCAACGCGATTATTTTTTCCCCCACCGGAATTCCGGTTAATTCTGCCAGGGCTTGGGCATACAGATTGATCTGCGTTTCATAGCCATTAATGATCTCCTGGCGGGTATCTTTTAAATAATCTGTTTTATAATCGATGATCACCCATTGATTGGCTTCAATAAAGGCACAGTCAATAATTCCCTGAACAATGATCTTTTCAGAAATTCCCGCCCACTCTGCTCGTATTGCTGCCGGTGGGTAAGCAAAGTTAAACGGTATTTCCCGCCTGATTGTTTCAGCTGACAATAACCGGAGCCCCAGAGCTGAGGTATAAAACCGAACCAGGTTATCAATGCAGATGGTTCGGGCCAAAGCTTCTGGCAGAAATTCTTTTTGAATCAGGATTTCAATCTGGTTTGCCAGATATTTTTTTAGAAAGACCGACAGGGTCAGCTGGCCATTATTTAGCAATTCATCCCGAATCGGTTTTAAATCGACCACTTCCATCAACAGATGGAGGGCCGATCCCCGTTGCGCAGCGGTGAAATCCGTCTGTTTTTGTTCCAGAAATTTTGGTTTCTCCTGTTTTGGAGTAATCGTTCCAAGTCGTTTAGTCGGATCTGTCAAATCGCTTTTCTGATACGTTTTAACTTCGGTCACACTCATCTTACTGGGTAGTTCGTTCTCCGCTTTGGCCGGATAGCTAAAATCCAGGCGCTGGTAAATAGCCTCCCGGTCGGCCTGTGAAATGTAACGTGTTGCCTTATCTACTACTGCTTTCGGATCATCCCTCCCCGAATCATTCACTAGTGACCGATCAGCTGAATTCTGCTTGATTTCCGTGTTTTCGGTAAACCGATCAGCCTGATGATATACAATGCTAAAATCATCCAGCTCCCGATTGGACAGCGCCGGATCCCGGCCCGCCAATACGCCCATCATCACCCAATCCAGCAAACTGGCGGCATTGAGAAGGTGGTATTCGTCCGACTCGCTGTACCATTTTTGCCAGGCTTTTTCACAGTTCTTCACTGTTCCAACGATCACCAGCTTTTCTTCAGCTCGCGTCATCCCCACATACAGCAGCCGCATTTCTTCAGAAAGCATTTCGATGTTACTTTGGGCCTTGCAGACCTCCTTGGCCAGCGAATTATGTTTGTAGCGTTTTTCCAAATTGACATAGTCCGGGCAAATCCCCAGCTCTTTATGGAATAACACCTGGGCATAATTACTGCGCTTATTAAAGCCTTTTCCGATTCCGGTAAGAAAAACAATCGGAAATTCAAGCCCCTTACTTTTATGAATCGTCATCAGCCGAACCACCGCCTGATCATTACCAACCAGGGCTGGCGGCGAAATATCCTGTTTGTATTTCTTCATATTTTCAACAAAGCGGATGAATTGATACAGACCTTTAAGGGTCGATTTTTTATAATCGCCAGCCCGCTTCAACAAAATCCGTAAATTGCACTGCCGCTGTTCACCACCGGGCAAGGCCCCGACAAAAGCATAATAACCGGATTCCAGATAAATTTTCCAGAGAAAATCTTCCACTGGCATCAGCTTGGATTGATCGCGCCATTTTGTCAGTTTTTGATAAAAGGCAGCCAGTTTTTGCGCCAGCTCGTCAGCTTCAGTCTGAGCATAGGATTCCGCAGCCTGATAAAAAAATCCCTGAGGATGGGCAATCCGCAGCCGGGTACATTCGGTGGTGGTAAAATTGCCGATCGGTGAGGTCATAATACTCAGTAGCGGCAAATCCTGATGCTGATTGTCCATCAGGTTCAGCAAGTTTAGAATCATCGTGATTTCCAGCGACTCGTAATAATTGGTACCGCCGTCGAAATAGGTGGGAATCCCCATTTCGCTGAAAACTTTGAGATAGACATCTCCTCTTCCGACGACACTGCGCATCAGCACTCCAAAATCACCATAACCGATGACCCGTTCCTGATTATGGCGAGTATCAAAAAAGGTTGTGCCAACCAACGCTTGAATTTGCCTGGCCACAAAACGGGCCTCCACTTCGACAGCCGTCAGATTTTCCTGTTCCACTTGATCAAAAGCCTCACGATCACCATCCTCGGTTTCCTGCTGCTGCTCTTCAATGATATGGATCTCGGTTTTTTGATAGGGCCCTTCATGGGGCAGACCCTTGTTAAGCCGAGCCTGTTCATCATAATTGACTTCCCCCAGTCCGGCACTCATGACTTTCTCAAAAACAGCATTGACGCTGTTGATCACCCCCTGGGCTGATCGGAAATTCTGATTAAGGGTCACCAGACGATTATTGGGGTCTTCATCCCGACCAAAACGTTCATACTTGCCGATAAAAATAGTTGGATCAGCCAAACGAAAGCGGTAGATGCTTTGTTTAACATCCCCGACCATAAAATAATTATTATCCCGAACAATTTGCTGGAGGATGGTTTCCTGCATTTCATTGGTGTCCTGATATTCATCCAGAAAAATATAGCGATAGCGGGAGCGAACCTCTGCCGCCACATCCGGATCCATCAGAATCTTAAGGGTCAGCTGCTCCAGGTCATTGTAATCGACGAGGTTTTTCCGGGCTTTCTGGGCCTGAAAGGCCGCCCAAAATTTTTCGGTCAGTGCCACCAGATCGGCCATCGGTTTTTTCAGATCATTAAGCTCCTGAACCATCTCCTCCAGATTGATGGCAAAACGTTTCTGCAGTTTTGCGATACAGCTCTTGGCTTCATCCCGATATTTTTTAATTTGCTCATTATGTTCCTTATTCTCTTTGGCCGACCCTTTAAAGCGCTCATAGCTAAGATTTTTTAACGCTTCCAGCCCCGCAACCAGATCGTCTTGTAGCGCTTTTTTTAGGGAATTTAGCATCGCCTCTTCACTTATCATCTGCTCATGGGTTTTCTCAAAACCGGCAGCCGTACTAAGGTCTCTGGCTTTCATGGCGGCATCCATGGCCCCCTGAAGCTCGGTTTTAATTATTTTTTTCAAGGCCTTACCCCACACCGATGTTTTCAGGCTTTTCTGATCGCAATCAAACAATGTCAAGGCCTGACGACTCCAGCTCCCGGGATTTGGCTGGGTGGCCAGAAAACGGTAGAGGGTTTCCACTGTGTCTTTTAATGCCTGATCATTTTTATTGCCACTGTATTTTTCGATCAGATCCAGAAAATCAATATCCCGATCATTTTGTTTCTGATTTATTTCCAGGCTCTGCTCGGACGCTTCTGAATCTCTCCGGGCGATGGCTTGCTGGTATTCTTCTTCAAAGACCTCTTCCAGAGCCTCTTTTTGCATCAATGCCATTTCCGTATCATTGCCAATGGCAAAACCCGGGTCAATGTCACCCTTATGAAAATACTGGCGTAAAACGCTAAGACAAAAAGAATGCAGGGTGGAAATGGAAGCCCCCCCTAAACTATTTATTTGCTTCATTAAAAAGCTGCGGTCATTTTGGGGGTTTTCCAATTCCCGGGCCAAAGCCTGACTCAGACGATTTTTCATTTCGCCAGCAGCCCCCCGGGTAAAGGTCAGAATGAGCAGCTCATCAACACCAACCTTTTCTTCCAGAATAATGCGTATAATCCGCTGGATCAGCAGTGCTGTTTTACCTGATCCGGCGGCAGCAGAAACCAACATGTTGCTTTCCCGGTTTTCGATTGCTTCTAACTGATCACTGGTCCACTTCATTGCCTTCTCCTTCCCGGATTAGTGTAAAGAACTGTTCTTTTTTCATCGCTGATTTCAGCACCTCATACCCGCCCTGGCTGATCGCCTCGTCAAACTGGCAGATGCCTTTGTAATCGCAATACTGACAGGCATAGTCTGCACCTTTTTTATAGGGCCGGATCTTTATATCACCCTGATAAATATTTTTAATTTGACGGATTACGGTTTTTCGGACGTAGTCGATAATGTCCGTAAATTCGTCCTGTTTAAGTTTGAATTCCGACCGGTATACTGGCAAAATGTCCGATGTTTTAGCATCAGCATCATGATCCATGGCGGCAATGACCAGATCATCATCCAACAGCAGCCCATTAAGCTTAAAGGACTTGTTAATGGCTGCCTGAACATTCTCGCCAAAATCCAGCCGAGGCATCGGATCATCCACATAAAAGTAGAAGGTTCCACCAGGCAGGATCTCCTCAGCCGGGATAACGGTCATCGCCCCGTCGAGATAGACCAGCAGTTGGAGCGAAAGACCATAATAAATGTCATCGTAACCCAGTTTCTTACTGCCAGTTTTATAATCAATCACCTTGACCCAGGTGTGGCCGTCTTTTTGATAGAGGTCCAACCGGTCAATTTTGCCGTAAATTTTGACCTCACCCAGTTTGGCATCCGGTAGGCTTAACTCCTGTTCAAAGCAGAACTCAGTAGCCTGGGGTTCAAAATCCCCGGCACACAGTTGTTGCACCAGAATGTCAATCGACTTTTTACCCACCCGTTCCAGTTTTTTGCCTAAATACTGGTTTTGGCCAGTGCTGTTAAAAACATTGGTTTTGATCTGCGGCAGGCAGCTTTCCAGCACCTCTTCCAGCAGGGTATCCCGTTTGATTTTTGGCAGGGTACGCAGATCAAGTTGCTGCTCCCGTACAGCCCTAAAAAAACCGTCAATCAGTTCATGAAGCAGGGTACCAATTTCTGGCGCTGCAATCGTATAAATAGGCCGCCCCTCCGGTTTTAAACCATATCGGACATAATGGGAAAAGGGGCATTGACGGTGGGTTTCCAGTCGGGTAATACTGGTTCGAAGATTTTTACCGTAAAGCGCAGCAGCCTCTGTTCCGGTCATGGCCTGAGAAACTCCGGCATAGTTCAGGGCCTGCATCAGATTGTCAATGTTTTTTCGGTAGGCCGGATTGTTTTGATACCAGTCTAGTACTTCTGCCCACAGTACCCTTTCCTGCTGGGTCGCACTAGACTCGGTCTGGCTTTTACGGAGGTAATTGACCAGGTGCCACAGGGTCGCATCGGGAGTACTGAGGCTGTTCCAGAACGCTGCTACCCCATCAGTAAGGGTTGAGATGATCTCAATTGTCGGAAAGATTCCCAGAATCTGGCTGACCAGAATACTGGGCTGCTGACTGTTGCCTTCCAGATCGGCTAAAGCCCAATGGAGGACCAACCGGGACTGTGGTTTTGTCAACAGATCATAAACCAGAAACCGTTCCTGATCCATCTGAAAACTGCGATTGTTTTGCAGCCAGATCTGGTTCGCCCCAAGAATCTGCCGTTCCAGATCTGAAAAAAGATTGGGCTCGCTCCCAGCGCCGGGAATTTTACCTTCGTTCAGACCAAAAACAATCAGAACCTCAAAAGCCGAGCTACGACTCCGGCGTAGATCAGTGATGCTGACATAGTCCCGATAGGGTGGAATAATCCCCAACTGATAGCCCTGAAATCCGCTTTTTAAGATCCGCAAATATTCTTCACCAGTCACTTCATCACTTCCCATGGTTTCGACAATCTGATCAAAGACTTCCATTAGAATATTCCAAATCTGGTGATAAATCTCCATCGCTTCATAATTTTGTTCCTGTAAAAGTTGTTCCACCAGGGCCTCAATTTTTTCCGGGGTTTTGATTGTGACCAGAAATTCATAGAGGGTTCGGGTATAATCCTGGCAGGTTTGTCCAGCCTTGAGCGCTGCTTTGAGCTGAGCCAGGGGAGTAATTAGTTTAACCCGCAACGCATTCAGACTTACAAGTTCCAGAGCCGAATTCTGGCTGATTTTGGAAAATTCCTGCTCCCATTGTTTGCCCCGGATGCCAAACTCCAAAGCATAGTTTTCCAGATCTTCACATTCAGACAGGGAAATCGGTGAAAACCCGGTTTTAACAAAACCAATAACATCATCAAGCCGGTAGTTACTCTGGATCGCCTCCAACGCTGTCACCACTGCTTCGACCAGATGATTATCGCCAATGGCCCGGAGATCATCCATGAAAAAGGGAATCTGATATTGCGCAAAAATGCGCTTAATAATGCTGCCGTATTCGTCCAGATCACCGGCCAGAACCACTATATCACGAAAGGACAGCCCCTCTTCCCGGATCAACTCAAGAATCGTGTGGGCACCCATTTCCACCTCTTCCCAGGTATTCTGGCATTGGATCAAGCTGATTTGATGGACTGCTTCCAGGTATTTCAGCTTGGGATAGGCAAAAAGATTGGCTTCGAGGTGAGCAAGCTCCGGTTTTTTTTGATGCACACTAGAAATCTTTTCCACCTTAAATGAAACCTGGGCCCGAGCCCCGATTGCTTTGATGGCGTCCATGGTAGTGGCTGTTAAGTGAAACACTTCTAGATCCCTGGCAACGGGATTGGGATCCCAGGGCAAGGCAATATGGATTTCTGTGGCTGTTTCCAGCAGATTTCCAATCATCCGGTAATCCTGGGCTGAGAAATTCTGAAAACCATCAATCCAGATTTCACTATCTTTAAGAAATTCTGCCGTTGGTATTTTTCCACAAACAAAATTACGTAAGTCTTCTTCGTCTTTACGATCATTTCCCAATAATTCCTGAAAATGGCGATAGATTTTAATCACATCTCCCAATTTTTGAGGCATGATCCCCTGATTCAGGCGCTTTCTCGTTTCTTCCAGATTTTCCGGTGAGATCTCATTCTGCTTAAGCTCACCAATCAGATCTGCTATGTTTAGCAGAAAACCGGGTTTCTTCACGCTCGATCGATAAATGGTTAATTGTTCCTGAATGTCTCCCAGGGTTTTTTGCAGCAGCATATTTTTACCGTGGCTGTCCATATAGGTCTTGGTCAGTCCACCGGTTTCCTGAAGTACCCGATTTTCCAGCCGTTTGGGACTCAGCACTTCGACATCAAGCAACCCGGACAACCGATTGGCCTTGATCAGGGCTTCTTCGGCACCCAGCGTAAACTGCTCCGGTACCACTAAATATAGCTTTTCTTTACCTGCATCCAGGGCTGCACCAATCTGGCGATAGACTTCCTCACTCAAACGCTGAGATTGCCGGCCGACGATCATTGTAATTCCCATCCGTTTTTCCTTTCTGAATTTCTCCCTCTTAATTATCCGCTATTTTAAAAAATCACCATCCCTTTTTGGAAGATGGTGATCAAAACTGTCCTGAATATTATACGGTCACAAAACCTACTTTTTTGCGCACCTTTGACAGGGTTCGCCAGGCAATCTGGGAGGCCTTTTCGGCATGAACATGCATAATCTGTTCCAGATAAGCCTTTTCACCGAGTAACCGGTGATACTCGTTTTGAACTGGCAAAAGGGTATCGGCGACCGTTTCGCCGACGGCCAGCTTGAAATCTCCATAGCCCTTGCCATCAAATTCCCGGGTGACTTCTTCCAGACTTTTTCCGGTGGCACAGGAATAAATTTCCATTAAATTAGAAACCCCAGGTTTTTCTTCACGATTATGATAGACAGCCATATCCGAATCGGTAACGGCTCGTTTAAACTTCTTGACAATCGTTTTAGAGTCATCCAACAACGAAATAAAGGCATTGGCATTTTCATCCGATTTGGACATTTTTCGATTTGGTTCCTGAAGACTCATAATCCGAGCTCCCGACTCGCCAAAATACGCTTCCGGCACCTTAAAGACGTTACCAAAATTCTGATTGAAACGAATGGCAATGTCCCGGGCCAGTTCCACATGCTGACGCTGGTCGTTGCCCACCGGCACCAGATCGGTTTGATAAAGTAAAATATCTGCGGCCATCAGCACCGGATAGTCAAACAAGCCAACCCGGATGTTTTCCCCCTGCTTTTGGGATTTGTCTTTAAATTGCGTCATGCGGCTCAGTTCGCCCATATAGGTTGAACAATTTAGAATCCAGGCCAGCTCTGAATGCTCCGGTACCATTGATTGCACATAAAGGATCGATTTTTCCGGGTCAATCCCCAGGGCTAACAGCAGCGCAATCGATTCATAAGTCCGTCTGCGTAAATCGGCCGGGTTCTGGGGCATGGTGATGGCATGCAGATCAACCACACAAAAAAGGCTACGATAGTCCTCCTGCATCTTTACCCAGTTTTTCATGGCGCCAAAATAATTGCCAATGGTAAAGGTTCCCGATGGTTGGATGCCGCTATATACTATTTTTTTTACTGGTGCTTCTGTTGTCATAGTTACTCCTTATTTTAATGGCAGGTCATTCTTGGTTTTCGACCAACTGCCATGATCTCTTTAAATTTCTGTACTGAGCAGGTTTATGGTAATTCCAATTCTGTCAGTTCCAGCGAATCACAATCAAGTTCCAATTCTTTGATCATTCGCTCGAAAATATCATAATCGGCTGTCGTGAGAATTTGGGTACTGCCAACTTCCTCCTGGGTGTTGAAATAGTTAAACTCGGTCAGGTGCTTGTTTAACTGCCGAACCAGGCCATTGGCCGGGTTGATCAGCTCAAGCTCCGGGTACATTTGTCGGATGGTGACTGCCACAATCGGAAAATGAGTACACCCCAGTAACAGTTCTTCGATAATAATGCCTTGTTTGATGCCTTTTAGTAAAATCGGTTCAACGGCTTCTCGGATATTATTTTTCAGGATTTTTAAATCACCCTGACCATCATTAATGACCTTGGCCAGGGTATGGGTTCCCTGAGCGATATACTCGACCTCCCGGGTCCACAACTCCAGTTCCTTTTCGTAGCCCCGATTTTTGACGGTGGCCGTTGTGGCAATCAGTCCAACCAGACCGCGATCCCGCCAGTTGAGCGTTTCCTGAACTCCGGCTTCAATGACACTAAAGAGCGGCACCCGGGCGCTCAGCTCAACAATCAGCGAAGAAAGGGTGTTGCAGGCTAATACCACAGCTTTTACCCCTCTATTTTCGAGATCACGGATTATGGTATTTGCCAGCATGATCAGTTCGTCGTTTTCCCGCTCACCATAAGGCATTCGCATTGAATCGCCAAAGTAGAGATAATTTTCATTGGGCAGCCGGTCTTGAAGTGCTTTCAGGACGGTAAAACCACCGATGCCCGAATCGATGACGCCAATGGGTCCATTGTTGTCCATCGTTTCACTTCTTTCCTGATTGATCACGGAATATAATCCCTTTTTCCTTACTCATGTCATCGATGATCGCCAGAGATTCCAGGGCGACACCCTGCTCACGGATTAACGCCCCGCCATCCTGAAAACCTTTCTCGATAGCGATTCCCACGCCCACCAGGGTGGCCCCGGCCTGATTGATTAAATCGATTAACGCTTCGACCGCTTTGCCATTGGCCAGAAAATCATCGATAATTAAAATACGATCGGTTGGATTTAGATATTTCTTTGATACCATAATTTTATAAGCCTGCTGTTTGGTATAAGAATAGACATCACTGGAATAAATTTCCTCGTCTAAATTAAGCGATACATATTTTTTTCCAAAAACCACCGGACAATAGTCAAAATACCTGGAGGTACTGGTTGCAATGGCAATTCCTGATGTCTCAATTGTCAGGATTTTATTGACTCCCTCTCCGGCAAAGCGTTTGGCAAAAACCTTTCCCATTTCTTCAAATAATTTCACATCCAACTGATGATTTAAAAAAGAATCCACTTTTAGGATTCCCTGGCCTTTGACGAGGCCTTCTTGTCTGATTTTTTCTTCTAATAATTCCATTGACTGCTCCTTCGTAACCTAATCGAATTATTATAACATACTCTTGTTGATTTGAACAACCACGATTCCACTCCGTTTCTTTGCAGAAAGAAAGGCGGGAATCTCTTCCCGCCTCAGGCTGTTAAAGTCAGCTTTATTGTTCTTTTTCTTTTTGTGCCGCAGCGATAACTTTTTCAGCAATAATCATTGGAGCTTCTTCATAACGAACGAATTCCATTGAAAACTCACCTCTCGCTTGGGTCATCGAACGTAACTCCGTGGCATACTTGAACATTTCCGCCAGCGGTGCTTCTGCTAAAATTCGTTGTCGTCCCCCCGCTGCTGATTCCATTCCCATGATACGCCCACGTTTTTTGTTTAAATCACCCATGATATCACCCATATACTCTTCCGGGACGGTAATATCAATGTGATAAATTGGTTCCAGAAGAACTGGTGCCGCTTCCTTCATGCCTTTGCGGTAAGCCAAGGTGGCCGCCATTTTAAAGGACATTTCATCGGAGTCCACAGCATGATAGGATCCATCATAGAGCGTTGCTTTGACACCAGTAACCGGATAACCAGCCAGAACACCTTCAATCATACACGCTTCCAAACCCTTTTCCACGGCCGGGATGAAGTTACGCGGAACCGCCCCACCAACAACCTTATCAACAAATTGAAATGGTGCATTGGGATCATCGCCGGGCTCAAAATCAATCCAGACATGACCAAACTGGCCGCTACCACCGGATTGTTTTTTATGTTTTCCTTCAGCCGTTGCTTTTTTCTTAATGGTTTCCCGATATGGCACTTTCATATCAACCAGATTGACATCGACACCGAATTTTTGTTTCAGTTTTTGAGAAATAATTTCCAGATGCATCTCTCCCAAACCGGAGACCAATGTTTGCTTGGTTTCCTTATTTCGGCTCACTGTCATGGTTGGATCTTCTTCCACCAGACGGTGCAGGCCAGTGGCCAATTTATCGATATCTGCTTTGGTTTTGGGTTCAATCGCCATCGATATAATTGGCTTGGGCAATTCTATTTTATCATACACGATGGGCGATTTGATGCTGGTTAAGGTATCCCCGGTAACCGTATCATTTAACTTGGAAAACGCTCCGATATCCCCAGCTTCCAGCTTTTCGACCTCGATCTGTTTATTTCCTCTTAATACGTAAATATGATTGGCTTTTTCTTTAACTTCCTGGGTTGCATTATATACTTCAACTGAATGATCCAAAACCCCTGACATCACTTTAAAAATTGATAACTTGCCAACATAGGGGTCGGCAATCGTTTTAAATACCAATGCCGAAAATGGTTCATTATTGCTACATTTGCGCTCGATTTCTTTTTTGTCCCGGGGATCTTTTCCAATTTCAAATTTCCCCTTGCCTGGCGATGGCAGGTATTCTATAATCATGTTTTCCAGGGTTTCCACCCCAATATTCAAAACGGCAGAGGTACACAATACCGGAATTATTTCACCATTATCGATCCCCTGACGAATCCCGGTATGGATTTCATTCCGGGTCAGTTCTTCACCTTCAAAGTATTTCTCCATCAGACTTTCACTGGTTTGGGCTACTGACTCCATAATCATATCCCGATAGGGTTCCAGTTCTGCTTTCATTTCATCTGTGATGGGCACATCAAAACAACGATTGTCTTTTCGCTGGCTACCAGTCAGATCAACGATGTTGACAACCCCATTCATCGCCTCTCCTTCACCCATTGGTAATTCAAAAGGCACAACCTTATTGCCAAAGGTTTCTTTTAATTCGTCCATCACCTTGGCAAAGGTGGCATTTTCACGATCCATTTTATTAACAACAATAAATGCTGGAATATTTGTTTTTTCCAAAAGTTCGATAGCTTTTTCAGTTCCGACCTGAACACCCGAAAGTGCATCAACGACGATAACAACCGCATCGGCCACTCGAAGTGCCGCATAGGCATCCCCAATAAAATCAAAATAACCTGGCACATCAATAAGATTGATCTTATGTCCACCAAATTCTAAAGGAATAATAGATGATGAAATTGAAAACTTTCGTCTTTTTTCTTCTGGATCAAAGTCCGATAGGGTATTTCCCTCGTCAATTTTTCCCATACGATCAACGGCACCTGCATTAAATGCCAATGCTTCAGTCAAGGTTGTTTTTCCGCTCCCACCGTGACCTAGTATAAGAATGTTACGGATGTTCTTTGTTGGATACGTTTTCATGCTGTTTCCCCCTCGCTTATTTTGCCAATGATTTAATTGGTTTTTTTTGGTATAAAGCTATTTTATATTATTTCTAAAAAATAATCCACAAAAAGATTTATTTATAGATCTTCTTTTATTTTTTTCATAACTTTTTTTTCAATTCGCGATACCGTCATCTGGGATTTGTTAATAAACTCGGCCACTTCTTTTTGGGTTTTTCCCCGAAAAAATCGCTGTTCAACAATAATCCGTTCAACCGGATTAAGTGATTGAATTTTCTGCTTTAAAAGATCGATATTCTCGACATTTTCCATGTTGTTATCCAGGTTTCCCAATAAATCCATCAGGCTGACTTCCTGTCCATCCTGATTGCTTTCATATTCCATTGATAACGATTTCGGATAGTAAGCATTGCTACTTTCCATCGCTTTTATGATACTTTCTTCTGATATCTCCAGATACACGGCAATTTCAGAGATCGTTGGCGACCGCATCAGCTTATGTTCCAGGGTCGTTCGGGTTTGGTTTATCTCCCGATTGAGATCCTGAACCTTACGAGGTATCCGGATCAGCCATTCTCGATCCCGGTAATAGCGCTTTATTTCGCCAATTATCGTTGGTGTGGCAAAAGTATCAAACTCATAGCCGCGACTGACGTCAAAGCGTTCCACCGCATACATTAAACCCAGACAGGCGACCTGAAAAATATCTTCATTATCGCCGTTCTTATGCCCATATTTTCGGGACAGAATCTTGGGAATATAAAGATAATTCTCGATAATCAGATCTCTTAGCTCCCGATCCCGTGTTTCTTCGTACTCGGCAAATAGCTTTTTGACATCTTCCTTACTGATTTTTCTTTCATATTTCATGGGTCGTCGATAGGTTCTTGATCATGGTAATTGAGGTTCCAGATCCTCTCTCACTAACTATTTCCACCCTATCCATTAGTGATTTGATGATAAATAAACCAAACCCCCCTAATTGTTGGCCATTAAGATCCGGCTTGGCCACTGTTTCTGGCTCAAAACCAATACCTCGGTCGGTTACCGTAAAAACTAATTTATTGTTCTCAACAACATAGGTCAAATCGTAGGTTGTATCGGTATTCTTACTATGGTTTAAGGCATTTGTACACGCCTCGGATACGGCAACTTTCAGATCTTCCACGTCGCCGATTGAAAATCCCATATTATTTGCCACTGACGCAATTGTTAGCCGTGCCAGGCTGACATACTCAGGTTTGGTCGGTAATGTCAGTTTTATACTATCCATTCTTCTTCCCCTTCTCAATTTGCTTAGTTTACAGGGTTGTCTACGATTTCAATGATCTTATCAACGCCTGTGAGTGACAACAATTTTTTGATGTTGGGCCGTGGATTTATCATAATAATTTTTTGTCCCATTTCTTTTGTTTTATTTCGCAATTCAATGAGAACCCCCATGCCGGTGCTATCCATATAAGATAACTCAGAACAGTCTAAAATGATTTCCGGGGCCTGTGTTCTTATTTTTTCTTCAATTATTTCCCTGAATTTTTCAATAGAATAAATGTCGATTTCGCCTTTAATACTGACCATACTTGTTTTTTCCATTTCAATTATGCTGTTACTGCTCATATAATCTCCATTTCACAATTAATCTGTAAATTCAAAACAAGGCCCAATGAGGTAACCACCGTCATTGGGCCCAGGGCTGTAATCCACGGCCTATACCTTATCTTTTCTATTTCTGGTTTGAAAAACTCCCAAGCCTCTCTTCAAAATCGATGCGGCCTTAACCACGGGGTCAATCACATCCTGTTTAATGGTATTAAACGCCAATTCAACCTCATCTACCATCAGATTTGACTTATCCACAATCTGGGCTGTCGATTTTGTGATGTCGTCGGTATTTTCCATAATGCTGTGAAGAGCCAAACGGTTTTCTTCCAAAAGCTTTGTGGTTGTGTCGAAGGTTGCTGCCAGACTTTTAAACAGCTTAACTAAATAAACGGTTCCAAATACGAAGGCAACACCCACAAGTAATAGAGCCAGTTCCCACAAGCTAAAATTTAGCGTTATCATTTATGACTTCCAACCTCTACTCTTCTTTAGCTGCAACTTCAGCCTCTTCACTTGACTCCGCTTCTTCTTTTTCAAGGGCTTCCAATTCCTCACTCAGATCAGCAATATCCTGTTCAACTTCGTCTTGAATTTCCTGAATTTTGCTTTCAATCTGATTCTTATATTCATTTACCCGTTCAGTAAATTGTTCTTGCATATCCTGGAATTGTTCTTTGAGATTTTCACCATATTCCACGGCTTGATCATAGGCATTACCCAGTGCGCCTTCAGTGCCTTCAATCAATTTCTTTCGAGTTTCATCGCCTGACGATGGCGCCAGCAACACACCCAATGTCCCGCCGATGATGGTTCCCAGAAAAAGTCCGCCAACAAAATATAATTTGTTACTGCTCATTTTAATTCCTCCATTATTCATTGTGATATTTATCTCATTTTACCTCATAATCTCCTCAATTAACAGTTATTTCTTAATTTTTTTATTTCAAAGAAACTATTCGCCAAACTTATCATTAATTAATTGCACCAGTGCATCCACTGCTTCGGTTTCGTCATCGCCTTCGGCCTGAATCTCAATGGTTGTTCCCTGAGAAATCCCGCCAGCCATAATGCCCATAATGCTCTTGGCATTAATTGAATTTCCTTCTTTGATTACAAATATTTTTGATTTGAACTTTCCGGCTGTTTGCACAAACATTGACGCAGGGCGGGCATGCAAACCTGTTGCATTTAAAACTGTTACTTCTTTTTTTATCATTGTAATCCTCCTAATGATTGTTTTTAAATATATAGATTTAATTTTTTCATTGATTCCTGTACAAAATCCATTATTTCCTCACCCGTCTCCATATTAAGAGCGGCCGTAGCGATGGCCTTTGCATCTTCATAGCGAACACTGCGAATAATCTTCTTAATCTGAGGAATTGATAACGCACTCATACTGAATTCATCAAGACCCAGACCCAATAGGAGTATTGCCGCCAGAGGATCGCCAGCCATTTCACCGCACATCCCGGTAAAGAACTGATCTTTTTTGTCCGACGTAGCCGTTACCAATTGAATCAGACGCAATATAGCTGGGTTAAACGGGTCATATAGGTATGAGACTTCCTGATTCATTCTGTCTACCGCCAGCGTATATTGACAGAGATCGTTTGTGCCAATACTGAAGAAATCAACCTCTTTTGAAATAATGTCGGCGGCAATCGCTGCCGACGGAATTTCAATCATAACTCCCACCTTTACGTCCTTGTCATAAGCAATCTGCTCATCATCCAGTTCGTTCATGCAGTCTTGCAGGATGGCTTTTGCTTGTCTCACCTCGGTAATCGAGGAGATCATCGGAAACATAATATGTGCATGACCATACACACTGGCCCGCAGGATTGCCCTGAGTTGGATTTTAAATAAGCCGACCTCTTTAAAACACAAACGAATCGCCCGTAAACCCAGAAATGGATTCAGTTCGTCATCCATCGGCAAATAGGGCAGTTTTTTATCCCCACCGATATCCAGGGTTCGGATAATTACCGGCCCGTCGGGAAACGCTTCTAATACTGACCGGTAGGCCGCAAACTGTTTTTCTTCGCCGGGCATCACATCGCTGTTCATGTACAAAAATTCGGTTCGGTATAGCCCAATACCGACTCCACCGTTCTTCAGAACACCGGCCACATCATTGGGTTCACCGATATTTCCAACCAGTTCGACCTTTCTGCCATCCAGCGTAATCGCATCCAAATCTTTTAATTCTTCCAACTCTTTTAAATAATCCAGATATTTTTGTTTTTCTTTTTCGTAGAATTCCAACTCTTCATTGCCGGGATTAACGCAAACCCTGCCAGTCAAACCATCAACAACCATTAAGTCTCCGGTTTTAACAGTCTCTGTAATATCACACAAACCGAGAACAGCTGGAATTTCCAAACTACGGGCCATAATGGCGGTATGCGATGTTCGACTGCCAATATTGGTGGCAAAACCCTTCACCCGCTTTTTATCCATCTGTGCCGTATCCGATGGCGTCAAATCATCGGCGATAATAATCACATCTTCATCCAGTTGGGATAAATCTGCCTGGACAATTCCCAGAATATTCTGGAGCACTCGTGTTCCGACGTCTTTTATGTCGGCTGCCCGGGCGCTGAAATAGGGATCATCCATCTGATCAAAGATCTCATAAAAACGATCGGTTACAATCTTAACCGCATTGTCGGCACTGAGATGACTATCATTAATTTCTGCTTCTACCCCTTCAACAAATTCCGGATCATCCAAAACCATGGCATGGGCTTCAAAGATCGCACCTTCTTCCTCACCGAGCTCACTAATTGCTTGTATCCGGATTGTTTCCAACTGCTCATGACTTTTCTTTATGGCATTCTGGAACTTTTCGATTTCTTTGTCTGGGTTCTCTACTTTATTTTTATTGACTTCAACTATGACTTTTTCGTAAACAAGTGCCTTCGCAATGACAATACCAGGTGATGCAATGATTCCTTCTTTAACAAACATCTTAATTCTCCTTTAATTATTAGAGGTTTATATCTCACTTCTTCCTTCAAAGGCTTTAATTAATGTGATTTCATCTGTATATTCAAGATCCGCACCGATGGGAATACCCTTTGCCAACCTGGTGACTTTTACACCAAGGGGACTGATCAGATTCCCTAAATACATGGCTGTGGCCTCCCCTTCTACGGTAGCATTTGTTGCCATGATAACTTCTTTAATGTCATTTTCTCCAAGACGCAGTAATAGTTCTCTGGCTTTGATGTCCTGCGGTCCAATCCCGTCCAGCGGTGAGATGGCACCATGCAGAACATGGTACAGCCCATTATACTCCCGGGTTTTTTCAATTGCAAAAATATCCCGGCTGTTTTGTACAACGCAGATGGTTTGTTGATCCCGCTTCGGATTCTCACAAATATCGCAGATTTCTTTATCCGTGATGGTATAACACTTCTGACATAGTCCAATTTTAGCTTTAGCAGACGTTAGTGCCTCAGATAAGCTTGCAATCTCTTCATCCGAGAGGCTAAGAATATGAAAGGCTAATCGTTGTGCTGATTTTTCTCCGATCCCCGGTAGTTTACCCAACTCCAGAACCAACCGCTCAAGGGTTTTTGGATAATAACCCATCGAGCACTACATTAAACCTGGAATATTCATTCCACCGGTAATTTTGCCCATTTCAGCATTAACCATGTCTTCTGCTTTGACGATGGCCTCATTGACCGCAGCAACCACCAGGTCTTCCAGCATTTCAATATCATCTTCATCAATCACTTCCGGATCGATCTTAATTGACAGAATCGTTTTTTTTCCTGTTGCAACCACTTTAACAGCACCACCGCCTGCAGTAGCTTCTACTTCACGTTCTTCCAGTTCGGCTTGTAACTTCGCCATATCTTGTTGCATTTTCTGCACTTGTTTCATCATGTTATTCATGTTTCCGCCGCCCATTCCGACCGGCAATTTTCTTTTTGCCATTCTATCCTCCTGTGATTTTCTATTCTTAATAACTTCATTATTATAACACTAATGGTCTATGATTATCACTATCTTTTTACCCTAATTTTACAGTTCGTCATCGGCATTGATTATTTTTACTGCCTGATCATTAACGATTCTCAAGGTTTTTTCGACCAGGTCAAGTTCGTTAAAATTCTCGTCTTCCAGTTTAATTGTGATCGAAATTTCCTTGCCCAACTTTTGCAAAAGAGCCATTTCAAAACCTTTAATTAACTCTGGTTTATTGACAAACTGGTAAAAGTTTCTGTTTTCAGGCGAATAAACAATCAAAAGATGTGTCTCATCCTCCAACGTCGGTTCACCGCGCTTTAAAAACATAGCCTGACCTGAGTTTGTTTTTCCGATTTCTTCACAAAGCATTTTAAAGAATAGCATCCCATCGTGACGGCTGCTTCCACTTTTTATTTTAATATCCGATTTTGCATGAACCGGAGCCTTGTCCGATTCACCTTCCGGCCCCTCGTCTGTGCTATTAGTTGTTTCAGATTTCTCTGCTGGCACCGAAATAACATCTGCCGCCGACTTGCTTATTTCACTTTTTACTATTTCATATTCAGCTGGACGTTTTAGTGACTCTGCCTGAATTTCTGACTTTCGGCATGTTTTCTCCAGCCTATCGTGAGGTCTACTTTGCAGCAGCGGTTTTTTTTCGTTGTTTTGGAAAACTGTTTCGACCGCCGGAATCAAAGCTGTCTGTTGATCACCGAGGCATATCTTTAACAAAGCCATTTCAACGATAATTGCCTGTAGATTACTGTATTTGAGTTTATTTTTTTCTTCTATTAAAAGGCTGATCATTCGATATAGTCGGTCAAACGTTAATTCTTTTCCTAATTGTTGGTATATGATAAAGTCATCAGGACTACAGAGTAGTATTTCTTTAGCCGTGTCTTTTGCTGTTTTTGTAATCAGCACTCCCCGTAGAAATTCGATGATCTGATCCATTAACAGTATTGAATCTTTACCATTATCAACCAGGTTCCGTAAGTTACTCAAGACGCCAGCGCTGTCATGAGCAAGAATCAGTTTTACCAGGTCACCAATAGCCTGTTTTTCTGCCATACCAGTAAACGCCAGTAGGTCTTCAACCGTGACATGGCCAGCTTCATCCTTGAGATCAATAATCTGATCCAATAAGCTGAGAGAATCACGCATTGAGTTCTCCCCCCGGCTTGCAATAAAATCAAAACTCTCATCGGACATGGTCACCTGAATATCCTGACAGATTTTTTTCATCTGTTCGATGATTAACGCTTTCGGTATCGGACGGATTTCATAGCGTTGACAACGGGATAAAATTGTCACCGGACATTTATTCGGTTCTGTTGTCGCCAATATAAATACGGCATGTTCCGGTGGTTCTTCCAGCGTTTTTAATAGCGCATTAAAAGCCTCTTTTGTGAGCATGTGTACTTCATCGATAATGTATACCTTGTACTTGCCAACAGTCGGCGGATATTTTATGCGCTCACGAATTTCGCGAATTTCATCGACGCCGCGATTGGAAGCACCATCGATTTCGATGATATCCATTACTCCCGGACGATCGATTTTCAAACAAACATCACAGCGATTGCATGGGTTTCCATCAATTCCATTGGGACAATTGATTGCTTTTGCAAATATCTTTGCCAACGATGTTTTTCCGGTTCCTCTAATTCCGGAGAAAAGGTAAGCGTGTCCAACTCGGTTAAACTTAATCTGATTTCTTAGTATTTTCGTAATACTATCCTGTCCCACAACCTCATCGAAAGTTTGTGGCCGATATTTTCGATAGAGCGCTAAGTATGACATTGTTCCCTCATTTTCCTGTACTTAATTTTACTTTATTCTACTTTATTATATTACAATCGTAATTAATTGTATAGTCAAATGCATGCATACCCCATGACAGTCATTTATCAAAAAAGAAGTTCCTTTTGAGATATCAAAAGGAACTTCCTAAATTTTTATAGAAGATGAAACGGCAGTTCTTTTTCTTTTTTAGCTTTTTTTGCCTGTTCTTTTTCAGCTTGAGCTTTTTTTCTTTTTTCGGCAATTTCTGCGCGAACGTTTTTTTCTTTTGCAATTGCACGTTCAATCGCACTTGCCGTCAATTCTTGCAGTTCTTTTGCTTTATTCCTGATTTCTTTCCGTAGCCGATCCTCCAGCTCGATTTTGTTTTTTTCCTTTTCTTCGGCTTCTTTTTGACGAGCCCGCTCGATTTTTTGTGCTTCTTCTTGCTCGGCCTTTAATTCTGCCTTGGCTTCAGTTTCTTTTTTGGCTTCAAGCTCTGCTTGTTTTTTTGCTTGTTCCTGTTTTTTTGCTTCTTCCAACGCTTGTTTCTCAATCGCTGCTTTTTTAATTGCAGCTGCTTCTTCCTGAACTTTATGATGCACTTTTTCGATTAGTGCCTTGGATTTTTCTGCCACTGCCTTAGCTTTCTTCTCTGCAGCTGCTTTTGCTTCTGCTGCTTTTTGAGCAAGTTCTTCCGCCTCTGCTTTGGCTTTCGCTTCTACTTCTGCCTTGGCTTTTGCCTCTGCTTCTGCTTTGGCTTTTGCCTCTGCTTCTGCTTTGGCTTCTGCTTTGGCTTTTGCCTCTGCTTCTGCCTTGGCTTTTGCCTCTGCTTCTGCTTTGGCTTTCGCCGCTGCTTCTGCCTTGGCTTTTGCCTCTGCTTCTGCTTTGGCTTTCGCCGCTGCTTCTGCTTTGGCTTTTGCCTCTGCTTCTGCTTTGGCTTTTGCTTCTGCTTTGGCTTTTGCCTCTGCTTTGGCTTTTGCCTCTGCTTCTGCTTTGGCTTTTGCTTCTGCTTTGGCTTTTGCCTCTGCTTCTGCTTTGGCTTTTGCCTCTGCTTCTGCTTTGGCTTTTGCCTCTGCTTCTGCCTTGGCTTTTGCCTCTGCTTCTGCTTTGGCTTTTGCCGCTGCTTCTGCTTTGGCTTTCGCCGCTGCTTCTGCTTCTGCTTTGGCTTTTGCCTCTGCTTCTGCTTTGGCTTCTGTCTTTAATTCTTTTTCGACTTCTACCTGTACCTCAGTTTTTGATGCTTCCGATTTCTTGGGATTGCTATCACTCGAATCCTCGGCATTATCCTCTTTGCCCGTGATCACTCTGCCAACCTTTTTTATAAAATCGTCCAATTTTCCCACTTCTTCATTCCCCACTTCACTTGAATTCGATAGATCCGAACCACTTTGAATAGCTGTGTCCTTTGTTAATTGTGATTTAGGTTTACTTTTACGAGCCATGACGATCTCCTTTTTAATGACGTAATTTTCCTTCTATTTTTTATAAATGGCCTTGGTGCACTTATAAAAAACAGAATTTTGATGTATAAAAAACAAATGACCGAAGCCATTTGTTTTTTATACATTTTAATTTTTAATCTTCAGTTAAAATAGAATTTTTGCAATATCCTTATGTGGAGATGATATTACCGAATAACTCGTAATGAGATTCGATTCTGCCATTTCCGTCTGGGCCGTTTGAATGGCCATTTTAACAGAAGAAATTTCGCCAGTGATTAATACAAAGCCTTTACCACCCAAGCCTCTAGCAATTCGAATTTCCAGGAGTTCTACGTTTGATGCTTTCGCACAAATATCTCCGATTAAAATTGAAGAAATTGCATTAATCGTTTCAACAATACCCAGCGATTTCACATCACCGATTTCCCCAGCGCCTAGCATTGCTGGCAGAACATCAGGGTGAATATTCGGTATAACGTGAGATTCTAACATATGGATACCACCCACATGCGCCCCATTCTTTATTGACGCCTCAACAGCACCGACATCTCCAGCAATAATACTGACGTATTTTCCAGGACATAAGGGTGATGCCATCAGCAGCTCAACATTAGCGGATTTCAGCATTTCATCAGTGGATTCTATACCAACTGGAATGCTCTTAAATTCCATAAAACCAACTGCTTTTTTCAAAATACCACTTCTTTCTATACTGTGAATGTTTTTATTTTACCAGATTGCGTTAATGCGTTTTAAACGAAAATGAATCCGCCTAAAATTGTAAAGTTAATGAACTGTGTAATAAAGATTGTTACAGCAGGAGGGTCGATATGGGTATCGCAATGGCTATTTAAAGTTTTTGCAGCCCATTCACCAACAAATGCTGTGAACATACCTGTAATTGCTGCGCCAATAATGGCAGCAAACGGATTAAGTGTAGCTGAGAATACGATTACTGCGGTTGAACCAGAAGGTAAAACAATATGATGCCATCCTTCAAAATAATGTCCGCACATAATCAGGATCAGTGAGATAGCAGCAACAGAGAACCCAATTACTGGTGTCATTGAGAATAAGTATGCAGCTTCTTCACTTCCGCCAACTAAACCTAATGTACCTAATGTAGCAGCAACGCCACCAATTAAGATACCAATACCTGCGCCGTAAGTAAGAACAAATCCTAAACGGCTTCCAGTAGTAATCCATTCGCGTTTTTCACCAGCTGGTGTTTTTCCTGTGATACCAGTTTTACCAAATACTAAACGTACAATAATACCAGACAGCATTACGGTGAAAGCAACAGTGTCGGTCCAGCCGGCAGCGCCTTCTCCCAAAATACCATTAAAGAGAATTGGTCCAACCAGTGGTCCAACAATGTATTGGATCAGGAAACCAACCATACCGAAGATACCACCAACGATCAATACCATTGGATCACCAAATTTTACCAGTGGTGTTACGATGTCTTGACCATTTTCAATATGATTTCTTGTCATTGCAAACGCAGCACCAGCTACAGCACCAGCGAAGGCAACATGTGGACCAAACCAAGAACCAAAACTAATAATACCAATTGCAGGTGCCCCAAAATCTCCACCCATGATTGCCGCCAAAACGGTTAAACCGGTGAAAACAAAGGCTGTGATCCCGCCCATAAATGTGGCTAAGACGCCACCGCCAAATGCGGCGATTAACATTGTAAAGTCCATAATTATCCCCCTTAAAATATGATTTAGGACTCGATAGTGATTTTTTCACTATCCGCGGCTGAAATCCTACCGCTAATACTAGCAAAAACTTTTGAGCTCAGTTTACCTTCAGGAATATCCCCGATAAGTTGTCCTCGTTCCACATGATCCCCAACGTTTACAACTGCTACTGCAGGAGCACCTATATGTTGTGACAATAATAGGTTGACTTTAGTAAACGTCTTATCCGTTTCAACCATCGGAGCCGGAAGATCATACTTCGTCAGTCCCAATCGTGATACCAAACGGTAAACGTTAAACTGTTTGCCTTCTCTGAAGGGTACAGCTGATGTTGGTGCATTGTGGTGAGGATTTTTGATCCCCTTACTTCCCAGTTCTCGCTTTAGCATGGTATTGAACTTCCAAGGTTGTAAGTCCATTACACATGCATATTGACATAAGCCACATTCACAGCATAGAAAAGCGTTTGTAGCTTGAGTGGACGTATCGCAGGTTGAACCATAGGCAGCAATCCGCATTAACTTATGGGGTTCCAGGTTATGGCCCAAAGCGTATCGCGGACACAGCTCGGTGCAATAGTTACATTGCATACAAGCCATCCCTGCCATTTTCATGGTTTCCTTGATGGACTTTGTCTTAGAAATTATCAATGGATGATCTTTTGCTAAAACAATCAGTCCTTTCGTTGTTTTTGTAATCGTTGACTCTAAATCGACGATTTTACCCATCATCGGTCCGCCGTTGATCACGACAAAATCCGTGATGGTTGTTCCGCCGGCTAATTCCAAAGCTTCGCGAACAGTAATACCAAGTGGTACCTTTGTTGTGAGCTTATTCTTAACCTCACCTGTTAATGTCAAATATGTATCTGTAACCGGTTTATTGTCTACCATTATATCATAAATGTTCAAAAGTGTCTCCACATTTATAACTAATGTATTAACATTTAACGGAATTCCGGCTTCAGGCACAATCCGTCCCGTTGTTTCATAAACAAGGACCTGTTCATCTCCCGCTGGATAGAAATTCTTTAACAAGTGCATTCTAATCTTGGGAAATGCTGGTAATTCTTTGTTTAATGCTTCAATAGCAGGTGTATATTTCTTCTTGAGGCCAATAATGCCTTCCTTTGCTTGTGTGTGATCCATAACAGCCTGGAGTGCCGTTAACATTTTAACA
The DNA here is from genome assembly GCF_002237635.1 of Acetobacterium sp. MES1. Lineage (NCBI taxonomy): Bacteria > Bacillati > Bacillota > Clostridia > Eubacteriales > Eubacteriaceae > Acetobacterium > Acetobacterium sp. MES1. Next base: position 99,659 of record NZ_MJUY01000047.1, read on the forward strand.
GCCTCCAGTGCCATCAGTTGTTGATCGACGCGCAATAGTGGTTCGCATTCTGCTCCGTTGACAACGACGGTATCAACTTTGCAATTTAATTTGACCTGGGTTGGAAACCCTGCCCCGCCTGCACCTACAATGCCGGCGTTTTGTACCAATTCTACTAAATTTGCGCTCATGAACAACACCTCTATTATTTAATCGTAAATCCTCCTACTAATACACATCTTCGTTTACGAGTAAATGTCTTAGCAGATGTTAGACCTTCACCGGTCGGACCAGCAATGGTAAAGGTTGTATAGCCTTCCCCACCAACTCCGATACCAGCATATGAAGGGCCATTTTTAACAAAAATAGTGGTTTGCACTCTTTTTGCCATTTCAGTTAAGTTATTGATATTTGTTGAATGCATAATCGCAGTATGTCGATTACCATGTTCCAGCGCAACAGCCACATCAATTCCTTCTTTAATATCTTTTACACGAACAATGGGAAGGATTGGCATCATTAATTCTTCAACAGCGAAGATATGATCTTTACTGGTTTCCATAATGATTACCCGGATGGAGTCGTCAACGTCAATTCCAATACCTTTAAGAATTACTTTGGCGCTTCGTCCCACATAGTCACGACTCAGGCGACCACCGGGAATAACCAGCTCTTCCAATTCGGCAATTTTCTTGGCGTCTTTCAGTTCATAAGCACCATTTTTCTTCATGTTAAAGATCAGGTAGTCGGCAACTTGTTCGACGACAACAACTTCTTTTTCCGCAATACAGGGAAGATTATTATCAAAGCAACAACCATCAATAATATCTTTCCCGGCTTTTTCGATATCAGCGGTTTCATCAACCAACGCTGGAGGATTTCCGGCACCAGCTCCAATCGCTTTTTTGCCACTCTGTAATACAGTCTTGACTACACCTGGTCCACCGGTAGCACAAAGCATGGTGATTTTGGGGCTGGCAAACATGGTATTGGCACTGTCAATTGTTGGTTCTGCAGTTGTAACAATCAGGTTTTCCGGACCACCAACCTCTAAAATCGCCTTGTTTAACAATTTAACTGTTAAAGCACTGGTTTTTTTTGCGCTGGGATGGGGTGCAAATACGACTGTATTTCCTGCCGCTAACATGCCAATTGAATTACAGATAACTGTTTCACTGGGATTAGTCGAAGGTGAAACTGAGCCAATCACGCCAAATGGAGACTGTTCAATTAAGGTTAACCCGTCATCACCAGTGAAGGCATCGGCAACAAGATCTTCCACACCGGGTGTTTTTACTGTTGCCAATTCATGTTTTAAAAGTTTATGTTCATAATTTCCCATGCCAGTTTCTTCAACTGCCAACTGGCAAATCATTTCCATATTTTCTTTTTTGAGCATTTCTGCCCGCATCGCTGCTATCAATTTGCTTCGAAAGGCTATTGGCTGTCTCATGAAGGTTTTCTGCGCTTCATAAGCTGCATCAATGGCGTTCTCCATATCATTAAAGATCCCAAGCTCACCATCTTTAAGTGGCTTTCCGCCTTCAACTGCACAATCGATTTCTGCCATTACTTTTTTTACAATATATTCTATACCTGTAGTATCTATATTCATACGAGGTACCTCCTGGATCGTGTTAATTTTTTGTCTTATTTTATAGCGTCTAGTCCAGCTTGAGCAACAGTCATGTCTTCTGCAACACTGCCGCCGCTTACTCCGATACCGCCGATGATTTTACCCGCTTCAAAAATCGGGAAGCCACCGCCAAACACAACCATTCTTCCTTTATCGCAGCTCGCAATTCCAAAAAGTTGTCCTGACTCTTTTGCAAGGTCAGCTGCCTGATCGGTGCCCATTTTAAGAGCAACTGCAGTATAAGCCTTATTGGTTGCGATATCCATACTGGCCAATAAAGAATCTTCCATCCGGTTAAATAATACGGTGTTACCACTGGCATCACAAATTACGATAACCATTGGTACATCGATTTCGATTGCTTTTGCAGCCGCCGCTTCTGCCATTTTCTTTGCCATATCTAATAATTTTCCAGTAGTCGTCATTTTTCTTCCTCCTGATTAATTAGTATTTTTATAACACAGCTAACGCACTCTTTGCAATAATCATATCTTCATCGACACTTCCACCACTTACGCCAATTCCGCCAATGACTTCGCCATTGACTTTTAAAGGATATCCCCCGCCAAAGACGACCATCCGACCATTATTGGTCCATTGGAGGCCATAGAGAGAGCCATCTTCTTTAACGACGCTGGCAACTTTATCCGTGGACATTTTCAATGCATTGGCAGTATAGGCCTTATTCACTGAAATATCAATGCTGACCATTAAAGCATCTTCCATCCGTTCAAAGTAGGCTAAATTTCCACCGGAATCGACCACTGAAAAGACAATGGGGACATTGATTTCTTCAGCCTTTACTCTGGCAGCAGCAGCCATTTTCTTGGCCAGTGTCAGTAGACTATATTCTTTATCACACGTGTCTTCATTGATACTTTCTGCTTGCTCAGTTTCTAACCGATTCAATTTTTCTTTGACCCGGTCGACTATTTGTTTTACAACACCATTAAACTCAACTGTCCGCGCCAGCACAAAAAGGGTATCCGAGAGTCGATTGACGAATTTTACCAATTCTGGACGACTTTCTTCATTTTCGCGATTATATTTTACAATCAATCGCTCACCGCGTCTGACAACGGTGCGGGCAACATGCAAAGCTGCTGATGCTGGACTGGCACCGGGAATAATGAACGCCTTTTGAGGTCCAATAATTGCTAAATATTGTTCCATCGTGCATTCCATGTAATCCACATCTGCCTGTGAAATCTTGTCCGCAAGCATTTCCTTGCCTTTTTCATCGCTGGCAAGTTCAGCTCCCAGAACAAAAATGCGCTTCTGTAAATAGTGCAGTATTTCTCTGATTTCCTGATCATCACAAAGTGAATATGCTAAACCAATGGCCGAATTTGCTTCGTCCATGGTTCCATATGCATCGACACGGATATTATCCTTCGGGGTACGGCTGGATCCAAAAAGACCCGTTTCCCCTTTGTCCCCTCCTCGGGTATATACATTTGGCATCACATCACCCCACTAAACAATCTGAATTTCGTCAACAATGCCAACAATAGTCATATCCAGCGGAGCCATTTTGTCACCGTAAACATAACGGGCATTGCTCCCCGACGTTACGATCACCGTTTCTCCGATACCTGCACCTACTGAATCAACGGCTATTGCTGTCGACGAACTTGAATATTTTTCAAATTCACCATACTCATCAATTTTTTTAATGATTAATAATTTACATCCCACAAGATTCGGATCTTTCTGGGTTGATACGACGTTTCCAACTACTTTTGCTAACTGCATATATTCACCACCCTTATTAAACCCTGATAATCTGAAGCCCAAATTCCTTGGCGGCTTCCGCTGCATACCCTGTCAAAATTGATGCTGAAGGTATCTTAATCACATTTGATCCCCGGGCTTTTAAAATATCAACCCGCGAGATAACGTTTTTATCAATCAGACACTCACCAGTATTATGAGCTGAGACCTGATTTACCACCGCTTCGCTTTTAGCTGGGGCAGCTGTCTTTGTAACGATTAAATCATTTGTTTCTGTGGGAGTTCCACCAACACAAGTAGCATATAAGTCTTTGCCACATACTAACTTCATCCCAAAATCACGCAGTGTTTCAATGTTATTATTTAACATTTCCCGATATTTAGGCGATGATTTGCCCATCCCCAGTGATGCTCTTTGAGGATCATCCGGATTACAGGCATTAACTGCTGCAACTACTGGCGTTCCAGCCATAAATCCATGATTAATGAGCGATAACAGCACTGTATCAGTTATTCCCACCGCCAGTTTAGCAGCCGTATTCACGCTCATGGTAGCGATCACAAACATATCTGCCGATCCATATAGCTCTTTTTGGCTTTTTATGTTGCCACTGTGGTAAATTACATCAAGATTTAATTCTTTTTGAATCGCAACAGGATCTAACACCTTCATGCCATCATCAGAAAGAACAACTTTTAATTGCCAACCATCTTTTTGTAATTTCAACAGTGAATCCATCGAATCCTTAAAACCAATCGTCGCTCCCGTAAAGAAAACAACTGCTTTTTTAGGTTGATTTTTTATTCGCCTGACAACCTCGTCAACGATTTTTTGAATAAGTACATCCAATAATCCGTTTTCGAGCATTTTCTCCATGTCCAAATTCTATCACCACATTTCTTACCTTTGACAATTAAAGGCGATCCCTAAGGGTGTTACCAATAATGGTTCTACCGGTTTAATGGTCTTGATGCCTGTTTCATCTTCAAAAATCTTTTCAAAATCATTAAAGACACACGCTCCACCGACCACATAAATAACGTCAACATCATACCCGATCACAAAGCGGTTGACGATGGAAGCCATCTTCTGTACCACGGGCTTAATAATCGGGAAGACTTTTTTCTGTGACTCGTTCTTTTTAAGTTCTTCTGCTTCTTCAAAGCTAATGTGATGAAAACCTGCCAGTACCAGACTCATATGTGTCCCTCCGGTCGCTTCATCGGCTGTGAAAATAACTTCACCATCTTTGAGAATACTAATTCCAGTGGTTCCACCCCCAACATCAACGACCGCACCATTTTGGATGCCAAGCACCGTTGCAGCTGCAGTCGGTTCATCAACCACATTTGTTACCACAAAGTCGGCTGAGTCAACCACATTGGAAATAATCTTTGTATTCCCCGCCAGGATACCAGGAGGAATGGCTGTGGCGGCCTTGGCATATGTCAAGTCAACACCCAGGATACCTTCAACCTCACCTTTAAGTTTTCGTACAATTTGACTCGCACCGAGATAGTCAACGACAATTCCGTCGCGAACAACTGACGCGCCTTGAGTCGCTCCAGCAATGGGACGATCATTTTCATCAACCACTGCGATGACAATATTTGCAGTCCCGAGATCGACGCCAACTTTTAGCTCACCTGTGTAAGCATTGGCTTTTTTTTCCCGGATTAATTCTGCGAATTCCAATATTGCGTCATTACCAGATTTCCAATCCATTATTTCACCTGTTTGGGATTATTTTTAGATAATCATCGTTGTTAAGTCCTGCCGCATTCGCTTCATCAGTATCCAAATGCATTTCATAGTCGAATTTATCGGATACACGCGCGAGTACATTGCAGAAAATTGTTTTTCTAACACCACATGTTTCGACACTGACCCAGTCTTTATCTTTTATGCCTAACTTCTCTGCAATATCTGGAGGCATATGAATATGCCGTAGGGCAACAATCACACCATGCGTGAGGGTAACGGTTCCGCATGGACCCTCGAGGATAATCCCCGGTGTTCCTTCCAGCTGTCCCGATTCGCAAACCGGCGCTTTGATTCCCAGCGTTCTGGCATCTGTCAGTGAAATTTCAATCTGACTTTCCGGCCGGGCGGGTCCTAAAATTCGAACCTTGTCAAAACAACCCTTTGGCCCAATCACTTTAACCGTTTCTTTTGCTGCATATTGTCCAGGTTGCTTTAAGTCTTTCATATTGGTCAGTTCATAACCTTCTCCGAAAAGTGTTTCAATGTCTTTTTTTGAAAGATGGATGTGTTTATTGGAGATTCCCAATACTACACGATTCGGACTATCTTTTTCAGCAATCAGTTTTTTAACTGTGTTAATTACGATTTGCTCAATTACTTGTTTTTCATTTTCGTTCATGCTAGCACCTTTTCTTCAAAAGATCATTTCTGTCTGAATCCTTCAGCCGACTCAGCAATTATTCCTCTGAGTTTATTTCTGCTGTTTCTTCATTTTCTTCTATAGTGACAACTTCAGCTTTTGGTTCTACCGGTGGGTCATAACCCACTGTTTCACTGTTGTAAATTAATTTTTCAATTCCTTCACTGGGTCTAGCAATCACTTTGGTTGCCCAAACGCCACGACCTTTAGCACAAGCCGCTGTAGCCGCATCAACTGCTGCCTTAACAGCTCCAATATCACCAGCCACCTTAATGGTTGACATCCCGTCACCCTTACACGCTTCATAGCCAATCAGTCTTACATTTGCTGACTTGACTGCCGCATCGGCAGCTTCAACCGCTGTGGCCAACCCAATAGCTTCTATTAGGCCAATGGCCTCTCCTCTATTCAAATCAACCCCTCCTTACGACAGTTCCGTATTATCCAGATTTTTGAAAGGCATTTTTTTTACCAGTCGGGCAGCATTGCTTCCAATTGCCCGTAATGTTGCTTCGTTACTGTAAGCTGGAATTCTGAAAATTGGCTGATCTTCTTTCAATTTGATAAAATGAAGAACAACTTCATTTTCAGTAATTCCAATGCCTACACCAAGATGCGAAAGTTCTGCACCCCGAAAAGCAAGCTCAACTGGATTGGCATCTTCCAATTCTTCGATGGAAAATGGCACGCCTTCCTCTTCAATTCCGTGCAATACTTCGTCAACAACTTTTTGAAACATTATATTTTTCCCATGGACTATTTTTATTTCTGGTTTTGGAGCATCAAAATCCATCCGCATCTTATTCACCTTCTTCGTAAGCAAGTACCAAACCGGTGGCGACTGCGTTACGCGGACCCTCAACCCCTCTGATATTCGCCCGTCCGGAAACAATACTATACTTGGATAAGGCATCTGTTACTAATTGGGGAATCTCAAAATCGAGAGCCGATCCACCAACCAGAGTAACAAATTCAATATCCCGAACATTTCCAGTCGGACTCACTCGTTCTAATGAACGAATGGCATTTACAACAAATACTTTTGTCTTTGCTTCGCGTCGGACAGCTCGGATTCGCTCCAAGGAGTAATTCCCCGGCATTGGCACCATTCCATTGGGTGTTAAAATAACCACCCGGGCAAAGGTTCTGGGATCCAATGGCTTATCAAAAAATTGAACAGTTCCATCTTCATGACGAATATGGAATAAACTTTCAACCTTAGCCAGGGGATACTTTTTAATATCTTCTGCCAGCGCCATGTTGTCATATCCTAATTCCGAAGCGATTAGCAGCGTGACCATGTTACCGGCACCTGCTAAATGAATGGATTTGATTTCACCTGCCCTGTTAATAATTGCTGCATCCGTCGATCCAGCACCCATATCGATAATTGCTAAAGGTTTATTGCTACCTGGTGTGGTAAGTGCACCACGGATGGCCATATCGGCTTCAACTCCGCCCACTTCAACTTTTACACCCAGTTCAGCTTCCAATTCATGGGCAATCATGTTCATCTGTAATTTATCTGCCTTAACCATGGCGGCAATACCGACGGCATTTTCCATCGAAAACTCTTCCGCCACCCCGCCTTTGACCGTTTGCGGCACAAATGTATCAACGGCTAATAAATCCTGAATCTTAATTGCACTTGGTAGTTGATCTGTCAGGTGCGACATGACCTGTCTGACCTTTTCAAGCATTCCACCAGCATTCGTGCCAGCTTCCCCTCTAATATCTTCTACAGGAGCTACGGAACGTATTGCATCCATGATTTTTTCAGCGCCGTCATCGACATTAACCTGGGCCTTTTTGTTCGTACCCTGAATAATAATTTGACCAGCCGGGATTTTTCTTTCTTTGACATCCCCTGCCGGCGTTTTGATAACAACAGCTGAACGATTCCCGATAAGCGCACGTGAAACAGGCACAACCTGCTTGGTCTCATCGGACGTTAAATCAAATACGGTTGCAATTCCGTATGGGTTAGATAGTTGTTCGACTACCGAACCTGCTGCGGCGACCTCTATGGCAGCTCGCATGTTTCTCGGCACCTTATCAATCAGCGAAACTTCATCAACAATCGGAATTTTTTTGACAAGTCGGTTATTAATTAAAACGCCATCATCACGTTGGACAATGGCACCATTAATAAATATGCCGTTATTAACAGCATGGTTAATAATCCGAGAGGAATCTTCAAAATCCACTTCTCTTGGGATAACAACGATCACTGACTCGCCCTTATCACAATTACTAACTTCTCTTATGTCTACGGTCACTCCCACACCGATCCCCAATCCCCCTGGTGTAGAGGGATTGTGACCGATCATGGTTGATTCCGTAATAATTGTTTCCGTAATTGTTTCCATTGCTACATCCCCAATAACGGGAGCAGCTTCATTGATCCGGATTAAATCAACATTTTCTACGGTTAAACCAGCTTTTTCAAGGGCTTGTTTGAGAGAGGCGAAAACTCCATGAATATTTTGACGTGTTCCCTTCATCCCGGTGGTATCGACGATACCGCTACAAAGAAATTCAGGCTTTCCGTCGACATATCGGGCCAGTGCGGTTTCCGTGCTGGCGTTTCCAATATCTATTCCTGCAATAATCATATGTTAGTCCTCCCAACACTTCCTATTCTGCTAATTCTATAAGAATTCTTTTGATCTTTTTCGGTTGTAGTATACTTCAGCAGCTTCTGCTACTAAAGAAGCAGAAATTGGAGCATTATACTGGTTTTTAAGTTCAGAAGCAATCGCCAATAATTCGTCTTTGGTTGATTTATATGGACGAAGGGCATTGTAGATTTCTAATAAACGGGCATCTGGAACAGCGATCAGTTCAGCAGCTCTTCTTAAGTTTCTGGCAAATGCATCACGGTTTACAGATTCAGCAACTTGAGCTTGCAGTTCAAGCGTTTCTGGTCTGATACGTAAATCTTCTGCTGTTAATTGGCCAGCCAATAATTTATCTAAGGTTAATTCTTTGTAAGCTTTTCCGGTAGCAGAGAAGATCAGTTCTGGTCTTTTATCTCCGATTGGATAATCAGCTTTCGAAACGGTTCCGCAAGCTGCTGGAGCTGGAGCTGCAGCGGTACTCATAGAACTCATAACTTGTTTAACGATCTGTTCCAACATTTGTTCTTGTGTCATTCTGGTCACCTCCACTTATACAAACGAAACTTGTTGTTCGACGGCTTTTTTACCGGCTTCAACATGTTCTGTTTCTTTAATATGTAATAAGGCTGCTTTCGCCTGGTAAGCTGGACGAGCCATTTGGTCGTTTCTTACTGGAACGGGTGCTGGGCTTTCGCCTTTGGCATATTTAGCAGCATTTTTCCCAATTGCTCTGAAAGTATCTAAGTCGATCAATGGAGCTTGTGAGAATAATTCTAAGTTACTTAACTGTGGTAAATCTTTTTGGTGAATGAGGCAGGTACCTTTTGACTGCAAGCCAATACCGATTCCAGATCCAGAAAGTTTAGCTGCAGTATGACCGCACACAGCAACGTCAGAGCTTCGGTAAACTTTAATAACGCGGGCTTTTAAACCTTCTTCTTCGATACCAGCGATGATTTCTTTAAGAACTTTATCGTGTGGGATACCGGTGATTGTTACTGTTTGAGATTCTGCAAAAGCAGGTGCTAACCCGATCAGAACTTCATCACTTGCCATTCCTTGTTTTGCTTCTCCGATTGGAGAAAGTTTAACAGCGCCGGCAGCAGTAACAGCTGGTGCAGAAGCTGGTGCAGAAGCTGGCGCAGCGCCAGTCATTTCTTTTAAAACATCTTCAATAATGCTTTTTAACATTTGTTCGTTTATAGCCATTTTTTTACACCCCTTCCTATATGCTTGCTGGGTCAACAGCCCATGGAATATTTTGGATTTGTGCCCATCTTTCATCACTGATTACATAACCAGTTTTTACTCCATGATAGGTATTTGGATAGTTAACTGCTGAAATACATTCCCATGTAGAGCTTAATTTAGAAGCAGTGTGTAAGTAGTCACCAGCACATTTCTGTAACTGGATGTTAAAGATCGATTCAGCGACATCTCTCATGCCACCTCGGTCTAGAGCTTTAATGAAGTCAACCGCAGTTGCACCGCGATTCATTAAATCTTCAACAGCTTTTAAGTCAGCTACAACATCACGGTCCGGCATGTCTTGAGATCCACGAGCATAAGTTGCAGCTTCAACTTCAGCATCAGTGATTTCTGTCAAACCTAATTCTCTGAATAGGATCTGCATTGCGCGAGCGCCTTTAGCACGAGCAGCAACAACTGTATCTTCATCAGCAGGTTGTAAACCGGCATCGATTTTTAAGTCACGTTGGATGACATTCCAATCATCATAATCATCTGCATCCCAGTTAGAGCCTGCAAACATATTATCATAGTTAGGTGTAGCAGAGTAACCAGAACAGATGTAATCAGTTCCTGGCACCATTTGCATTAATGAACGAGCAACTCGTCGTAAGTCAGAGTGAGTAAAGGTCTGGTCATTAGAAGAAGCACACTCTAAGTCAAGGCATGCTGCTAATAAGTTTTCAGCCAATACTTCTCGGATACCGCCTGGTACACCAGCTGGAACACCGATACAAGAAACTGAACCATTCTGGCTTCCTTGTACGCCGGCACCCTTAGTGATGTATAAGCATCGCGCTTCAAGATAAAGCATTGATTTGCCTTCTGCATAACCCATTTGTACTTCTGATCCGGAACCAGATGTAAAACGCATTTTTAAACCACGGGAAGCGTAGCTTGATGCTAAGAAAGCTTTAGAGTATGGAGTATCATCACCATCCATGAAAACTGGTTCTGTACCATATACAGAAATAGTTTCAGCGTAAGCGGTGTAACCTTTCATACCAAGGTCAAGTTCGGTAGCTTCTTCAACGGCACATTGTGTTAAGATACCAGGACGACCAACATTTGCACCAACCATGATGGCAAGAGCATTAAATGGTGCGTAACGGGCGATACCTACTGTTGTTTCCATTTCATCAAATCCACGGATAGCAGCTTCTGCAGCATCAGCAGCGATTTGAACCATGTTATCTTTTACGTTAGTAACATGACATTGGTTAGAAGGCATTAAACGAGCTCGCATTTTACTTTGAGCCATCATCATTTCTAATACGGTCATGTGACCAAGTACTTCTGTTATTTTAGCAGGAGTGATTGATGTTGTAATATCAACAACAACGTCTCTTGGTACATTAATATCAACAAGCATATTGGCAATTTTTAAAGAATCCATTGCCATATATTCCTGGGCTTTTTCTAAACGAATTGCATAGTTAGCGATGAATGTATCAAGCATATCAAAATCAGCTCGTTTTTTTCCATCCAGTTCAACAACTACCCCATTTTCAACAACCAGACTTGGTGTTGGATCTTGAGGGCTGTTCATTGCAATTAGACCGACTTCTGGCCATTCTTTAACGAAACCATCCTTTTTGACTGGACGAGCTGCTAAAGCTTCAAATCTTTTTGACTTCATAGTCATTATTCCTCCTTCTTTCTTAGAAAACTAACAACAGCTACTTAAATATAAGGAGTTGTTACAGGTGGGCAAGGACCGCCAAGAGCTTCTAAAGCTTGTTTACCAACTTCTCTAGCAGCGTATACGGCTTGACGAACTGCACCAGCGTCTCCAGAAATGAAGATCATTGATTCATTCGAATATTTGGTGCCACCATTATCTGGTGAAGCATAACCACAAAGTTCTACGTTAGCAGCTTTTAAAGCAGCATCTGACATTAATACGCCGATACCAGCTGGAGCACCAACAATAATTGCGAAAGCTTTTCCGATTGGAGCACCTAATACCATATTACAAGCAAAGCTTGCGCGGGCTGTATACTGGAATTCCAGATGTCCGGCAGCATTTGCATATACATCTCCGAAGGTTCTGTTTAAGTCGTTAAGAGCAACTTCAACAGCACGTTTTGCATCAGATACGTCTTCAGCACCAAAGATAATTAAAGAACCATGACCTGCGCCACCTTCAGTATCTCTTGCAAATTCACAAGAAACAACTTCACAATTAGTCGCTTTTACAGCTTCATCAGCAGCAAAAACTTGTGGGCCAGCACCTGTTCTGGCGGAAAGAATACCAATTGATCTGTATTTAGGATCAATTTTCATTGCTTCATGTAAAGTTCTGTCCACGTTTGCAATAACAAAACCAATTGTGTTTCCTACTGCAGTACCAACAAACTCAGTTAATCCGCAAACACCAGTTGCAGCGGCAACTGTGCCTGTTTCTTCAACTTCGCTCATTTTCTTCATAACTTCTTCCATCAATTTGTTCATTAAATCATCTTTCATTAATTTACACCTCCGTAATTATAAAATATTATAGACTTGGTAAAATTTTCTCCACATCACCGTGTGGTCTTGGGATTACGTGTACTGAAACAACTTGTCCAACTTTGTCAGCTGCTGCAGCACCTGCATCAACTGCAGCTTTAACAGCTCCAACATCACCACGAACCATAACAGTTACTAACCCAGAACCGATTTTTTCGTAGCCTACTAATGATACGTTAGCTGATTTAACCATTGCATCAGCAGCTTCAATTACTGCCACCAGACCTTTGGTTTCAATCATGCCTAAAGCTTCGTTTGTCATAAGCTCTATCCTCCTTAATTACAAGATTTTGTTACTGAACTACCTATATTCTAATGCAAAGTCGATGATAATTACTTGCGCTGTTCTTATAAAAATATTCTAGATTTCTGTGAAGCGTCTTGAGAACCTTTTATTATCGCTGTTTTTTGTATCTGTTCATAAAAATGCAGTGGAATATTTTGTCTAACACCTGCACTTTAATGTAATCCTTTCTTTTTTTTGGACATAAAAAGAACAGGTTCACCATCAGGTTTTCCTGTTCGATATTTTTTACTTATTCTGTCGCTTTTTTTATCAGGATACTTCCCGATGTTTTTCGGCGAATTTTTCATCTTTTGGATGGTTATTCCCTAACTGTTCATCCTCCTCAAGCGCCGTTCCACGTCGCTCTTTGCGATACTCGGTGGGAGTCATCCCGGTGCTCTTTTTAAATACCTTGCTAAAATAATTCGGTTCATGGTAGGAAAGATCCAGTGCAATATTGATAATTGGAACATCGGTATTTGCCAGCATATCCTTTGCGATTTCAATTTTACGTTCTGTTAAATAGGTTACAAAATTAACCCCAGTTTCCTTTTTAAAGATCTTACTTAAATAGTAGGAACTCATATTGGCATACTCCCCAACCTGATCAAGGGAAATATCCTTGTAACAGTTCCGGTCAATATAGTTAAGAATATCTTCGATATTGTTCTTACGAGTTTCTTTATTATCCAGCATCCGATCAAAAACCTTGTCAATAGTTTTCATGATTTCGATTTTCAGATCATAACGATTTTTATACCCATTGACAAATTGCATATTATTGCTTGAACAAAGAGGACTATTCAGCTCGTAACCGCACATATCCTGGGTCACAATATTAAGTTCCTCCATAAAATGTTTGATTTCTGCCTGTACCGACATAATATCATAGGTATGGTAATCATAAATCATATCCAGATAACTGATCAGAGCTGTTCTGGCATCACTGTATTTTTTCTGGATAATAGCAAAAATAACTTCATTCATTTTTTCATCAAAGCGTTCTTTAGCGTTATTCTTTAATGAAGCAATGCTCTGATTAATGGAATCCATCAGTTGTTGGGGGCGGATCGGCTTTAAGAGAAAATCATCGACCCGAGCCTTGATGGCCTGATGCGCAAAATCAAATTCATTAAATGCCGTTATCAAAATGACCTTCTTTTCATGGTCTTCCTTTTTTATCGTTTTTAATACATCAATACCATTAATTTCCGGAATGTTAATATCCAACAGGATAATATCCGGATTTAAACGACGGATTTCTTCAATTGCCACCAATCCTGAAGATGCTTCGCCAATAACTTCAATATTTTCGCCGTGTTGACTAAGAATGAGTTTAATCGCTTCAATTTCTAAATGCTCGTCCTCAACAATAAACAGTTTATACATGATTATAATCCCCTCCCCGTTAGAGATTTACGAGGTATCTTAATAGTGATTTCAGTGCCCTTTTCCAGTTCACTTTTTATTTCAACCCCATAATCAACGCCATAGTAATACATCAGCCGTTTATTTGCATTATTAATCCCGATTCCGGTGTTCTTTTCCCGTCCATCCGCTTCATAGGTTCCGTCCAAAATTTTATGGATGCGATCATCCGGAATCCCTTTACCATCATCCACAATCTTTAAAATGGCGATTTCTTTAAGGATATCCGCTGTTATTCGAACTTCGCCACCCTTGGCATTGGGTTCAATCGCATGAATAATGGCATTTTCTACAAATGGTTGAACAGTCATAAACGGACATAAGATATCTTCCGCCATTTCATCCACTTTCACTAAGTAATTCAGACGATTACCCAGACGCATTTTCTGAATTGACAGATAGTTTTGCACATGCTCCATCTCTTCTTTAAGCGTGACGACATTATTTTTTTCCTTTTTTAGAGTGTATCGCATCATATCGGAAAACGCATAAATCATTTCCTGAGTTTTATCTGCACCTTCCAGCAGGGCCAGACGACCAATGGTATTTAAAACATTAAACAGAAAATGCGGATTAATTTGTGCCTGTAAGGCTTTTAAATCGGCTTCTTTTAGGGAAGCTTCAACCTCACTGCGTAATTTAACCTCTTCCATTAATTCCAGGTTTTTATTATGCAATTCCTCCTGGATAATGTGAATCATCTGTTTCTCAACCAAATAATTGGCAATGGTGTACAGCAGATCTGCCGCTGCTCTTACCTGAGTTAATGTCGTTTTTAAGGTTTTGTCATACAAATCTAAAATTTCAGGGTTTTTTGAAAAATCAGTTAATTCATGGCTGGTACCAAAAGGCAGACGCTTCATTTCTTCTTCATCAATTTTTACCTGGCCGGCCATAATTGCACCCAGATAATTTCCCTTTACCATGATGGGTACGGCAAGATCTACCAGTCCACCATGACAAATGTAAATCGATGGTTTTCCCGATCGTGCCGATTCAATACCGCCATGGGCATCCGACTGAAAACAGCACTCCCGGTTACTACTTTCTTTTCTGACACAGGTACAGTATTCTGAAAAATTACTGTATTCCGTAATCGGATTACCCTTGTAATCAACTGTTACAGCGGCGAGTCCGGTGGCATCTGAAAAAGAATCCTGAATTCTTTGTAGCACCTCTACGTCAATAATGTCAGTAATCTTAAGTAAGACTCTCATAAAACAACCCCTTTAGACAATAATCCCATAATTTTCATTTTACATCGATTTCCACTGAGTAATATTATAACACATACAGGAAATTTTTGGCATTTTTTTTACTATTTTAGAATATTTTGCTTTGTATCAGCATTATCTTGCTTCGTATTTTATTATTTATTGTTGTTTTAGGTAAACCAGATATTTTCTTGACCCCAGCCATTTCAACCACTCCGAATTTTATCGGTTGTAATCAAAAACTTAATTTTACTTCGACTAACATCTTATAACCAGTACTTTTCCACCAACTTTATCCACAGATAAAATATAAGTGAGATTTTATCATATTCTTTTAAAAAACACTTGCATTTCGGTGTCAACTCCAGTATACTATACAAGTGTCCAAAAGTTATAAAGTTTTGGGGGTGTGGCGCAGCTGGGAGCGCGTCTGACTGGCAGTCAGAAGGCCAGGGGTTCGAGTCCCCTCATCTCCACCAATAAGAATTGCACAAGAGAGCCGTTTATGGTTCTCTTTTTTTATGCCTGCGGGTGGAAGATGAAATTGAACACTCGTATCACCATACCATTAGAATTTTGCCCTTCCAAAACTTAAAATAATCTCTCCTCACAGAGATTTCTTTTCTCTTCATCGATGATATCTGTTAAAATAAGCTTAAAAATTGTCATTGAAATAAAGGAGCCCTATGAAAACACTGCATTCGGTAATTCAGACACTCAATCCTTATGCTGCTTATGAAAAAACACAATCCACACGATTAAGGAAAACCTTGATGTGTGATAATGTCAAGCGCTTAAAAATTATTGGGATAATCGGTTCATCCATCAATTTATTATTGTTAGTGCTCTATTATTTAGACCGTGGTTTTAGCGGGTTAACCACCATCGAAGCGACTTTGCGAATCAGCTGGATTCTGGCCAGTTTCGTTTATATCATCGGCGTTGGAAGCCCACATTCTCCTGAGGCTGTAAAGAAAAGACAGTTTATCTTTTTTTATGGTGCCACTGGACTCTGTTTGCTCTTTGCCAGTTTAATCACCGCTGTTTTATCAGTCGAGCAAGGCTCCACCTTTCTCTATCTGATTAACGTTTTACTGATTGGCAGCTTTTTATACCTCTCCTTGCTGGAAATGATTTGTATCATTTCACCCAGCTTCCTGGTTCTGGTACTATCCATTTTGTTTACCCCCGGTTCCATCCTGTTAGTTCAGGGAAACTTTGTCAATGTGATTGCCAGCACTGCTTTTGCCGTTGTCATTGCCCAGACAATCCTAACTTCAAAACTGACACAGCTCGCCAGTACTCAGACCATCCTGGATCAGAAAAAAGAACTGGAATATCTCATCGACCTGGATGGTCTGACCCGAATTCCCAACCGCCGGAAGCTGGAAAGTTACTATTCAGATCATCCCCACACCTCGTTTGCCCTGCTGATGGTCGATATTGATTATTTTAAAAACTATAATGACACCTATGGCCATCTACAGGGAGATCAATGCCTGATACAGGTCGCCCAGTGTCTGTCGCACTATCCATTCGAGGGGTTGACCACCCGTTATGGCGGTGAAGAATTTGTTACCATCATTATACTGGCTGATCTTGAGTGCATAACACCGCTGGTCGAAGCGATCCGCCAATCAATTCAAGACCTGCAAATCAGGCATGAAGCCTCTCCCTTTGGGGTTGTTACTGTAAGCATCGGTTATGTTGTCACTGAAACCCGTCGGGAAAACCACAGCAATGAAACCACTGTTCTAGAAGATTTTATCTTGAAGGCTGATCAAGCTCTATATCAGGCTAAAGAAAACGGTCGTAACCAGATCAAACTGTATCAAGAATAAATTCCCACCAAACCAACACTACAAGTTTATCTCTTTACCCCAACACGCTACCAGTTTTTCCAGGGAATAACTGGCATTGGCAGGGCTGGTAGAAGGCAACTTGATGATCTTTTCGTCGGTTTCCCGATAACAATACCGGTTATACAATTCATAAGCCTTGCTGCCGTTGGCATAAATCGTTTTGATGGCGGACTGATCCAATAATGCCCGGATATCATTTGGCATCACATTTCTGATTGAGCTATCGCTTGAGCCATCAATATCACAGGAATAGATCACATCCCAGACTGCAATCTGATTTTCCAGCAACATCCTTTTTTGTTCTTCAATTGTGCCCGGGATTGGCCAGCCAACCAGGGCGCTGATCACTTTCCAGAACCGGTTTTGGGGATGCTGGTAATAAAAACCGTGTTCCCGTGATTTTACCGACGGGAAGCTTCCCAGGATCAAACTTTTTGAGTTCTTATTATAAACTGGTTCAAAGGTATGGATCATTTTTTCTATCCTCCAGCAATTTTTTTAAGAAAAAACAGCCGACTATCCCGCAAGATATCGACTGTTCATCAATGATTCTATTTCATTTTTCGCTTCTGGGCTTCCGCCATAATATTCTTCAGGGTCAGCAACAGCGGATTACTCTGGCTGTTGCTAAGGGCATCCTTGGAATAGGTCAGCCCGGTCATCGAGTTGGCTTCACAAATGTAATAGGTGTCATTTTCGCCAAACAGAAAATCAATGCTGCCAAAGTAGATATCCAGCACTGCGGCCGCTTGCTCGGCAATTTCCACCACGGCAGGCGGTGGCGTAATAAACTGCAGATCACCGCCCTGGGACAGATTGGATTTAAAATTGTCGCCATTATCCCGAATGTAAGCTGTGGAGAATTTTCCACCACTTAGCATAATCCGCATATCCCGACCCTTTGAAGCGGCGATACACTCCTGAATCAGGATGTGATCATCAAAATTCATGGCGGCGTAAAGATCCAGAATATTCTCCAGTTCTTTTTCGGTTTTAATCAGTACCACCCCTTTACCCTTACTGCCATGCATCACCTTGACCACACAGGGCAGTCCCAGTTCGCTGGCAATAAAAGCAGGTGATGTTTTGGGGGTCATCAGCACCGTTTTGGGGAATAAAAAGCCCTGATTGGCGGCCCCCAGCTTTTGAAAGGTCAATAACTTGTCAGCGGTGTTGTTCAGGCTTTCGGAGCTATTGACACACAGTACATCCAGGGATTCCAGCATTTTAACCACCGCCTTGCTGTGGTAATTATTGCCTCCAAAGAAAGCTGACAAGGAAAAGTCCGGAATATCCACTGCTTCACCCCCAATAAAACAATGCTGGCTCTCCCCCGGTTCGCACATTACCTGAACCTCACTGACGTCAACCGTACGAATATTGACACCCATCTTGTCAATCAGTGCAATAATTGTCTGGATCGACGGTTCGGCCAGGGTTTCGTGATTAACTAATAACCAGCCTAACATGTTTTGCCACCTTCCCGCAGACGTTTTTTCCAGAGTGGTTCCGGTCGGTTTTTAACCTGATTCATTAGATCTGCAAACATCACTTTGATATCAAAGGCCACTCCCGGCATCGCATTGGCTTCGCATAAATAGAAGGTATCATTTTCACCAAACAGAAAATCGACACTGCCCATATTGATTTTAAGCAGCTGGGCCACCTTCTCGGCGGCCTCAATCACTGCGGCCGGCGGGGTATATTCGACGATATGACCGCCCTTGGCCAGATTTGATCGAAAGCTCTTTTCATTCTGGCGGATAAATGATTTGACAAACTTTCCGTTGGCCAGAATCATTCTAAGATCCCGACCCGAGGAGGCCTTGATACACTCCTGAATAATAATCTGATCACCAATTTCACTGGCGGTACTCATACTGATCAGGTTATCCAGCTCTTTTTCATTGTTAACCAGCACCACCCCTTTGCCCTTACTGCCATGCATCACCTTCATCACCACTGGATAGTCAAACAGTTTGCTGACAAAAGATGCTTCCGTATACTCCGTGACCAATAAGGTTTTGGGGAAGCAGACCGCTTCAATCGACTCAGCCACCAACTGAAAGGTCAGTAGCTTGTCGTCGACATTTTTGATGGCGTCATACGAATTGATGCACAGTACCCCCAGTGATTCCAGCATTCGCAATGCTGCTGCGGTATGATAGTTTTTTTCCGTAAAGAAGGCTGCTACCACATAATCCGGCACCTCCATGATTTCGTCCCCGACATAGAGTTTTCCATCAAAGTCATGGTCACAAACCACATGGATCGTAAGCGGATCAACCACCGTCAGATCGACATGGAGTTCTTCCACCACCTTCATAATTTTCACAATTGAAGGATCTTCCAATTTACCGGGATTTCTTAATAACCAACCTTTCATTTTTACCTCCTTGATTTTTTTGTCTTAGGTATTTGCTAAATTATAAAACATCGAATGATGGTTGCTCAGTGTACAGTTTCCACAAACAATTTTGTAACGTGTAGGCGAACAGTTCATCGAACTGTCCGCCGTACAGTGTAGAAATTGTTTCGTGCGAAACTGTGCACAGAGCTCACAGTACTTTCGCAATTACCTATTTATTTATCTGAGCTTTTAATTATCTGATGCACTTAAATACAAATGAGCGTATAAACCACCCAGCTTCATCAACTCGGCATGGCTGCCGACCTCCTTAATATCGCCTTCTTTCATAAAAATAATCTTATCGGCATTTTTAATGGTAAAGAGTCGGTGGGCAATAATAAAGGTGGTTCGTCCCTTCATCATCGCTTCCATGGCCTGGGTGATCAGGATTTCGGTTCGGGTATCCACCGACGAGGTCGCCTCATCCAGTATCAGCACCTTGGGATCGGCAATAATTGTCCGGGCAATGGCTAGAAGCTGGCATTCCCCTTCAGACAAGGTGGTAAAATCGCCACCGATCCGGGTCTCATAGCCCAAGGGCAATTTTCTGATAAATTCATCGCACTGGGCTTTTTTTGCTGCTGCGATCACATCGTCCCGGGTTGCCCCGCTTTTGCCATAAGCAATATTTTCTTCGATGGTTCCATCAAACAGCCAGGTATCCTGGAGGACCATCCCAAAAGCGGACCTTAAATTAGGTCGGGTCAGATTTTTGACGTTTTTTCCTTCCAGTAAGATGCTGCCCTGATTAATTTCATAAAAACGCATTAACAGATTGACCAAGGTCGTCTTTCCAGCCCCGCTGGGACCGACCACGGCCAGGATTTCACCCGGCTCGGCGGTCAACGACACATCATGAAACAGGGTTCGTTCGGGAATATAGCCAAATTCGACATGGTTAAACTCAATCCGGCCTGTTGCCGTGGTCACATCGAGTACCTCTGTGCCCAGATCCGGCTGCTCCTCTTCCTGATCAAGAAACTCAAAAATCCGTTCCGCTGCTGCCGCCCCGGCCTGAATAAAGTTCAGGTTATTGGAAATCAGGGCCGTGGGGCTGGCAATATTATTGGCATAAATCAGGAAGGCCTGAATCGTCCCAATGGTCATGGTACCAGTAATAACAAAAATCCCTCCGACCACACAGATACCGATATAGGCCAGGTTGTTAATCAGTTTCATCAGCGGTGAGCTAAGGCCCGAGTAAAACCGGGAACTCAGATAGGATTTAAAGAAGCGCTGATTGATCGCATCAAATTTTTCTGATGATTTTGCCTCATGGTTAAACGATTTGACAATTAAATGACCATCATAGACCTCTTCGATCAGTCCGTTTAAGGCCCCCAATTCTTTTTGCTGCCGTCGAAACAACACTTGGGTTTTTTTAGTGATCAATTTCATCACAAAATAAGAAAGCGGAATTGCCACAAAAAAGATCAGACTCAGCTGGACATTGAGTATCAGCATCATCACAATAATCCCGATAATGCTGGTCGCCTGAACCAGAATCTGGGTCAGATTGCTCTCCAGTGCCCCGGATAATGTCGTGGCATCGTTGGTAACCCGGGAAAGAAGATCCCCCCGCTCACTCTGATCCAACACATTTAGCGTCAGTTTATTGAGTTTTTCCTGAATATCTGATCGCAGGCGTTTAATCGCCAGTTGTGACAGATAGGTGGTGCGCATGGTGGCATAATAGGCAAACCCGGCACTTAAGATGTAAAGCGCTGCCAGAATCAGTAATTGTTGACCGATATAGGAAAAATCAATATCGGTATTCTTAGTAATGCTGTCGGCAATGCTATCGGTCACATCTTTAGTCACCACCGGAGCAAAAATGGCAAAAATGGTGCTGGCAATCAAAGCAACGGCCACAAAAAAGATGACATGTCGCTTATCCTTTAAATAATGACTCAGACGCTTGCCAAGGGCGCCAAAGCTGTATTTTCTTTTTTTTGTTTTCACAGTGATTCCTCCTTCCCATCGCTATAGGATTGGGATTTCAGAATTTCCTGATAAACCCGGCAGTCTTGGAGTAGTTCCTCATGTTTTCCCTGACCAACAATGGCACCATTGTCAAGCACCAGAATGCGATCGGCATGTTTAATAGTACTGATCCGTTGAGCGACGATTAGCACCGTTTTATCCCCAAATTTTTCTCCAATGGCTTTTCGAACCAGCGAATCAGTTTTAAAATCCAGAGCCGAAAAACAGTCGTCAAAAATTGTGATTGGGGCTTTTTTGACAGCTGCCCGGGCAATCGAAAGCCGCTGCCGCTGGCCGCCCGAAAGATCTTTGCCGCCCTGGGAAATCGTGCTGTTAAGGCCACCTTCCCGTTCATTAACAAAGTCAAGCGCCTGGGCAATTGATAAAGCTTCAGTGACCTCCGCCTCACTGGCATCAGCCTTGCCAACCCGGATGTTTTCTTGCACCGTGCCGCTAAATAACACCGATTCCTGCGGCGCATAGGCAATGACACTTCTTAAATCATGCTGGCTGCAATCCCGAATGTCAACGCCATCAATTACAATCGCCCCGGCGCTGACCTCATAAAGTCGCATAATCAGATTGACCAGGGTGGTCTTCCCGGAACCGGTGGCTCCGACAATCGCAGTAATTTTTCCCGGCTCGGCGACAAAATTCAAACGCTCCAGGACATTGATCTCGGCACCGCTATAACCAAAACTGACGTCTTTAAATTCAATCCGTCCGGTGGCGTTTTTTAGTGCAACCGGATCTTCCCGATCCTGAATTGAGAAATCAAAGTCCAGCACTTCTTTAACCCGGGCGGCTGAAACAGCTGCCTGAGGATAGGCCATCAGTAAAGCCGACACCAGACCCAAAGCCGACATAAACATTAAGACATATTGAATAAAGACCATCAATCCGCCGAGACTGACAATTTGCTGCTGTACTTCCTGCGCTCCCAGCCACAGAATAATTACCATCGTCAGGTTCATCATCAGCTGCATCAACGGCGCAAAAAAAGCCACAGCATAGTTGGCTTTGACGGCAGCAGTCATCCCTTCCTGATTCGCCTGGCCAAACTTCTGCGTTTCATAATCCTGACGGTTAAAGGCCCGGATTGCCCGAACCCCGGTCAGTTTTTCTTTCATCAGCAGATTCAGCCGATCAACTTTTTGCTGCATCAGCTTAAATAAGGGCATGCTGCGGGCGGTGGTCAAACCGATGATGATTGTCGTAATCAAAAACGATCCCAGAAGCAGTAGGGTCAGGGTGACATTCTCCCGAAAAGCCATCACCAGAGCGCCAACCCCGGTGATCGGAACCAGCAGTAATGATCGTAAACCGTTGATGACCACAATCTGCATCTGGGTGGCATCAGTGGTCGAACGGGTTAGTAGGGTGGCAGCCCCAAAGCGATTAAAATCCGTCTGAGAAAAACTCTTGACCTTGTCAAAAACATCGGCTCGGATCCGACTGGTAAAGGAAGCGGTGACATAGGCCGAGTAGTAGCTGGATGCCACCATACAAACCGCCGCTACCAGCGAAACCGCCAGCATCATCGCGCCGCTTTTTAAAATATAGGCAACATCCCCCTGGGCCACACCATTTTCGATAATATCCCCCATCATCGTGGGTAAATACAATTGGGCCGCCGCCTGGCTGAGGACAAATACAAAAACCAGAATCATCTGGAGTCGATAATCTTTTAAATACCGAATCAATAAACTGACCATCGGCTACTCCTTATCCACTAAAGCAAAGAAGAAGTTCTCTTTGACCAGGGTATCAATCACCCGAACCGGTTTTAACTGATTCCCGGAGATCCCCCGCATGATCATCAGATCACGATAGAGGGCATAGGTTTCTTCCTGAACAAAGGAAATCTCTGAAGGACTTAAGACCCCACTTTTTACCTTGGAACCAATCGAAGGGTTGGCCGTGCCCAGCTTCTCTTCCATAATTTGGCGATATTCCTGGTACTTTTCCCTGGCTAAGCGTTTTTCTGCTTCAATAAAGATCACATAGCGTCCCGGCGACACCGCCACATCGGCATAAACCGAATAATCCACCAGTTCACAGTCGGTGGCTTTGGCAAATTCTTTAACCGCCCAGGAAATGCATTCTTCGGTCGTCTTTTCCCCGGCAATGCTGACCATCTGGTTAAGCCGGTAGACAAATTGGATCTTGGGACATTTTTTATACCAGCCCACCACCCGAACCACATCTTTGATCCGATAGCGATAAAAGCCCGAGGTATTTGTCAGAACAATTTCATAATCCTTGCCGGTTTCCAGTTGCTCCATGGTCAGGGTTTCTTCGCCTTCTTCCTGATCGACGGGAATAAATTCATAAAAGGCCGAGTCCGGAATCAACACAAATTCCTGAGATTCCATTTCGTTGCAGATCGCCATGATCGACTCAGAGGCCGCATAGACGCTAAAATAAATAGGAATATCTCCCAGATAATGACGCATTTTATCGGTATAGACTGAAAATCCGCCACTGCCGATGGCATGCACAAAGGCCAGCTCCGGCCAGATGCGGGGAATAATTGGGGTCTCAAAGCCTTTTTCAAATTCACTTCGCAGTTCAGCCGCCCGTTTGGGGTTGGGCTTAATCTGCTTTTGCAGTTCGGCTTTAATATCATCCGGAATCTTTATATCGGGATGAATCGTGCCTTTTTCAATATCATCAACAAGTAGTTCCCATTTTATTTCCAGATATTTCATTAAATCCGATACCGCTGTCATAAAAGCTGAAGCAATATACGATAACGACCGTTCTTCCAGGGCAAAGCGGAGATGGGCATATTTGGTATCCATAATTTCCCGGGGAAAGACAATTTCTTTGGGCGAGGTAAACATCAGAAACAGCAGATCTTTTATGCTGTAAACCCCCCGGCCCGAAATGGATCCGGCAAATAAACCATTGGGCAGGGTTTCAAATTTGACTTCCATCAAATTCAGACCACGACCCCGTTGCCACTTTTTCCCCAGAGCCCGGGCAATGATGGCAAAGCTGAACTGGGTGGCATATTCCCGGTACAGATCAACGGTTTGCTCCGAAACCGGAATCTTCTTGGGATTATCTACACTGCCTGAGGTCAGGGCATAGTGTACGATCTTATCGGTGGTCAGCAGATCCGTTTCGCCAGCAATCATCCGCTCGATATAGGGGGCATAATCATCGTAAATGGAAAATGGTACCATTTTTTTATAGTCTTCGATGGTATTTATCTGATCAAAGTGGTAGCGTTTGCCATACTCAGTATCGGCATTTTTTTTGAGCATATCAAGCATCAGCTGTTTATTAATTTCGGGGGCATTTTGGGTTAAATGATCAAAATTCTCGATTTTTTTATAGCCCTTTTTGATATTAAGAGAATAGACCAGTTTAGGTATTAATTTTATCATTTTTCGCCTTCCTTTGCCCAGCAAGTGATCCAGTCACTTTCTGGGTATTTTTTTACAAAAGTCGGAAGCTTGGTCTGATTGACATTCTTACCCGGCATAATCGATCGGGTAAACAAAGAGTCCCGATAACCATCTTTGACAAGGATCACCTCCGCTGCCAACAGTTGGTACGCTTCTCTTAACTGTTTATAACAAAAATTCATCTCAAACAAATGGTTTTCCAATACCTGTTTGAACACCTCACTGTTAAGCGTATTCGAATAAGGCTCCAGAATAAAGACCAGTTTTTTATTGTCCTGATCCCAAAAAATCTGATAAAAACGAATTTCTTCATTTTGCTTCGCAGCAACCGTCTGGAGGGTTCTTTCGATTTCATAAATCCTCATTTTCTGGTTTTCAATGGCCAGATATTCGGACTCCTTACAGACAAAAACAATCCTTGGGATCTGATCATTGATCTCCGTGACGCAGACAATATCTTTCATGTTGTAACGGTACAGCCCGGAATAAGAGGTGATAATCAGTTCGTAATAATCACCTTCAGTCAATTCATGGGCCAACCGCGTTTTCCCATCTGTTGACCCCACTGGCAAGAATTCAAAAAAATAACCAAAAAGCGCCAGTAATCCGGCCGCATCCTGAGGCCGGTCAGGGATGTTGAACTTGCCTTCGCTGGCACCATAGCCCCACTCCAAAAACTTGACAGTCGGGGGTAAAATTTTTTTCACATCGGCAACAATTTTTGCTGCACTGGACGACATCCAACAGGAGACGACTGAAAATTCCGGCCAGATTTCCGCCACATCAAGGGTCTTTTTTTGCGCAAGAATCGTTCTTAACTCCTCCGCCCGCTCCGGGTTTGGCTGTAAATGTGCAACCAGTTTTTCCCGCAGCGCCTGGTCAATGCTGATTTTTTCAGAGATCTGACCTGTGCTGATATCTTCCAATAAGTCAGCGGCAGTGGCATTCATTTTTTTAAGCAAGATGTTAAAGTGAGCAATATTACTGCAGACGACCCCAACCAAATGCTTTTCTGCTAAAGCATAGCGAATCGTTAGATAATCCGTCGCCTCGTTGCTCAGGTCTTTCGCCAGCATCATTTCTGGCGGCAACACCATTTTTTTTAACATCTCAACCGGCATATCCTTGGCCGCCTGACCAGAAGCTGAGCCAATCGGAATGCCGCCTTCAGTTTTTCCATATTCCGAAGGGTTGGCAATGGCCAGCACCTTTTTTCCCGGAACCATCACTTCCGGAGCCAGCATTAACAATATGATGGCCCGAATCTGTGAAACCAGGCCCTTGACCAGTTCACCGTTTTTGCTTTCAGGCAAAAGCTTGGGAACACCGGTGGAACCACTGGTGGCAATAAAACTGGCAGCTGCGCCGTTAAAAAAAACATCGTGTGCCCCTGCTTTAAGCCGTTCGATTTCACCTTCGACCTGAGCATAGTCCGAAAATGGTACCCTGTTTCTGAAATCATCGATTGTTTTAATCTCCGAAAAACCCATTTTTTTTCCAAACTCAGTATTTTGGGCAGATTTTAAAATATCCTGAAGCACACGCAATTGTGTAACCTCAGGAGTTTTTTCCATCATATAAAAACTTTTAATTAAGTGTTCATTGGACATTCCCTTTAAATACTCAGGAATATGCTCACCCTGACACGTGTCAAAGCTGTCATTCGGAATTCCTTCCGAAATTTTATCGACTGTCATTTTTTCACCCTTATTCGATGGTTAGTATATCTGAAAAACCGGTCATATCAAATACTTCCTGAATTTCCGGTTTAACATTTTTAATCACCAGACTACCATTTAGTGCCTTTGACTTCTTTTGGATCAACAGCAATACTCTTAACCCGGCACTACTGACAAAATCCAGCTGATCAAAATCCAGGATCATTTGAAATCCTTCTTTGCTGTAGTAGGCTTCCATCTCTTTTTGAAACTCGGGAGAGGTGTTGGTGTCCATTCGACCTTCCAATTCTACTACAAATAATTCGCCTTCTTGTTTTACTTCAATTTTCATTTTATTACCCTTTCTTTCTGAATTATTAATATAATTGCGCATTTTTAAATGGAATAAAGATTTCTTGTTTTGAATTTTAATTGATCATACCACAATAATTTGCGGTGTGCAATTGCAAAAGCATTCAAAATGTAATCTTGTATCAATATTCACATTAACCGAATACTCCGCCGTCATATTGTTAACGAATGAACCCAAAAGACAATTAGTCAGATTATCACCCGGTTATCAGGATGCACCCGATTTTGACACGATCATTGATTTTTGTTTACATATCAATTTTTATTTTACATCTTCGTTACATTCTATTTACAACAACGATATTTTGTGCTAAAATCATTACACTTAGAACAAATTTGTGAACCTGTGATTTCAATTAAAATTTTATATAAACAAAGGGAAGGAATGTCATGAAAAAGAACTCTATTATCTCTATTATTATTATCCTACTTATCCTCCTGACCGCCATTTTGTTTGTTCGCGGCTGCAGCCAAGAAGGAAGCGAAATGAAAAGCTATACGGTGGCGGGCACCTACACCGAAACAGCTACCTATCAGAATGGGGAGATCAAGGTATCCGGTGTCAACATTGAAAATGCCACCTTTACCGGCAATCTGACCGTTGTTGACTCGGTCGTCGATGGCGATATCCGCTTGACAAACTCCGCCGTTCAGGGAGAATTGTTAGTCAAAGGCAGCGGCACCGTTTATCTGGATGGCGGTTCCTACCAGAATGTCACCCTCGAAAAGCAGGGGGTGAAACTTGTCCTTCTCGGTGCAGCAACGATTGAAAATCTCACCGCCCGAGCCGCCGCCACGATCATCGTTGACAACCAGAGCAAGGTAAAAACCCTGAATGTCGACAAAGCCGCCAACCGAACATCAATTACCACCCAGGAAAATGGTACGATTGAAAACATCCAATCCCGGGGCATCAGCGATATCCTTCTGAATACACCGGCCAAACTGATTGGTTTTGGCACCAATGCCAGTGGTTCCACCTTGGTAAGCAATGCCGTTATTGAAAAAATTGTTGCTGAATCGAAGGTGACTCTGACTCTTAATGCCAATGTGGGAACCGTCCTGTTAACAGCAACCGGTGAAGGAACCGGTATCATCCTTGGTAATAATGCCGTAATTACATCCCTGGCCACCGAAACCCGGGTGGAAATTACCGGCGAAGGCAGTATCACCAGTGCCACCACCAATGATGTTCTTAATATCACTGGTACCATCACCCCGGATGTCGTGTATATTACCACGAAACCGGTGGTTACCGATGCCAATGGCGGACTGACGGTATCAACCAACACCAACCGTACCGCCGATACGAATTCAGGTAGCGGCAGCAGCAGTAGCTGGTATTCCAATTCCAGTAGTTCGGGAACGATTATCAACTCAAAATATGATGCACCGCCTCTGAACCCGGTTGATCCTGTCGACCCACCATCACCGCCGACTCCCCCCAGCCCACCCATTACTATCCCCGTGGAAGCGATTCAGGTCACTCCTGTGGAAGCCGATGTGATTATGGGCAATACCTTAAAACTAAATACTGTTATTTTCCCGGCCAATGCGACAAATCAAACGATAATCTGGGAATCCTCCAACACGAATGTTGCGACGGTTACCAATGGAGTGGTCACACCTGTAGCCAATGGCGAAGCCACAATTACTGCCCGAACTCAGGACGGCAATAAAACCGATACCTGTAAAATCACCGTTAAAACCAATATTGCTGCGGTCACCATGATCAATACCATCAATGCCACCAACAACGCGATTGCTGAGACCATTGCTTATGACAGCAGCTATAACCTGCCGGTGGTGGTCATTGTTCAAGGCTACGGCAGTGACGTGTTCCCCTGTTCTGTCACCTGGACGCCAAACACCGTTGATACTAAAAAGGTTGGTGAAACCCTCTATACGGGAACGCTGGTAATGCCAGCTGGCTATGTCAACCTGAATAATGTTGAAGCTTCCATAGCCCTCACCGTTACTGCTCAACCTTTAATTACTGCCAGTTCTGAGCTGTCATCCCAGCGGATTTACTTAAACGAAGATCCTGCACCAATCTTTGTTGAGGCCAGTGTGACTGAAGCCAAAACCTTAACCTATCAATGGTCTTACCGCTTTGGCGATTCAGAAATACCGATGCCAGAAATCACTGGTCCAATTTATGATCCACCGGTGTCAACCACCCCTGGAACGGTCTATTATACTTGTGTCATCTCATCAGAAAATGCTGAGCCGGTAACGGTTTTGGCCGGTATCGTTGTTACCAGCGCTGATCCAGCGATTTTGCCGGACGCTGCTGCTCCAGTAGCCGTTGACGAAAGCATTCCCACTGCTCCAGCTGCTGCGGATTTATCTGAAATGCCAACCATCAACGCACAACCAACCAGCATTTCACAGCTCAGCGGTGTCGCTTTAGCCACCAGTCTAGCCCAAGCAACCCGGACAGCCCAAGCTGCTCTTGGCACGCCCAAGGCCGATATTACCACTGCTACTTTTACAGTGGATGCCCAAGTAAATGATGGCGGCGAACTCACCTACCAGTGGTTTGAAAGTGCCGATGCCATCAATGCCGATGGCAAGCCGATTGACGGCGCCACCGGTAAAACCTTTGCCGTCGATACTTCCGGACCAGCGGGTACCACTTACTACTATGTCGAAATTACCAATACAAAAGCTGGCTGCCTACCAGTAACGGCCGTCAGTCTTCCGGTATCTCTCACCATCGTTTAATAATCTGACAAATTAAAAAGAAGTGATCATCTTTATTTAGATGATCACTTCTTTTTTTAGCTATAACGCCTGTAATGAATACTTATTCCATTTCGACTATCAATTCTCCGGATTGGACACTTTGTCCTTCGGAGACGTAAATTCGCTTGACTTTGCCGTCTTCGCTGGCGACCATTTCGGTTTCCATTTTCATCGCTTCAACCACAACCAGCGCCTGGTTTTGTTTAACCGCTTCACCTTCGTTAACCAGTACTTTTAAAACCGTTCCCGGAATCCCTGAGCCAATCTGTTTCGAATTTTTAGGATCAGCCTTCAGCATCGTAACCTTCTGTTTAGCTGAAAGACTGCGCTTGTCTTCAATGTAAATTTCCCGACGGAAACCATCCACTTCGAACATCACCGGACACATCCCCTCATCATTGGGTACGCCAATACTAACCAGCTTAATGATAAAGCGTTTGCCCTTGGACACTTCAACGTCGATAACCTCACCCACTTTAAGGCCATAGAAGAAAGCATGACTTTCCATTCGCATGAAATCGCCGTATTCCTGAAGAAATTCAAAGTATTCTTTCATAACCTTGGGATACAGAGCAACACTTAATACTTCACGATCATCCAGCTCAACGCCAAATTCTTCCTGGAAATCTTTTTTTATTTTATCAAAATCTTCGTCCGGTAACAGGATTCCGGGCCGCACAGTGATCGGTTCGATGCCCTTTAAGACTATCTTTTGCAGCTCCGGATCAAAGCCACCTTCCGGCTGCCCGATCATGCCCTTATAAAAATCCACCACTGAATCCGGGTAAGCTAATTCCTTGCCCTTGGTTTTAATATTGTCGACAGTCAGATCATTTTGAACCATAAAGATAGCCAGATCTCCAACTGTTTTTGAAGAAGGGGTTACCTTGACAATATCTCCCAGCATCAGGTTGGCTTCCAGATATTTTTCCTTGACTTCTCTAAACTTATGGCCCAAACCAAAACTTTCCACCTGAGCCCGGAGGTTGGAATACTGGCCTCCCGGAATTTCCAGCTTATAGATTTCCGTCGATCCGGATTTCATTTCCGATTCAAACTTGCTGTAGACCTGACGGGTGGTACCCCAGTAATCGGATAAAATCTGGAGTTCATCTTCATTTAATCCGGTATCCCGAGGGGTGTTTTTGAGTGCCGCCACAATCGAGTTGAGCGCTGGCTGCGAGGTCAAACCGCTGACTCCATTCAAAGCCGCATCGGCAATATCAGCGCCAGCCATTTGTCCAAAGAGCACCGTGGCTACTCCGTTACCGGTAGTGTCGTGGGTGTGCAGATGGATTGGCATACTGACTTCCTGTTTTAACGCTTCAATCAGTTTATAAGCGGCGCCTGGTTTTAATAAACCCGACATATCCTTAATCGCCAGAATATGTGCCCCAGTTTTTTCAATTTCCCGGGCCATTCTCAGGTAGTAATCAAGATTATATTTGGTTCGGGAGGTATCGAGAATATCGCCGGTATAACAGATGCTGACCTCAGCAATCTTATCAGTTTTTAAGACCTCATCAATAGAAATTTTCATTCCGTCCATCCAGTTGAGGGAGTCGAATATCCGGAAAATATCAATCCCACTTTTGGCTGCTTCCTGTACAAACGCCCGAATGACGTTATCCGGATAGTTTTTATAGCCCACGGCATTGGCGCCACGAAGGAGCATCTGGAACAAAATATTGGGTACCCGCTTGCGCAGTTCATCCAACCGTCGCCAAGGTGATTCTTTTAAGAAACGATACGCCACATCAAAGGTTGCGCCGCCCCACATTTCCAGAGCAAAGAGATCAGGTACCAGGGCTGCGGTTTCCCGGGCAATCTTGATCATATCCCGGCTCCGCACCCGGGTCGCAGCGATGGATTGATGAGCGTCTCTAAAGGTGGTATCAACCAGCAACAGTTTTTCCTGATCCTTGATCCATTGCACCAGGCCAGCTGGCCCCTGTTCATCGAGTATTTGTTTACTGCCCCGGAATTCGGTATCCACGGGAATGGTGGGGATATAAGGTTCATCATAATCCGGCTTGTTACCGAAGGTTTCATTGACGATGATGTTTCCGAAATATTTGAGAACGTTGGATGCTTCACTCTTTTGATCTTCAATTTCAAACAGTTCCGGATGATCATCAATAAACTTGGTATCACATTTTCCGCCGATAAAGGTGGGATGCTGAAGCACATTGATCAGAAAATCCTTATTGGTCTGAACCCCTTCAATTTTCATCTCCTTGAGTCCCCGTACCGCTTTACGACGGGCATCTTCAAAGTTTCTGGAAAATGCGGTGCTTTTTACCAGCAGGCTATCATAATAGGGGGTGATTTCAGCACCGGTAAAACCATTACCGCCATCAAGACGAATCCCAAAGCCACTGCCGGTACGGTAGACATCCAATCGTCCGGTATCTGGCATAAAGTGATTTTTCGGGTCTTCTGTGGTAATCCGGCATTGGATTGCTGCGCCCCGGGTTTCAATCGCATCCTGACTGGGAATGCCAATTTCGGCCGAATCCAGTGGTAAACCCTGGGCAATTAAAATCTGCGACTGAACCAGATCGATGCCAGTAACCAGTTCGGTGACGGTATGTTCCACCTGAATTCGGGGGTTCATTTCAATGAAATAGTGATCGCCCTTTTTATCAACCAGAAACTCAATCGTTCCGGCATTCCGATAATTGACTTCCTTGGCCAGTTTCAGGGCATCCTTGCAGATGGCCTGACGCTGCTCGTCATTGATGCTTAATGAGGGTGTAAATTCAACGATCTTCTGGTGGCGACGCTGGATTGAACAATCCCGCTCAAAAAGATGAACTACATTGCCGTGGTGATCGCCAAGGATCTGTACTTCAATATGTTTCGGTTCTTCCAGATATTTTTCCACAAAAATGGTCCCATCACCAAAAGCCTTGGTTGCTTCACTGGTAGCCGAATGGAACTCTTTTAAGAGGTCTTTTTCTTCCCGGACAATTCGCATTCCCCGACCGCCGCCACCTGCAGCTGCTTTTAGAATAATCGGATAGCCGGCTTTCTTTGCAAACTCCAGGGCTTCCGAATCCGAGGTAATTGGTTTTTCAACTCCAGGAATGGTTGGCACATTGACACTTTTGGCAACAATCTTCGATTGAATCTTGTCACCCATTTTTTCCATCATTTCATGGGTTGGTCCGATAAAGACAATTCCTTCTTCTTCACAGCGTTTTGCAAAAAGTGGATTCTCCGAAAGAAAACCATACCCAGGATGAATGGCATCGACTTCTTTTTTCTTGGCCAGGGTAATGATCTTATCCATATCCAAATAGGCTTCCACTGGACCACTGGTGCCAGTGATCAGGTAGGACTCATCAGCCTTGGTTCTAAAAAGAGACAGCTTATCTTCCTGCGCATAGATGGCTACGGTATGAATGCCCAGTTCCTGACAGGCCCGAATAATCCGGATGGCAATTTCTCCGCGATTGGCGATTAGTACTTTATTAAACTTCTTCATCTTTCCTTCTACTTTCCTGCATGCATTTTTATGCATCCTAATTCTCATTTGCAAAAAATTAATTGTAGCTATTATATAAAATTGTACAGAAATATTAAAGCTATTTTTTCAGGAATATCAAATTATTTTTTTCAGCTGCTTTTTCGTCTGCAGTTCTACCTGATTTCGCCTTAAAACGGATTTCTCGTCACTTCTGCTTAATGTTTACTTTATTTAACTTTTCGTCTGTTACCCGGCGGCGATATTTTTTCACCACCGTCATATCTGTTTTTTGGGGAGCCCGAACAATTCTTCTTGGAATTCGTTGATACGGTTTCGAATTGCTCCTTGCTTCATCAATTTCCTTTGCTTTGGCTTTTTCGATCCGTTCATTTTCCAGACGTTGAAAACCATAGCGTCTTTCGGTTTCTGCTTCCATCTTCTGGTTATCCGAATAAAGCGTCGTTGAGAGCCGTCTAACCAGAAAATAGCCAGGAATCACAATCACCAGCACAATTATCAGCATTCCGATATCCATTGCTATTTGCCTCGCTCCGTGATTTCCTTTTTTTGTATCCAGTCTTTCTGGTACGCCTTGCTTGAAACCAGAATTTCATTCAGAAACCGTTCATATTCTTTTCCATAATTCTTGTTTTTCAGCTGGATCAGATTTTTTTTCAGCATTTTTTCTTCCCGACTTTGATCGAATATATTCCCGTGGTTACTGTATTTATATTCAGCGACTGCCTGGATACAATCCATCCGCTGTTCAAACAACACCCGCATCTGAGCATCGATCGCATCGATTTCATTTCTGATTTCATCTAATGACTTCAATGGCAACCTCCTTAAATTAAAAAATCAGCCAGACAGATGGCAGTGGCAGCTTCCACCACCGGAAAGGCCCGGACAACAATACAGGGATCATGACGCCCCTGTATGGTCAGGACAGCCTCTTTTCTTTCTGCCAGATTAATGGTCTGCTGTTCTTTACCAATAGAAGGTGTCGGTTTAAAAGCCACCTGAAAAACAATTGGCATCCCGTTGGATATTCCGCCATTGATGCCGCCGTTATAGTTGGTAACTGCCTCGATCCGTCCATCATTGATGCGCAGGGCATCATTGGTTTGAGACCCTCGCAGGCTAACCACCTCAAAACCAGCGCCAAAGGTCACCCCTTTGACTGCCGGAATGGAAAACAGTAGGCCCGCTAAACGGCTTTCGATGGATTCGAAAAAGGGATTGCCTATTCCCGGTTCCAGACCGGTAATAAAGCCTTCCACCAAACCACCCACCGAGTCCTCATCGGCCATCGCCGCAATGATCTCCTGTTTCATGGCATCTTCCAGTTTGGCATGATAAAGGGGAAAGGCCGGGTTTTTAAAGCCCTGAATCAAATTTTCATAAACCTTCCAGTCACAAATCTCAGTGTCCTTGACATTCCCGATCGAAACAATCCGACTGCCGATTCCCAGCTCTGGTCGGATCACTCGGATGATCTCTTTGGCGATGGCTCCGGCAAATACCAAAGGTGCCGTCAAACGACCGGAAAAGTGGCCGCCACCGCGATAATCCTGAAAGCCACCATAGCGCACGCTTGCCGCATAATCAGCGTGACCCGGTCGCATCAGATCTTTGGTTTTGGCATAATCACCGGAACGGGTATTTTCATTGCGGATCAATCCGGCCAGCGGGGCCCCGGTGGTTTTACCATTGAAAACACCACTGAGGACTTCAATCTGATCGCCTTCCTTTCGGGGCGTGGCCAGCGGATTTCCCCGGGCGGCCCGACGATTCAGCTCATTCTGAACCCGCTCCAGATCGATGTCAATCCCAGCCGGAAGGCCATCAATAACGGCACCAATGCCATTGCCGTGGGATTCTCCAAAAATCGAAACTTTAAATTTATTTCCCCAGGTCGAGCCCAATCCACTCACCTCCCATTACCATGAAGTCTTCCCAAAAATGAGGGTAAGATTTATTAACAGCTTCCGCACCATCAAGAATAATTTTGCCGGTAGCACAAATCGATGCAATCGCCACCGCCATGGCAATCCGGTGATCGTTATGACTCGTAACCTGGCCGCCGGTGAAACGGTCAACCCCATGAATCACCAGACCATCGGCAGTTTCTTCCACCTTGCCGCCCAGTTTGTTCAGTACATCAGCGGTGGCCATCAAGCGATCCGATTCTTTAAAACGGAGCCGCTCGCCATTGATAATCGTGGTGGTACCCTTGCTCAGACTACCAACGACTGCCAATATCGGAACCAGATCCGGGCACTGGGATACATCAATAATGGTTCCTACGGTTTCGGCTTTTTTGACAATTAATTTGTCAGCGCCAATACTGATATCGCCACCCATTTCTTTTAAGATGTCAACTATCACCTTATCCCCCTGTTGTGACGCAACATTCAAATCAGAACAATCCATCTGTTTGCCAATGGTACCCGCCACCAGCCAGAATGCGCCCTGAGAAAAATCACCTTCAACCCGATAGTTGCAGGGGGTATAGAACTGATTCCCTTTGATCACAAAACGCTGATCCTTGTCATTGATAATCGCAATTCCAAAACTCTTTAAAACGTCCAGCGTGATATCAATGTAGGGTTTGGATTCCAGCGTTGAAGTGAGTTCGATCACCGAATCGCCATTGAGTAGCGGCAGGGCAAAAAGCAGCCCGGTAATAAACTGGGAGCTAACCCCGCCATTAATCTGATAAACGCCCGGTGTCAGCATTCCTTCCACTGCCAGGGGTAAATCCTGGTCTTTATTAAGATGTTCATACTGGATGCCTTTTTCAGCAAATATATCATAATAAGGTTTCATCGGCCGGGTAACCAGCCGTCCTTTTCCGGTAATAATCGCCCGCTTCGGCTGCAGCAACACAATCGGGATGATAAACCGAAGCGTTGACCCCGATTCGTTGCACTGGATCGTCTCCGCCTTTAGCGCCAGTGGATCACAGCCCTTAATGGTCAGGGTAAAACGTCCATTAAGCTCTTTCTGATAGCTGATCCTGGCTCCCAAAGCGACCATGGCATCACAGGTGGCAATCATATCCTGAGACATCAGCACATTTGAAATCACGCTTTCACCCTTAGCCAACCCCGCCGCAATTATCGCCCGGTGACTGACACTTTTTGACGGCGGTATTTCCAGACTGCCGCTTAATAACCTTGGTGTAATTTCTATCGTTCTCATTTTCTTCCTCTTAATTTTCTGTTTTCACTCTTTCGGCTTCACAAAAGACAACCCAGTACCGACAATTGTTACATCATGTTGTACGCATCAAGGCGGACACGGCGTAGCCTGTCCGAGCTTGCGCAAAGGCAACGAGCCAATCACAAGCTGGCTTGTAGTTGGCGACTGCCTGCGACCAATGCGAAAAGAGCATTGCGAATTTCGCATTGGTGTGGCGAACAACAGATTAACAATTGGTCGGTACGGTCTTCTAACTCTTTTTTTAACTACTATCTAAACAGTTCGATGGCCTGGGGTTTCTGGATTTTAACAATCTGGGCCTTGCCAATTTTTTCCAGGGCACAGATGTAAAGCGAGTCATTCTCAAATTTTTTGTCAGTGAAGAGTATTTCCTGTACCTTGTCCAGAGGCATCTTCGGCAGTTCGGTTGGCAGCCCGTAATTCTCCAGAATTTCGATGATGTTGTCGTAGGTATCTTTCTGACTGATCCCTTCAGCAACGGTTTTCTTGGTGATCTGAGCCATGCCAATGGCCACCGCTTCACCGTGTGAGTATTTCTTGAATTTGAAGTAGGTTTCCACAACGTGACCAATGGTGTGTCCGAAATTCAAAATCCGGCGCAACCCCTGTTCATGCTCATCAGTTTGAACCACATCCCGTTTAATCTGACAACACTTGGCAATGATCTCTTCCATATCTTCAACCAGATCCTCATAATAGGTATAACCCATCAGCTTAACAAACAGTGGTGCACTGCTGATACAACCGTATTTAATGACTTCGGCCATCCCATCGATCATATAATGATCTTCCAGGGTTTCTAAAAATAAGGGATCGATGATCACAGCCCGGGGTTGATGAAAAGCCCCCACCAGGTTTTTGCCATAATCCAGATCAATCCCAACCTTACCGCCAACACTGCTGTCTACCTGAGCCAATAGTGAGGTCGGCACCTGGATCAGATCGATGCCGCGAAGATAAGTCGCCGCACAAAAGCCACCTAAATCACCAACCACGCCGCCACCCAGAGTCAGAATGGCATCACTGCGGGTGATATTGCATTTAATCAGTTCATTGTAAATCTCGGCGGTTTGGGTCAAACACTTACTGGCTTCTCCAGGGGGAATGACGATGCTGTAAACCTTGGGCCCAGCTTGACGAACCTGCCGTTCCACCTCACCTAAATATTCTTTGGCGACATTTTTATCGGTGATAATCACCACCTTATGATACTGGGAAAAGAGCGCTTTCATTTGGGACAACCGCCCTTTAATACCTTTTTCAATAATAATCGGGTACTGGTGTGTATTCTCTGTTTTGCAAATTAATTCCTTCATTCTCTCGGCTCCTTTAAAATCTTAACCTTTATTATATCATAGTTTTTTCAATTTAAAACCATAAAGCACGTTGCCATCCTTAAAATAGTTTGAGTATTGTTTACACCTGTCTCTCCAACGAGGACAGATTAATTTATAAAAGAACCGTCTTTTTAAAGACGGTTAATAAAACACTAAAGCAGTACCGACAATTATTAATCTGATTGTACGCATCAGGGCGGACATGGCAGAGCCTGTCCGATCCCGCGGCGAACAATAGATTAAAATTGGTCGGTACGGTAGCTTACGCGGCAAACCTAAATAAGACGGTCTTTTGTACTTAGCGATCTTCCTTGAAATAGTTTTTACCGAGCCAGGCCGGTTCTTTTTTGTTGCTGCTCTTGCGCATCGAGGTAAAGATCAGGACGAACACGGTGGCCAGATACGGTAGCGCGGTAAACAGGTAAATGGAAACCGGTAGGTTGTATTGCTGCAACCAGAAGCTGGCAATATCCAGGGCTCCAAAAAAGTAGGCCCCCAGCATTGCCTTACCAGGATTCCACATGGCAAAAATAACCAGTGCCACGGCAATCCAGCCCCGGCCGCTGACCACATTAACCGGATAAATACTGATGTAGACCAGCGATAAAAAGGCGCCGCCCAGCCCACAGAGAGCTCCACAAAGAGCAATGTTGAAATACTTGTACTTATCGACCGGGATGCCACTGGCATCGGCTGCCACCGGGTTTTCTCCGACCATCCGGGTATTTAGTCCCCATTTGGTTTTATAGAGATAAATATATATGGCAACGACTAAAAAATAGGAAAAATAGACATAGACACTCTGATTAAAAAAGATCTGTCCGAGATAAGGAATGTCTCCTAAAATCGGTAGCTTAACTGGAGCAAAAAAAGTGGTAATTGCTTCCGGTACTTTTTTCCCGACAAAGTTCTTACCAAAAAAAGCAGCGAAGCCAACGCCAAAAATACTGAGCGTAAGGCCGGTAACCACCTGATTAGCCTTTAAACTAATCGTCAAAAATCCATAAATCAGGGCTCCGGCAGCACCGGCCAAAGCGGCACAAAGAACCGCCGTATACGGATTACCAAAAGTAAACCCGGCAATAAAGCCAATGACGGCACCCATTTGCATCATCCCCTCGACCCCCAGATTGAGGTGTCCAACTTTTTCCGAAATAATTTCTCCCAGAGTTGCATAAAGCAGGCAGGTTCCGGCTTTAACCGCTGCTGCCAAGAAAAAAACAAATTCCATTTATGCAACCTCACTTTTCGTTTTATCAGAAACCAACCGATACTGCAGGACAAACTCGCTGCCCAAAATAAAGAACAGAATAATCGCCTGAATCATTTCTGCTACTGAACCAGGGATCTGGAAAGCCGTCTGAATATAGGAAGCTCCCTGAAGCAGCACTGCAAAGGCAAAGGAATTGACCACCACAAAGGGAACCTTAAGCCCCGACAGCCAGGCCACAATAATGGCGGTAAAACCCAATCCACCGGTAATTTCAGTTGACAGGGCCCCACTGACTCCAGTGGTTTGCATCATCCCGACCATTCCGCATAAACCACCGCTGACCAGTGCGACAATGATAATGGTTCTGGTGACATTAATCCCAATGTAGCGGGCGGTGTTTTCACTTTCACCCAACACCGCTATTTCAAAGCCAATTTTAGAACGATTCATAAAATAATACATTGCCAGCACAATGATCACCGCCATCAAAATACTTAAATTAAAGCCACCCGCACTGGGCAGTAAGGCATTTTCCGGAAGATTGGCAATTTTGGGCATCCCGTTGGCCGCCGGATCTTTCCAGAAATCATACTGCAAGGCTGTTACCAGCGTCAGCGCAATGTAGTTGAGCATTAACGTGAACAGGGTTTCATTGGTTCCGAATCGGGCCTTGAAAAAGGCCGGAATCATCAGCCAGACGGCCCCGAACAAAAATGAAACAATGATCATCAGCACGAGCATAACCGGCAACGGCAAATCCGGAAGGAGCCGAACCACCAGGGTGGTTCCCACGGCGCCCATCAGAAACTGTCCCTCGGCACCGATATTCCAAAACCGCATTTTAAATGCCACCAGCACCCCCAGAGACAGAACCAGTAAGGGGACCATCTTTTCAATGGTTGCCGCAAAGCGATAAAGCGAACCAAAGCAGCCCTGGACAATCCCGATATACAACTCAAGCGGATTCGCCCCGGCTACCAGGACAATGATCGACGCCACGGCCAAAGCGGCCAAAACAGCTGATAGCCTGACAATTATTTTTTCCCGAGTTTTCGGAACTTCTTTTTTTACGATATGGAGCATGCTTCTTCTCCTTCACTTCTTACCCCGGACATCATGAGTCCTATGGCTTCTTTGGTGGTTTTTTTAGGATCGACAATTCCGGTGACCCGACCTTCACATAAAACCATGATGCGGTCACACAGACTCATCAGCACATCCAAGTCTTCACCAACATACATGATCGGTTTCATTTTTACTTTTTGTTCATTGAGCAAATCGTAGATAATCTGGGACGATCCTACATCCAACCCTCTGGTGGCATAAGCAGTCACCAGCAGTTTCGGTTCCAATTCAATTTCCCGGCCCAGCAAAACCTTTTGAATATTACCACCCGAAAGCAAACTGACGGCATGATTCTCAATGGCTGGGGTTGATACATTGAGTCGTTCCACCAGGGCTTCGGCCTTATCACGGGAAACTTCTCGGGAAATCCCCAGACCTTTTTTATTGCGGTAGTCTTTCAACAAAACATTATCAATAATATCCATCGAAGAAACCAGCCCCATCCCCAGACGATCCTCCGGCACAAAACTCAGACTAATCCCCATCTGGCTGATTTTCTCAGGATTTTTCCCAACAATGTTTTCACCTTCGAAAATAATTTCTCCCGATTTAATATGATAGAGTCCTGCGATTCCTTCACATAATTCTTTCTGTCCACTACCGGCAATACCAGCTACTCCCAGAATTTCCCCGGCATAAAGATCAAAGCTGACATGATCCAGAATATGAACCTTATTGCGATCGATGGCTGTAATGTCTTTTACTTCCAGGCATTTTTTGCCCCGTTCCACTGAAACATAGGGGACATTAAGTTCCATCACGTCGCCAACCATCATTCCGGCCAATTCCTGGGGCGTGGTTTCTTCCTTATTCACCGTTTGAATGGTAGTGCCCTTGCGCATAATCGTAATCCGGTCACTGATTTCCATGACTTCTTCCAGTTTGTGGGTAATAATAATGACCGAACAACCCGTCGCCACCATTTTTTTGACGATTTCAAAGAGATTATTTATTTCCTGAGGGGTTAATACCGCAGTCGGCTCATCGAGTATTAAAATATCGGCCCCCCGATACAAAACCTTAAAGATTTCCAGACTCTGCTTCTCAGCGACTGACATTTCATAAACCTTTTTATTGGGATTAATGTCCATTCCCAATTGTTCGATCAATTTCCCCATCTCATCTAAAATCTTTTTCTTATTTAAAAAAGGACTTGTTTTTCGACTACCGGCAGCCACGTTCTCCATGGCTGAAAATACGTCCACCAATTTATAATGCTGCGGCAGCATTCCAATGCCCAAATCCAGCGCTATCTTAGGCGAGCTGATATTAACAGGCTGTCCCTTCACTTCGATCTGTCCTTCATCCGGCATATAAATGCCATTTAGAACATTCATCAGTGAACTTTTACCC
This sequence comes from Acetobacterium sp. MES1, assembly GCF_002237635.1. Classification (NCBI taxonomy): domain Bacteria; kingdom Bacillati; phylum Bacillota; class Clostridia; order Eubacteriales; family Eubacteriaceae; genus Acetobacterium; species Acetobacterium sp. MES1. The sequence continues at coordinate 140,895 of NZ_MJUY01000047.1, forward strand.
GCTCCGTTTTCTCCTAATATCGCATGTACCTCTCCCTTTTTTAATGAAAATTCCACATGATCCAGGGCTTTGACCTTGCCAAAAACCTTTGTGATGTTCTCCATTTTAACGACATAATCATTGTTCATGCTTTCACCTTTACTAAAAATAGCGGACAGAGCCCAAAGACTCTGTCCGTTAAACCGTTTTTTACTATTTTAAACTACCAACTACATTGTCTACAAACCAATCCATGCTCAACAGCGCTTCATCGGTCATGGATGTTCCAGCCGGTACTTTTACAGCGCCCGTCTGATCTTTTAACTCACCAGCAAAGATAACCAGCGAACCAGATTTAATTGCTGCTTCAGCCGTTTCAACCTGACCTTTTGCGGTTCCTGGCGCCAGTGCTGTCAGTTCGTCCAACAGGACAATTCCGTCATTCATACCACCCCAGTATTGCTGCGATTTCCAGGTTCCGTCAATCACTGACTGAACTGAATCAGTGTAGTAACCACTGAAATCCCAAAGCGGTGCAGTCATGTAGACTTCCGGCATGGTTGTCGCTGCGCTTAAATCATAACCGATTGATAGCTTACCTGCTTCTTTGGCAGCTTCCATGGTTGCTGTTGAGTCCTGATGTTGTGCAGTTACATCGCAACCTTGTTGAATCAGTGCTTCAGCTGCCGCTTTTTCAACCGTTGGATCATACCAGGTGTTGGTCCAGGAAACATTAACGGTTGCCGCTGGATTTACTGATTTCACACCCAAAGCGAAGGCGTTGATTCCGCGGATAACTTCGGGAATCGGCATAGCCGCAACATAAGCAATTTTATTTGTTTTGGTTGTTAAACCTGCAACAATACCTGACAGGTATCGAGGTTCTTCAATTTTTCCAAAGTAAGTTCCTAAATTGTCCGCTGTCATGTAACCTGAACAATGTTCAAATTTTACGTCCGGGAATTCTTTAGCCGCTTCGACCATTCCATCCATGAATCCATAACTGGTTCCGTAAATGATGGTACATCCCTGGTCAACCATATCTCTGATGGTTGATACAACAGCGCTTTTTTCTTCGGGGACATTTTCTTTAACAATGGTTTCGACTTTGCCACCCATGTTTTCAACCATTTTTGCCCGACCATTGTCATGTGCCTGTGACCAGCCACCATCATCCGCTGGCCCAACGTAGATAAAGCCCACCTTGGTAACCTCATCTTTTTTGGATGTTGATCCCGAACTGCATCCGGCAACGCTTACAACCACTAAAACCAGTGCAAGCATCAATACTCCCAATCTTTTTTTCATTCTCTTCCTCCTATTTTCTAATCTGGTCTAGAACGATTAAGAAAACAGTCCTAGCCATGATAATATTTTAACTAAAAAACAATTAAAATGCAATCTAAAAAAGTTGAATAAATCGACTGGCCGGACCATGTTTTTATTGCACTTACGCGATAAATTCGGTATTATTATATTGTAACCAGGGTGAACCAGATTCTTCACCCTGTTAATAAAGTCGTTTGCAGGTAATTGCGAAATCGCCATCAGCATTGTGTCCAGTTTCGTACAATACAATTTCTACACTATACAGTAGACAGTTCGATGATCTGTTCGCCTACACGTTACCAAAATATTTGATGAAACTGCATAAAAAGCAATTTTGCTCGCTATTTTTAAATTCGCAAGTGCCTAGAAACCATTTTGTATTGAAAGGAGTGTCATTTTGAAAAAAGAGAAGAAAAGCAAGAAACCGGAAAGCAAAGAAGCAAAAGATTCGAAGAAAGAGTCCAAGAAGAAAAGTGTAGCTGAAGAAAAAAAAGCAGGTACCGTTCCTAAAAAAGAGAAACTCAACCTGACAAATTCCGTTTCCCCGGATTCTGTTGCTGATCTTGCCGCAGTCAAGCAACTGATGATCGATTCTGCCGTGCTTTACCAGAATATTCTTATTTTACCCCAAACATTTACAATCGATGAATCAACCTATTCTCTATATCCTTCCGAACTGAAAGCCCTGGATATGATTGGACAATTTACTGGTATCAACCTGACCCAATTGGCAAATAAACTGGGGATTTCAAAAAGTGCCATTTCAAAGTGCACCTCCAAACTGCTTGAAAAAGAATTGATCGAAAAAGAAAAATCGCCGATTAACGTTCGGGAGGTGGTCTTTACCTTGACCCCGAATGGTCAATTTATTTTTAGTCAACTCGAATCCACCAACGCCAAACTGTTCGAGCCCTTTAATCAGTCGCTGGCTGAATTCTCAGCTGAGGAGATTAACAACCTTCATCGCCTGTTTGTAACCATCAAGTCCAGTCTGACTGAAGTTATCAATCGTCAATAATACTACCAGCCACTTGTTTTAGCAAACAAGTGGCTGAATTTTTATAAAGTGATCCGCCTTATAATTCTTCCTGGCGGGCAATTTCTTCCGTATTGCCAAAGGTTTCCCGAGAGTATATCTTTTTCTCATAAATTTTAGTACCCGGTCGTTCCAGTGCCCCCATAAGAAATTGATAATAGGCTCCCGGCGTAACGATGTTACCGGTCGCCGGCTTTTCAAAACCGGTATTCTCAAACAGTGAATCCGCCACCTTGACGCAATTGGTATTCAGCGCGAAATAGGTCTTTAGCGGCCCCTTCTTAAATTTATAAAACCGCGCCCCGGTACCTTTATAGATAACATCTTCTACACCCGTGTAATCCCCTGGTGCCAGCATTCCCTGCTCTGCCAATTGGGTGTCACAAAACCATTCAAACATATTTTCCTGAAAGCGGCGATAATTCTCCTTAATGATCGCCAACTCATCATCATTAAAAGCAACTTTAAACGAGATCAGCACTTTCCCATCATGGATAACGGATTCCCGCAAATAGCGATCCTTATCACAGATAAAAAGCACCCCATCACTCATGGCTCCGCCCAAACGGTAGGAGTGTCCGTCAAAATTCCCGTAAGACAGGGCTTCATTTCCAAAAATCAGATCAACATGCCCAAACGCTTCCATAAATTTTTTGGATAAGTGCACCAGAATTTCCACATTCATGGGATTAATTCCGGCTTTTTCCGGCACCAAAACTTCCTGAGATAATATATAGGCGTTGGCATCTTCAGAAGCGACCTTTGCATCATATTTTCTAATCAGCCCCATCGGTACAAATATTCCCAATAATGATGGCAGCGCAATCCGCATTTTTCGCTGCATCCGCTTCGCCGTCTTGCTCATCTGTTCCTGCGTCTCCCAATCATTAAAAGCGTCAAACAGTAACGTCACCCCATACCAGATCAGATAGAGTCCCGATACAATGGCAAAGCTCGCTGTCTGAAAATAACTGTTGATAAGCAGATAAATACCAAAAATAAAATTAAGCACCCCACTGATAAAGTAAAAGCCGTAATTAGGCACCCCATCCCGCCAATAGGTTACTGCGGAAATTAATTTGGCAATACTGTTAATCACCACATAAATTGCAAATACATACGGAATCAGTTCAGCGACAGTCAGTCGGAAATAAAACAAGGCCACCGCAAAACCTAAATTGACCAATGCCCCGATTACAGTCATTCGTTTGCTGCCACCGTGGGATTTAAAAAAGACCGAGACAAGATTAATCAAAGCAAAAACCACCAACGCCGCCATCAACAATACAACCAGTTGTTCCACCGAAGTTCTTGGGTGACTGATCATATATATACCAATTACCCCAATACCAATACCTGAAAGCGTTCCAATGATTCGCTTCGTTTTTTTCTCGTTCATTTTACTACCCCTCTCATCGACTGTATTGTTATTATTTTTTTGCGATAAACAAAAATGCCAGCTGTTTTTTAAACCTTACTTAAGCGCTTCGTCCAATTGATCCCCCATCACAGTTACTTGATTATCCCGGTTATCGGCCAGAATTCCGAAACTTTCCAGACGCATTCGCAACCGTTTTTCACCCATCGCTTCTGCTTCTATTTCATAACTGATAACCCGAATCACCGGTACACACCGATCCAGTTCACTGAAAAAATCAATAAAGGCATCATCATTTCCGGTGCATACCACAACATATTCGCAGCGCGTTAAAATCTTACCATCAGGCCCGATAATCGTCTTTTCGTCGCTGTTTTGAAAATCCTGGTTAATCTGCATCCCCAGACTTTCATCAATTTGGACATCCGCTGCTCCAAACTCCACAGATATCACTCCCACCTTTGCCACTTCAGCCATCCTGCCAATATTCTCATACAAACTGACCGTATCCAACCGTTCTGGCAAATGACTCCGGTTATCGTCCAATTGTTGACTGATCACTCTCAACTCGTTTAAATAGTGCTCTTCGGACATTTTGTCAGGCAGTTCCATATTATAACGTTCTTTTTCTGCCAAAATCAGCTTTTTTTTACAATAACTTTCATATTTAGGGATGACTACTAAAGCCATCAGTATTACAATCACTGCTCCAGCAATTATGCCTTTTTGAATTTTTAGGTTTGTCTGGCGAGTTGTTCTCGTTCCTGAGTTGTTTTCACCGGATCTCCTTGCCTTTTTGCTTTTCACCGTTTATACCTCAGCTATTTGAATGTCGAGTGTAAATTCCCATGATTCTTCCATCGTGATTTTATCAGTCGAAACGTCATTTTTTCTTGTGGTGCTAACCATATTAATCATTTCAAAAACCGCCAAATTGGCAAGCCTTTCTTTAAACTCAAGAATTTCCTCTTTCTTTTTGGTTTCTCCTGAAATAATCAACCGGCCCTCCTGGTAGTCATAATTCGTCAGAAGCATCCCGGCGGGCAGCACTTTGTTAATTTCTGACATCGTTAGATGTGGCAACGCCTTTCCACTGCTGATCGTTTCTAAAAGCAACTGTCGATGTTCGAGTATCGCTTTTTGCTGGTTAAGATTGGTATAAATAACCTGGTACTCTGCTTTATTCTCAATTAACATTTCGAGTTGTCTGATCTCAGTCTGACAGGATGCCTCAAGAAACGATAAGATCCCATAAATTACCAAAACACCCAGCAGTGCTCCGATGAAGATTATTAGACCTTTTGATCGTGTTTTATCGGGCCGCTTCTTTTTAACCGAATTCACCGGCAACAAATTCATTTCATGCTTCAAATCAATTTTTTCCTCCTCTGGTCTGCGCATATTTCATCAAACCGCATACGCATGGTGCGACTAAACATAATTGCACCCGGGAAATTTGTTCGGCAAAAACCAGGCTCTCGTTCGCCTCCAGCAGAACATCAATCGACTGCACGTCCTTTCCCATCGACTTCGACAGGTATTCCCGAACCCCAGGATGCAGACTCTCGCCTCCCATCAAATAAATAGTTCCATCCTGACCGACTTTTTCGCAGCCCAGCGGGGATATAAAAATCTGCTCGACCACTTTTATTATCTGCTGTAAATAAAACGCCCCATCCCAACCGCTTTCCAATTCAATCTGATGGTTCTCACTAAGGACGTTTCCCTTATAATGGAAAAAACGGGTGCTTCGACTGCCAATATCAATTATCAGGGTTGACTGACCGTCTCGTTCAATCAGCAGTGAATCAAGCGGATAGAATTGCGGAACGATGGCATTTAAGCTCCGACCATTTTTTTTAAAGAACCGTATATATCTGGTCAGTTGCGCTTTTTTTATCGCAACGCCCACTACATCCAATGTCTGTTCGTCCATCCCCAGGCATTCAAACCATTGGTTCTGAACCCGAGCAACAAAATCAATTCGCCAATGATCCAGGTCTTCTGAAGTAAGCAGTTGCATCTGCCAGTAAATTGCGTCTTCCAAATCAGAAAGAGACATCATTGGAAAGGTAAACGTTGCTACCATCATCTCAGCTTGATTAATTAACAACATTACCTCATCCCTACGGTGATAGCCTTTAAATAATGACCGAAAAAGCTTACTGGTTGCCCGCTTGGTTTCAGGATTTGTTTCAGGCCAAATCAGTTTCGGATTTTTTTCAATGCGAAAATCGATAATTCGGACTGATCCCGAATCATTGACTTCACCTAAAACGATTTTAATCAACGCTTCTCCCCAATCAATGACCCAAAGTCGCTTGCTCTTTTTCAACGGACTAAACACCCCCTAACATCTTCCAGTTAAACTTTACAATCTGACCTCCCGGTACGGCCGTCAGATCGGGCTGCAATTCGATTGCACCACTAAAGTTTTTTTGATAATCACGATATTCACTTTTGACCTCCACATAGCGCAGATGGTCCGCTGTTTTAAAAACACGAATTTCATAAAATCCACCATTTTCATCAGTTTGCTTCCCGTTTGTTCCTGAATAATTGACATCTCTTTCCAATTCAGCCTGTAAAATCGCCAACGCATTTTTTCCTGTCAAAATCGACAATTGATAATCCTGATTGTGAACATTTGCCTGCAGTTCGGCCATACCCCGGGTTAATGCATAACCTGCGCCCGCTGCCATAAGAGCCACGACCACCAACACCAACGGCAAGACAAAACCATTCTTATTTGTTGTAATCATACGAACTCCACCACTCTTCCATGGGAAATGACTGTTTCCCGATAATATACAGCACCCTCAATGGCCAGACTGTATCGGATAATAATTTCCTGATTGGACCCGAGTGACAGTGAAAATGACTGGAGGTGATTAAGAAATTGACTATTACCACCAGACCCAATCGGGGTTAATCCATTTTTGAAAACCTTATAGCGTCTTAAAAATCCGTTGCTATAGAGATAATAATTATAATAAAGATCCGGACTTTCCAGATCCTGAAGATAGATCCGATTGTTTTTATAATAGATTTTTTCTGATTTCAGCACCTGTTTTTGAAAATACAGTGCGATATAGCGTTCGTTATAATACAATTCCTGATTGATTTTTGCCTGATTACTGATTGTATTGATGTAGATCAATCCGGATAACAGCATCCCAAGAACCAGGGAAATTACCATCAATGCAGTCAGTACTTCAATCAGGCTGAATCCCCGGTCATTTTCAGATTTACGGTTACTCATACTGACTCCAGAAAACCTTAATATGAAACAGCTTATCCAAATTGTTTTCACCTTTATGAATAATCTCAAGATGATACAAACTGGCTTGACTGTCCTTTCTTAATCCCGCCAGTTCGTAGTCCGGATACTTGCTTTCTAAGATGACCTCAATGGCTTCCTGCTGGTCTCCTGTTGATCCGTTTTTTAGGGCAAGATTAATTTCATCAGCAATGCTATTAATTTCAACCGATTGTAAAAAAATGGCTTTTGATACGATTTCTGTTTTTATGACCATTCCATATAGACCCAGAATCATTGCCAAACCAAATCCACATACCGCTATGGCTATAATGGCTTCGATGAGCGTATATCCGACTGATGGTTTGATTGGCTGCCAAAAACCCCTTATATGCTTATGGTTCATCTAAATAAATCCTTCCATTTCCCACCTGGACGACGATTTTTCTGACCACACCATTGGCGCCAGTGAGATAGACCGTCCCACCCTGGGATACAGTTCCATGTTCGTAAAGCCTTAATACTGCCGCACCGGTATAGTCTCCTGTGAAAGTCAAGGTTTCCACGGCAATAAAATCCCGATGACTCACCCCGTTTTTGGTCCAGATCACCTGCATCCCCGAACTTAGAAACCGCACCTGTCGCTGGTATCCATCCATTATTGCCTCATTCTGATACTGAAGCAAAGCGTATAGAATACGATCACACTCGGCGTCATAAGCGTTTTGGTTAAACGAACTTCGGCTGGCAAAACCGGTGCCATACAAAAAAACTGTCAACAGTGATAAAACCGCAAGGGATACCAGCAATTCCATCAACGTGTAACCGGCATTCCCCCGCAACTCATTATTATGTATCTCCCTTAATCGGGATGATGTAGTCGTTTCCATAATGAACTGCTAATTACCTGGACTGGCTACTAAACTGATCGCTTCTGATGTGGCATCATAACTAAAACTCTTCCCCTTACTCACCGGTTTAAGTTCTGCATTTTTTAGATAGCCAACACGATGTAATTCTGTAACCAGTTCATTAAAGGTATCCACTCCCGTTGGCAACTCCCCTTTTTCAGCCTGATAGAGCTCAATGGCGCTTTCAACAATGCGGATATTCGCCTGATCTGTCTTTTCCTGAGAATTTGCGAGAACACCGGTAAACCGTGGAATAGCTAAAGCCGCCAATGCCCCTAATATTGCAATCACGACGATCATTTCCATCAGTGTAAACCCGTTAAGATCATTTCGTCTGTGACGCTTCGGCTTGCCATTTGCTTTGCATTTACTTCCCATTTTTATCTCCTATCTCTTTTTACTCGATATTACCACTCTTGGAAAATAAAAAAAAGAGTAAATATTTAGCTTATTTACTCTTTGCACAACATAATCATTACAAATCCCATGCTTTTTTTAAAATCCCAATCCCGTTGTGAATCTGTTCATCGGTGAGCGAACCGTATCCCAGCAAAACCATACTTTTATAATGCTTTGGCAAACCGTGGATAAAATAGGGTGATACTGGATAAACCCGGATCCCCCTGGCCAGGGCCCGGTGATACATTTCTTCTTCCGTGAGGCCATTATCAAGCTGTACCAATAGATGATGACCGGCATTTTCCCCGGTGATTTTGACCTGACTGCCCAGGTTTTTTAACGCATTCATCAAAACAATCCGCTTTCCTTTATAGACTTTCCTCATTTTATTCACATGTTTTTCAAAAAATCCACTGGCAATAAAGGCTCCAATCATTTTTTGCTCCAAACTGGAAACCGGTGAGCTGATAGCCTCCGCCGTTTCCTGATAGGCCTTTAGCAATTCTCCGGGTAATACCATGTAACTGATCCGGAATGACGGAGCGATCGATTTTGAAAAGGTACCCATATATATCACCCGGCCACTATTGTCAATACTCTGCAGCGACGGCAACGGCTTTTCATTATAACGAAATTCACTGTCGTAATCATCCTCAATAATATAGTTTCCTTCTTCCTGGTTGGCAAAATTCAACAATCGAATCCGTCGATCGATCGGCATACTCATCCCCAGAGGAAATTGGTGGGAAGGCGTTACATAAATTGCGACATTCGAATAATTTTTCAGCGGTTCTATTTGAATCCCCTTTTCATCAATATCGACGGAAATAACCGGGTTGCCCATTTTTTCAAAAATATGATAGGCTTTTAAGTAAACCGGATTCTCCAATATCACCGGTTTATTTCGGCCCCACAGCAGCCCTAAAATCTGTAGGAGATGATCGGTCCCTGACCCAATGATGATTTGCTCCGCATGACAGCGCACTCCCCGGGAGTGATAGAGCAAATCCACCAGAGCCTTTCTCAGCTCCAGTTCCCCTTGAATATCGGGTTTGTTTAATAAGTTGTTATCATACTCATTAAAAGTCGATTTGAATATTTTCCGAAAGGCATCATAGGGGAAAATCCGCTGATCGATGGCATTGGGAGAAAAATCAATTGTAACCACTTCTGTTTTTTTTATTGTCGCTCTTTTATCCTGAATGCGATTGGCATCTTTCACAAGATAGGTTGCGATCTGACAAACAAAGTAACCCCTTTTGGGAATGGCTTCCAGGTAGCCTTCCGCCACCAACTGACTATAGGCTGTATCCACTGTATTCACGCTGACTGCCAGATGACTGGCCAGACTTCGTTTGGACGGAAGTTTCTCCCCATATTTCAAGTTGCCGTCCGTTATTTCCTGCTTGATAAATTCATATATTTCTACATACAAAAAGGAACCTTTATTTTTGAATGGGATGGTAAGCATTGCTCCTCCTAATCTGAATCCATAGTTTTTTGATTAACTGAGACTTTCCACAGGTTCAATTTTAGCATATAATAGACTTAATTTAAACAAGGAGATTCAAATGCAAAATAAACAAAAGCGGGTTGCCGCGATCCATGATATATCCTGTGTCGGCAGATGTTCTCTGACTGTAGCGCTGCCGATTATCTCCGCCGCTGGATTTGATACCAGCGTCTTGCCCACCGCCGTTTTGTCCACCCACACTGGTGGTTTTACGGATTTTACCTATCGCGATTTAACCGCCGACATCCGTCCAATTTCTGATCACTGGCAATCGCTAAAGCTGGAATTTGATGCATTGTATAGCGGTTTTTTAGGCTCCTTCGAACAGATCGATTTGGTTGCCAGTCTCTTTGATCGCTTCCGTACAGAAACAAACCTGATCCTGGTGGATCCGGTAATGGCCGATCACGGCGAGCTGTATTCGATTTATACGCCCGAAATGGCCAAGGGGATGACCACCCTTTGCGCCAAAGCGGATATCATCGTTCCCAATCTCACCGAAGCCGCCTTGCTCTTGGATGAGCCGTATATTGGTGAAGACTACGATCAAAACTACGTCGAAGGCTTATTACTCCGATTGTCCCAACTGGGTTCCCCAAAAGTAGTGGTCACCGGTATTTCATTTGACCCCTCCAAACTGGGAGCGGCTACCTATGATGCAAAATCCCGTACGTTTGACTACGTCTTTAATGACCGGGTGGCTGATTACTTCCATGGTACCGGGGATATTTTTGGAAGTACGCTACTGGCCGGACTGCTAAGCGACTTTAATTTACAAGAAGCCACTCAGATCGCCGTGGATTACACCCGGGAGTGTATTCTAAAAACGGTGGAGCTCCAGCAGGAAAAACGTTATGGCGTGTGCTTTGAACGGGCTATTCCTTATTTGATAAAACGTTTGGGATTATAATTGTAAAAATTAGCTGCCATTTTGATAACACTATTTGGTCCATCGGTTATCTATAAAAAAATCGGGCGATCAACAATCTCCTGATTTTTTTATTCGTCCAGCAGCTCTTCTTCCATCGCTTCGATCTTTTCATTGATCAACTCATAGGGATAACCCCGACCCATTAAACTCTTTTTGATCTGATAGATCAAGACTTTTCCTGCTAGCCCTTTTTGGCGCTGAGTGCGCAGATATTTTTGAAAGTCCCGATCCAGCTTTTCTTGCTGCTTTTTTTCTTCCCGAACCAAGTCATCTGCCGATAATTCCATGAATTCGTCAGTTAATTCCAGGTTTTTGATCACTTCCAGAACCATTTCGGTGGGGTAACCCATCCGCCCCAGTTTTTCGTACACTTTTTTTTTCTGTTGGAATGGCGTTTGACCCTTTAATAGCACCAGGCTTTTTTTTGCCACCATCTCACAACAGTGCATTTCCACTTCTCTGGGAAAAAGATCAACCAGTGAAAGCAGTAAATCATCGCCAAGGCCCCGCTTTTTGAGATCCTGAAGCAGTCGCCGGGAGCCATAATAATTCAGCTGTCGATTGTTCTCCAGATAATTTTTCAGATATACTGCATCGTCAATATAATGGTATTCATCCAGCTTTTGCATCACCTCAGCAATAATCGTATCCGGGACGTTCTTTTTCTTCAGGTATCCAACCATTTCACTGCTGGTTCGTGACTTAAAAGACAGATATTTTACCGCCAGATCCATTGCTTTTTCCCGACTTATTTCACCCATCGCACTCCTCCTGTAAAAAAACACCAGCCACAGCTGGTGTTTGGTCGATTTTATTTTAAATGGACTTTTAAGGCTGTTAACATCGTTGCAAAATCCTTTGTTTCCGATAGCGGCACCGTAACTTCCACACATGTTATCCCACTGGTATTTTTGTTGTTACTTAAATTCTTATATGCCGCAATGACACTTTCTGCATCAGTCAATGATGTCATCGTCCCTATTTTTTCGCCATCGACTAAAACAGCTGCGCCGTCTACATAAAGCGCAATGCCTTTGCTGTTTAAGACATTAACACAGGTATCTAAATCCATGGGATTCTCGACCCGTGCCGGGAGCAGTTGAAATCCATTGCCCAAATGAAGATTATCATAATTGTAACATTCTCTGAGGTTGGTTTCAATCCGATCAACTGCCGATTTAAAAACACCCGAATTCTGCACATAACCAAGACTTTCGCCATGATAAAAAACTTCATATCCCTGGGTTTGAGCACTGACAACCCCCACAGATGCTAATATAAATAGTATCATAATGGTGACAATACTACTGCGCTGCCGCTTTCTTTTTCGTTGTATTCGTCGTTTTTCTCTTTCAATCTTTACAGTCTCGTCCATTTATTTACCTCTTGTATTTATTCGTTACGTTTTTGTTACATTATGATACCATATTATTATCTGTTCTGCAAGATTTTTGGTAAAAAAAGACACCGTCATTTCGGTGTCTCAGACTGTAAAAAAGCTAACCCAGTACCGACAATTGTTATATCATGTTGTACGCATCGGAGCGGACACGGCATCGCCTGTCCGATTCCGCAGCGAACAACAGATTAATAATTGGTCGGTACGGTAGTTTTGCGATAACCTCAGTCACAGTTATTTCGGTGTCTGATGGTTTAAATATAATCGCCGCTACTGATATTGAAGTAATTGCCAATCGGCTGGGCCTCATCATTGACCCGTACTTCAAAGTGGACATGATTGGCAGTGGACGATCCGGTCGATCCCATTCCACCAATACGCTGACCCTGGGTAACTGCCTGACCTTCTACTACATCCACCGAACTGAAGTGTCCATAAAGGGTTGAATAGCCGTTGCCATGATCAATGATCACACACTTGCCATAACCACCATACCAGCTGGACAAGGTGACCGTTCCCGAGGCCGCTGCATAAATGTCAGTTCCTTCGCTGTTTAAGATGTCAACCGCAGCCGCCCGATAATGATTGCTGTAGTAGCCGCCATCGTAGTCACGGAGAATTTCTCCTACCCGGCCACTGGCCGGGATCATAAACTGAGCCTGAGGCGTCTCTTTGGCCGGTTCTACCGCCGGGGTTTCAGCAGCCGGGGCTTCAACCGCCGGTAGCTCAGCAACCGGTTCTTCCGGAATATCAGTTATTGGTGGTTCAGTGATGGGATTTTCCTCTGTCGGCGCTTCGACCACGGGAGTGTCCACCACTGGTGCTTCATCAACTGGAGATGTTTCCGGCTGGATATCCTCAACAACAACCTCAGTCACCGGTGCTTCAATAACTGGTACGTCTTCAACCGGTACCTCTGCCACTACCGCCGGGGTTTCTGTCGCTTGATTTACTGGTGTCTCTGACGTATGACTCGCAGCCACACTGGCAGTGTTTGTCTCCGGTTCAAGAATTGGTTCTTCTTCAACTACAGCCGCAACCGAGCCCGTTTGAAGCTTTTCGGCATCTGTGATGGGTGTTTCCTGAGAAGCTGTCGCTGCAGCTGGTTCCACATTGTCAACACGGGCAACCAAAACCTCCGGCTGATTATTCTTTTCCTCGGTTCTGATGGCAGTTATGACTTGGGTTACTTCTTCTGTTGTTAAAAAATCTGTAGATCGGGCCGTCCGGATTTCATAATCGCTACCTTCCCGGTTTCTTCGTCCACTTTTATCAGCACTGGTATCACCAACTGCTGCTTCCAGTACTTCCAGACTGTCAATATAGCCAATACTGGTACCTTTGTAAATCACCTCGTAGGCCCGGGTTTGCGCATCGACTGCTCCGGCTCCCACTAATACTAAAAAAGTACAGACCACCACTGCGGAGCCCCGCATTTTAAACAGCCGCCTTTTGTCTTTGTTCAACGTTTCCCCGTGATTGACATGTTCAATCTCTACGAATTCATCATGTTCAACTTGCTTGGTCGACCAATTAAATCGGTATTTTTTAATTCTTGCTCGGACTTTTTCAAAAAAATTCTGAGTTTTTTCCATGCCTCTCCTCCTGTTACAATTTATTTACATTTATGATACCATATGGCTTTATATTTTACAAGTATTTTGTATGTCTAAACGTTTTTTATTCGCTATGGTATTCGTTCATAAATCAGGAAGAAAGGGTATGACACTAAATACGGCTGCAACTATTGGCCATCGTTCCAGCCTAAAATTTTAATCAGTCGCAATTCCGAATAACCATAGGCACTGGCCGGATAATTGATTCGATCCGTGGTATTCGAATTAATGAGATAATCTGCCATTTTTCCATCGCTGTCCGTAATTACATCTGTAATGATAACCGAATGGAGCCAGTCGCCATTTTGTCCATATTGTAAAACATCGCCAATTGATCCCGAATAGACGTTCTCGTCAACAAGCGCCACCAGTCCATAGCCATCATTTTCGCTGGCGTAGGTGTAAAATTCCTCAACCCCGGTCCAGGCAGGGCTCCGACCCCAGTCCACTTCATCCAGATTCACTTCTTCGCCGTACCATTTCCATTTGTTGTCACCGTCGCTGTCCATGGGGATTCCACCAGCAAAAAGACACTGTGAAATATAATTATTGCAGTTACCACCGTAACGATCATAACTGCCATAAGCATCATTTCGCTCGACTTCAATGGCATCAACCCAGGTCATGGCGTAATCCAGTGCTGCCTCCGTATCATAGTCATGATCAACTGCTACTGTCTCGCTTTCCCATACCTCTGAATTAAAGTCATCCTTTTCCTCGGCCAAGGCTTCGATAACTGCCAGTGCATCACTAAGCAGTTCATCTGCCACCACCTCAGGATCGTCATAACTGCCTTCAATTGCTTCTTCCAGCATTAAAAAGCTGTCCTCGTCTTTATAATGTTCAGTGATGGCATAACCATCAGCGGTTTCCGTGAGATAAAAGGTGTGGGTAATCCCGGAACTGGAAGACTCCACATCGGGGATAAAGGCAAAGTTAACGGTATGGTCTTCTAACAGAACCACTTCGATCGCATCCGAATTGGTGTCAACGCTTGTCACAGTCAAGCCACATTGATAGTCACTCATTCTCAGATCATTACTCTGGTTTTGTCGCAGTTGGATCAGATAGTCCATGGCACTCTGATTGACCCAGGCATTTTCACCGGTGGGATCGACAAAAATCCCGGTAAGGTCCTCCGTTTCCAGATTGGCCATGGCACGGAAATAGGTTTCAAAATAGTCATTGATCGGTTTTAGCATGGCACTATCGATTGTCTCATCGCTCTCCCGAATTTTTATGTTGCCTCCGCTTTTAGCCGTATTACTTTCCGGTTTCGCATCAAAAATACTCCCAGCACTGGTCGCAACGGCATCTGAATTTGCCATGACACCGATAGACACGACACCCATTGCCATGATCGTCATGATCACCAGCCCGATCATTGTTCTTCTTCGTTTCCGCCTGATGGCATTTTTTCTTCTTTTCATTTCCCCACCTCTTCAGTATTTGTAACAATTATATATCTATAATGTGTACTTCTCGTGAACAAACCATGAAGATCTGAAAAAAACCGACAAACCGATTATTTATTGATACTGTACCACCAAAACCTGGCAATAATCCAAAAAATAAAAAAAACAGCTTACGCTGTCATCTTTATAAGTGGTGGTGCCCAGAGGCGGAATCGAACCACCGACACGGGGATTTTCAGTCCCCTGCTCTACCGACTGAGCTATCTGGGCATATATAAAACTTGGCAAAAAAATATGGTGGGCCTTCAGGGGCTCGAACCCCGGACCTACCGGTTATGAGCCGGTTGCTCTAACCAACTGAGCTAAAGGCCCCCAAGTAATTTCTAAAAAAAATGGTCGAGGTGAGAGGATTCGAACCTCCGGCCCCATGGTCCCAAACCATGTGCGCTACCAAACTGCGCTACACCTCGATACAATACTTGACTATTATAAATGTTTTCGTGTCTGCTGTCAAGGACTTTTTTATCTTTATGCTTTTCGATACGATTTATCTTTGACGACTTGCTTATTATAGCACGATCGCAAACCCTAATGCAAGTCTTTTTTTCACAAAAGAATCATTTTTTTGACTCTTTTGTGAAAAAGCTTGATCCGTATCTATTTTTCCAATACGGTTGCCTTGGCAGTGGTTGATTCTTTTTCTCGGCGGTTCAGATAACCCTCAACCCGATTAACCCCCCAGCCAAAAATTCTGATCAAGGGATAGATATCCAAGGTTGTAATACCCAACACGATAAACATCGCTGGCAGAAAATCCTGGATTGGAGTCAGGAAAAACAAATCTTCCAAGAACAGCACACAGCATAAAAATGAAACCGTCATCGCAAAGAATAAGGCCCAGCGCTTATTGTCAAGTGGCTGGCAGACCCGAAAAAGAATCACTAAGCCAATCAAACCGGTGGAAATAACCGCCAGCGTAGAAATTTGCTGATGATCGAGAGACAGGTAAGCGCCGACGATCATGATCATCACCACATTAAACACCACCGTCAGCGCCCCCGGCAAGGATTTTTTGAGCACCTTTTCGAGAAAGTTGCCGGTAATCCGGTTCTTATTGGGCTCCAGGGCCAGAAAAACCGAGGGTGCCCCAATTGTCAACGCACTGATCAAGGTCAGTTGAATCGGTACAAAAGGATAGGCCTCATTGGCAATGATCACAATCACCGCCAGCAAAAGCGAAAACATGGTTTTCACCAAAAATAGCGAGGCCGCCCTGGTAATATTATTAATAACCCGGCGCCCTTCCATCAAGACCCGGGTAAAACTGGCGAAGTTGGAATCCAATAAGACCAACTGTGAAACCTGGCGCACCGCATCGCTGCCTTCGGCCATGGCAATGCTACAGTCCGCCTCTCTTAAAGCCAGTACATCATTGACCCCATCCCCAGTCATCGCCACGGTATGACCTTGATTTTTAAGCGATTCAATTAAAAGTCGTTTCTGCCCCGGGGTTACCCGACCAAAAACCGAATAGTCCAGCGCAGCCTTACGGACATCCTCCTCGGTGGTGAGGGTGGCGGCATCCACAGAATTATCCCAATCCAGCAAACCCGCCCGATGGGCAACCTGAGATACCGTTACTGGATTATCTCCGGAAATAACTTTGATTGTGACTCCCTGATTTCTAAAAAACTCCAGGGTCTTCTTGGCTTCCTGACGAATTTTATCGCCCATCGGCAACAGTGCCACCGTTTTGATATGATCCGGCAAACTCCCATCCTCTTTAAATGGTTCCGAAGCATAGCCCAACATTAAAACCCGATTGCCTTCACTGGCATAGCCTTCAACCTTATCCTGAATTTCCGGATAACGCTCTTTTAAAATGAATTCCGGTGCCCCGATCACAAAGGTGCCCTGGTCGCTGAAAAAAGCACCACTCCACTTCCGCTCCGAGGAAAAGGGAACTACCCGGTCACACTGCCATTTGGGCGCCTCGCCCTTGCAACTTTCATAAAGGGCCCGATAGGTGGCATTATCATCTTTTAAATTGGCAATCAAAGCCCGGATCGCCTGAACCGGATTTTTGTCATGACAAAGGGTTTCCATTGACAATACTTCCATATTGCCCTCGGTGATGGTTCCGGTTTTATCCAGACAAAGCATATCGACCCGGGCCAGCGTCTCAATGCAATAAAGCTCCTGAACCAGCGTCTGATGCTGTCCCAACCGGATTACCCCAACGGCCAGGGCGACACTGGTTAAGAGTACCAACCCTTCCGGAATCATCCCAATCAATGCCGCCACCGTCTGGGTCACACCAGCCTGAAGCGGCAGCGCCTGGACGATCAACTGCTTATAGAGAAGCAGCAGACCAATGGGAACAATCACGATGCTGATGCTTTTCATAATAAAGCCCAATGCTTTCATAATTTCAGAGTTCGGTTTTTTTGCCACCTTGACAGCGTCAACCAGTTTTGAGGCATAGTTTTCCAGACCAACCTGAGTCACCAAAACGCTGGCTTCCCCGGAAACCACAAAACTGCCGGACAGCAGCGAATCGCCCTCATATTTCATAATCGAATCTGACTCACCTGTCAGCAACGATTCATTGACTTCCAGCTCACCTTTGACCACCCGGGAATCGGATGGCACCTGTTTGCCAGCCTTGAGGATCAGAATATCGTCCAGGACGATTTTTTCAAAAACAATTTCCTGGCGGTTGCCATCCCTGATCACCGTCACATGGGGTTGTGAAATCAACGAGAGCCGATCAATGGTTTTTTTTGCCTTAATTTCCTGAATGATACCAATCAATGTGTTTATTATGACAATATTAATAAATAGAAGGTTTTGAAATGACTGTACAAAAATAACCATTAATGCCAGGATGATGTTAAGCATGTTAAACAAGGTTAAACTATTATCCCTGACAATTCTACCAATGGTTTTTGTTTTGGATTGGGGCTGGATATTAACCTTTCCGGCGGCGATCCTTTCTTCAACCTGGACTTGACTCAGTCCAATTTCAAGGTTGATATGATTATCCATTTAATCCTCCCATTTTGTTATTTACTGGTTGGATTATATCACCGCAATCTTAAAATACCTTGTAGCGCCTCCCGCCGTTTAACAATTGATAACTGTTTCAAATTTTACCAAAAAATTTATTAAACAAAAAAGAAGTCTGCCCCAGGGACAAACCTCTTTATATGTGTAGTATTAATTTTTTTGTTATGCCAGACTTTCTCTGACCACTTGATTCACAAGCTTACCATCCGCCCGACCTTTAACCTTCGGCATCAGGGCACTCATTATTTTTCCCATGTCTTTGGCATCAACAGCACCGGTTTCTGTTATTGTTTCAGCCACAATTACTTTGATTTCATCAAGTGTTAATTGTGTAGGAAGGTAGCTCTCGATAATTACTATTTCTTCGCGAGCCTGCTGGATTAAATCGTCTCTTTGAGCTTTCTCAAACTCAGCCAGGCCATCCCGACGTTGTTTGAGCTGTTTGGCAATAATTTCAAGAATCTGGTCATCTGCCAGTTCCACTTGCTGATCCTTCTCGACTTGTAAAATAGCCGCCCGAATCATGGTAACGGTCGATTTCTTGACCTTATCCTTTTCCTTCATTGCTGTTTTTAAGTCAGCCTGTAATTGATCCTTTAATGCCAATTAGTCACATCCTATCTTTTTTTCATCTTTCTTTTTCTAGCTGCTTCTGATTTTCTTTTTCGCTTTACGCTTGGCTTTTCATAATGCTCTCTTTTGCGAATTTCAGACATAACCCCAGCCATTGCAGTTTTTCTTTTGAAACGTCGCAATGCACTTTCGAGTGTTTCATTTTCTTTGATTTTTACTTCAGACATTTTCAACCCCCCCCTCTAATCCGTTGCTAATTTCCGGTATTGTCAATCAACATGGTATGAGTCAAACTTTATTATACGCAATATTTAGAGCGCTGTCAATTATTTTTCAGCCTGGTGGCCATAATAATGGTCGGCCGCCCAATAAATGATAATGCAGATGCGGAACGGTCTGATTACCATCCTTACCGCAATTATTCACCAGTCGAAAACCACTCTCGGCAATCCCCGTTTTAAGGGCAATGCGATTGGCTACCGTATGAACATGGCAAATAATATCATTGCCTGCCTGAACCGACAGGATCGAATCAAAATGTTCTTTGGGGATAATAATCACATGAACCGGGGCCTGGGGCGCAATATCGTTAAAGGCGATGACCCGGTCATCTTCATAAACCACATCGGCGGGAATTTCCTTATTGACGATCTTACAAAAAATACAGTCTTGGGACATATCTTCCTCCTTAATTATATAGATTCTCCGACTAACTTATCAGCATACCGACTAATATATGATACCCTAACCGGGATGATTCTACCACTTATTTCTTCATCGGTTTTGAGTATCACTGGCAGATAGTTCTTGGTGTGGCCGGTATAGCCAGCATCATCGTGGGTTGCTTCAAAAAGCACCTCAACCACACTGTCATCATTTTTTTTAAGAAAGGCCGCTTCCAATTCCCGGGACAATTCGCTCAGTTCATGACTGCGGGAATTTTTCAGGCTTTCATCGATCTGATCCGGAAAATGGGCCGCTTTTGTTCCGGATCGCCGGGAATATTTAAATACATGGATCTGGTAGAAGCCTACCGCCCTGGCAAAGTCGAGCGTCTCAGCAAATTCTGCCCCCGTTTCTCCGGGGAAGCCTACCATGATATCCGTGGTGATGGCGGCCAATGGAAAGACCTCCCGGATCTGGTTGACGATCTCCATGTATTCAGCCGTCGTATAACGGCGGCCCATCCGTTTGAGCACGGTATCACTACCGCTTTGCAAAGATAAATGAAAATGCGGACAGAAGCTGTTAAGTGCCGCCAGCCGCTTAAGCCGCTGAGGAGTTATAAATTTGGGTTCCATCGACCCCAGCCGAATCCGTTTAAGCTCTTCAATTTTGTCAAGGGTTTCAATCAGATCAATCAGATCGGTTTTACCGGTGTCTTCTTGATCAATTCCATAGGAGGCAATGTGAATCCCAGACAGGATCACCTCCTGATACCCCATTGCCACCACCCGGTTGACTTCATCAATAATCTGCTGCTGGTTGCGGCTTCGCACCGGCCCTCTGGCAAAGGGGACAATACAATAGGTACAAAATTGATTGCAGCCCTCCTGAATTTTAATAAAGGCCCGGGTTTTTCCTTTGACCTCGGAAATCATCAGCGGTTCAAATACCTTTTCAGCCATGATATCCGAGACAAAATCCCGCTGGCTGACATCATTGCGATGGGCAGTAATATAGGACAGAATGTCGCCCCGATTTTTGGTGCCAATCATTAAATCCACTTCCGCTATTTTTTCCACTTCCGCAGGAGCCACCTGGACATAGCAACCCACCGCACAGATAATCGCCTCGGGGTTGATCCGCTTGGCCTTGCGCATCATTTTTCGAGATTTCTGATCGCCCAGATGGGTGACCGTACAGGTGTTGATGACGTAAACATCGGCCACCTCGGAAAAATCCACAATGGTATAGCCAGCCGACTCAAAAAGCTCCATCATCGCCTCGCTGTCGTAGGTGTTGACCTTACAGCCCAGGGTCATAAAAGCAACTTTGTTATTTGTGTTGTTCATACCGCTTCTTTCCACCTCACTTCCAGAAATTTAATTGACTGAGCACCATCATCCCGGCGGTTTCCGTACGTAAGATCCGTTTACCCAGACTAACGCTGATCACTCCGGCAGCTTGGCAGGCCGCCGCTTCCTGGGGATCAAAGCCCCCTTCCGGGCCAATAATCACCGCAATTCTTAGCGGTTTATCAGCGTCCCGCTTTTTTTCAAAAGCGGTCAGTGCTTCTTTAAGGGTCTGCCGGTTTTCATCCTCATAGGCTAAGAGTATCAGATCGTAGCGATCCGTTTCCTGCAAAACACCAGCCAGGGTGAGTGGTGTCCCGATCTTCGGGATGATGCCCCGTTTCGACTGCTTGGCTGCTTCATAGGCAATCCGCTGCCAGCGTTCGATTTTTTTATCCTGTTTGTCTTTGATTTGTACAACCGCCCGCAATGAAGAAAAGGGGACGATCTCATAAACGCCTAACTCCACCCCTTTTTGAATAATCATTTCCATTTTGGTGCCCTTGGGCAAGCCCTGATAGAGGGTGATTAAAAGCTCCGGCGTTTCGCCCTGGGATGGTTCCTGGCTCTTTATATAGCCGGAAATTGTCCGATCTGTGGGGCTGTCCAATACAATCAGATAGTCATTGCCCAGACCATCACAAACTTCGATGCGATCATCTTTTCCCAACCGCAAAACCTTGGTAATATGTTTGAAATCTTCCCCGGAAATAACAACGGTGGATCCGGAGATCTGACCGGGTTCGACAAAAAAGCGATGCATGCTAGTCTCTTTTCTGGGCAACCACGCCAACCCACTCGCCCATTTGCTGAACATAAACCAGTTTGAAGTTTTCCGCTTCCAAAGCATTGAGGACGTCCCCCAACCGGTCAATGATGATGCCGGAAGAAATAAAGATGCCGTTTTCTTTCAGATAGGGTTTGATGATCCCTGACAACTCGACAATGGCGGCAGCCAGTATATTGGCCACAATCACATCGGCCTGTTCATCGATGACATCCAACAGATTTCCTTCGCGGATTTCAACCAGAGCGCCTAAATCATTGAGCTCCGCATTTTCCCGGGCAATTTTTACGGCCAGGGTATCAAAATCAACCGCCACTACTTTTTTTGCTTTCAGTTTACCGGCAATCAATGAGAGCACTCCGGTACCACAGCCAATATCCAGCACCACGTCGCCAGGCTTAATATACTCTTCCAGCTTTATGGCACAAAGCTGAGTGGTTTCATGGGTGCCGGTGCCAAAAGCCATACCGGGATCAATGTTGATGACGATCTCATCCTCTTCGGGGGCATAGGCTTCCCAGGTCGGTTTGATGACAATACTTTTGCCGACCTTGGTGGGTTTATAGAACTTTTTCCAGGAGTTGGCCCAATCCTCCTCTTCCACCTCGGTAATCAGCATCTCACAAGCACCGGGATCCAGACCAAAAGAAGGCAGCATCTTCACTGAGCTAATCAGTTTGTGTACTGCTTCTTCGGTATCTTCCACCTCGCTGAAATATCCCCGCACAATGGAAACATTGGGATCAATTTCCAGAAGGGCTTCATCGACAAAATTAACCTTAGGATCTTGCTGAATTAAAAGCGCATCCTGCAAGGTCTGAATGGCTACGCCATCCGCCCCGGCTTCATAAAAAGCATTAACCACTGCTTCCTCCGCTTCCAATGTTGTTGTGATTTGAACTTCTTTCCAAAGCATTCCCTTACCTCCAGTTTAATCGTTGTGGTATTATACCACGTTTTCCGCATGTTTAACAATTGATCATTATAACCCATCTACCTTAGAAAAGAAATAGATTTTTTCACTTCTTTGTCTTAGTCTAGTACCGATAATTGTTACATCATGTTGTCTGCATCGGGGCGAACAGGCGATAGACCTGTCCGATCCCGCAGCAGACAACAGATTAACAATTAGTCGGTACGGCACAGTGCGGGTACAGAAATTTTTTGCCAGCTTTCTGTAAAATATCGTTAATCGATGTAACCGGTTCCCGATAAATGCTATAATGGCCATACTTAAATTAATTCAAAGTTATCTCTAGATAAAAAAAACAATACCGACAATTGTTAGACTCAAACAAAAATACAGATAGAAAAGGTGACACGATGGAAACTGAAAAGAAAAAACGCACCATTCAGGAATACGTTCCCGGTAAACAGGTAACCCTGGCCCACATTATTGCTAAACCCAAAAATGAAATCTATATTAAATTGGGCTTAGACGATGAAAATGCTGATGCCATTGGCATTTTAACCATTACGCCCAGCGAAGCGGCCATCATTGCCGCTGATGCTGCCACCAAGGCTGCTCCGGTCGAAATCGGATTTCTTGATCGTTTCAGTGGTTCTCTGGTCATCACTGGTCGGGTCTCTGATGTGAAGGCCGCCGTGACCGAAATCCTTAATACCCTTAATCATATTTTAGGTTTCGACATTCCTAAAATTACCTACTCTTAAATCAATGGCCAGCAATAAAAAACGGGTGGCCCTCATCGGAAAAATCGGCAGCGGAAAAACCACCCTGATGCAACGACTGGGCGAAGACGAACTCAAGTATTCCAAAACCCAGATGGTCACATATTATGACGAGTTTATTGATACCCCGGGGGAGTTTATTGAACTCCCGTTTTTTTCACGTCAGGCCATCAATATCACCATGGATGCCGGACTGGTGATCCTGGTCAATTCCTGCGTCGATCCTCAGAATGCCGTACCGCCGAACTTCGTTCACACCTATAACATCCCCTCCATCGGGGTGATCACCAAAACGGATCTGGGTGAATGCAATATCAAGCGTAGCCGTAATCTGCTGATCTATGCCGGTATCAATCCCAAACACATCTATGTGGTCAGCTCCTATACCGGCGAAGGCATCCCCGAACTGGAAGCCGCCATCCATCATTTTATGGAACCTCACCGGAATAAATAAAGATATCACCACCGCATCGTATTAATCAATTAATTGATTAATACTTCGTAGGGGCGAACCGTGTTCGCCCGCACCCTATTTAAATTAAGGAAGTGAAAACATGACCTATGACAGCTATGGCAATTTAACAGTGGCAGGCGTTGCCGACTACCTTAAAGAAAAAGCGATCTTTCCGGCTGATGCTTTCCTTACCGTGGTGGATTTACACGCCGTCAAGGAAAGTATTGAAGGCTTTGTCAATTTAATTTATCACGTCTATGACCAAACCGGTAAATCAGTGGTCATGAAACAAATGCTCTCGATGCCCCGGTTTCGGATTGAAGACGAAAAGAATAATACCGTCGAAGATTCCGAAGGCTGGACTCTGGATCTGGGCCGAATGCGTTCTGAAATTGCCACCCTTATTTTCTGGAACTCGGTTTATCCCGGCATCAGCCCGGAAATTTATCTTTTTGATGAGCCTAATCGGATCATCGTTATGGAAGATCTGATGGATTTGAGTCTGCTGCGGTTTGAGCTGTGCCGGATGGTCAAACACGGGCACTTCACCGAAAAAATCGGCGCATTTTTTGCCCGGAATCTGTTTTACTCATCCAATCTCCATCTTACCAATTATAAAAAATCCGAGGTTGAACGCTTCTTTGTCAATCCCGAATATACTGCCCTGGTGCCCTTCCTTTTCCATGAAAATATCGGCGTTTCCTGGGAACGGGAGATGATTCCCGGCACCGCTGAAAAACGGGCTGAACTGGTTGATAATCCCCAGATTAAAGCCGAATTTAAGCGACTGGAAAATAAGTTTCTGAATGATCGGGAATGCCTGATCCATACTGATCTGCATAGCTCCAACATCATGATCAGCGCAACGGATGTCCGCATCATTGATGGTGAATTTGCCGGTTTCGGTCCCCTGGCCCAGGATTTTGGTCGACTGACTGCCAGCCTGACCTTAAACTATCTTTCCTGGTTTGGCGATGACTTGCGAACCACCCCGGAAAAAGCCGATTTCCAGGCTTATCTGCTGAACACCATCACCGATCTTTATACCACCTTTCAAACGGAATTCCGCCAACTGGTGGAAACCCACCGGGAGGAAAGCTACAGCTTAAAAACACTTGATGTGGAGGTTTACCTCATTGATCAGCTGCAAAACGCCCTTGCCTACACCGGTGTCAATGTTATGTCACGACTGGCTAATCGGGGCATCTGTTACGATCTGCTGCGGCTGCCCGAAGCCGCCCGATTGGTTCCGACGCTGCTGGGCATGGACATTTCAAAAGAGCTACTGCTCAACCATCGAAACTACACGACGATCACCGACTACACCCGGTTGCTAAAAAACCTGGTTTAATCATTAACAACACCTAAAATGCCGCTGTTTTCCAAAACGAAAACAGCGGCATTTATGTTACTACACAAAACAGTTTACACCAGTACTGCAATGGTATCGCCAGCTTTTATATAGCCACCTACGATCACAGCAGTAAAGACAACCTCATTGGCCAAAACGCACTTTCCGTTTTCATCACCGATTTCACAGCCAAAGCATTTTTTTCCAATCTGGGTAATCTCCTGAATGGTTTCGCCAATTTTTACCCGGGTACCCAGCGGCAATTTAAACAGCTCGATGCCCTCGGTGGTGATGTTTTCATTAAACCGCCCCGTGCATAAACCTGCCCCATTAATTATTTTTATTTGATCGGTGTCATCACGGCCAAACAAACATACTTGTCTTTGATCCCGGCCACCGTGATGATCCCCCTCTAGTCCAAATCCCGGGATAAAAAGAGCGGGCTGATCCAGACGATTGCGCTCACCCTTTTTTTCGCTTCGATAAACAGCGCTAACCTTTCCCAATTGGTTCACCTGCTTCTTTCATATATTTTTATTGCCACTTCATCGTGTTTAAATAAAATACTCGCAGGTGCCCTTTTCATGATAGGACTTTACCAGATCTGCCAGGGTAATATTGTCCACCACATTTTCAACTGCTTCTTTTATTTGCCGCCAGACATCAACTGTAACACAACGATCCGCCCGATCACAGCCACCCGGTTCATCCAAGCAGGCAACCGGAGATAACTCCCCTTCCATCAGCCGCAAAATCATCCCGACAGTATAGTCTTCCGGCGGATTGGCCAGCTGATAGCCGCCCTGTGAACCCCGGACACTCCGGACAAATCCCGCCCGTGAAATTTGCGTAATAATCTGTTCCAGATATTTTTCAGAAATTTCCTGACGCTCAGCAATCCGTTTGATGGGAATATATTCCCCGGTGTTATTAATCGCCAGATCCAGCATCAGCCGCAACGCATAACGCCCTTTAGTTGATATTTTCATAATCGGTATCCTCCTGATAGTCGGTGGTTTTAATTGAGCACTGACAACATCCCCGCATAAGCCTGGTGATTTGTGGTCTCAATCCTCTTCCTTCCGCATTCTACTTCTCACATTTTTATATCGCATACTCAATTCATATCAGTTTGATATGTTTTTCGTTTTCATTATATGCCTCCAGCTTTTCTTTGTCAACTAAAAAATGCCGGATTTCTCCGGCATAAATTGACTTTTGATTAATACGCATGGCATACCGTCAATTGTTGTGTTGTCTTATACACATCAAATGATGCTTGGCGAGGGCTTTCGAACTTGTCGCCTGAAAATGATCAGGCGTCTTTTTTAGGATGACTTTCCTTTTCTTCGGCTTCAACCCGAGACCAGAAACGTTTCCCTTCCGGATGCGCGTCTTCTCCGGTTACCTTGGCATACTCGTTTAATGCATGACGCTGTTCACGATTGAGCTTACGGGGTACTTCCACCTTAATGGTAATAAACTGATCCCCCCGGCCCCGGCCGTTAACATTGGGTATCCCTTTTCCTTTAAGTCGGAATACCTTACCGTTTTGGGTACCTTCTGGTATTTTAAGCTTGATTTTGCTGTCAATGGTCGGTACCACAATGCTGTCACCCAACGCCGCCTGGGCATAGGTAATGGGCAGTTCATAATAAACATCGTCGTCGCTGCGTTTAAATAAGGGGTCTTCCCGAACGCTTATATACACCAGCAGATCACCGGCACTGCCGTGGTTTGGCCCGGCGTTGCCCTGACCTCGCAGTGGCAGAATTGAACCGTCATAGACACCAGCGGGAATTTTGATGCTAATGGTGCGTTCTTTGGATTCAAGTCCGGAACCATGACAGGTGGGACACGGTTTATCAATGATTTTGCCTTCACCATGACACTTGTCACAAGTGTGAACCTGTTGAACTGTTCCAAATGGCGTCTGCTGTCTGACATAAACCTGACCCGAACCGCCACATTGGTCACAGGTTTTTGAAGTCGATCCTTTTTCAGCACCAGAACCGCCGCAACTTCCACATTCTTCATTACGTTTAATCTTAATTTTCTTTTCGATGCCAAAAACGGCTTCATGGAAAGACAGATTAATACTGATCTTCATGTCAGAGCCCCGGTTGGAACGTCGACCACCACGGCCGCCGCTAAACCCACCGCCGCCGCCAAAGGCGCTGAAAATATCGCCAAAGATATCCTCAAAACCACCAAAACCACCGGAAAATCCGCCGCCACCGCCGCCAAAACCAGCATTGGGATCAACCCCGGCGTGACCATATTGATCATAGCGGGCTTTCTTATCGGCATCACTTAGAATTTCATAGGCTTCATTGGCTTCCTTGAACTTTTCTTCAGCTTCAGCATTCCCCGGATTTTTGTCCGGATGGAACTCCATGGCTTTTTTTCGGTATGCTTTTTTTATCTCATCCGGACTGGAGTCTTTACCGACCCCCAGCACCTCGTAGTAATCTCTTTTTTCACTCATAAATACTCTCACCTCTTTTGAATCCTAAACACCAACTAAACAACTACTTATTATACCTTTTTGAACAGCAGAGTTAAAGTCTTTTTTCGTGAAGCGCCTCTTTCAGCCACCTGCAAATCATGGTCCGTAGGGGCGATCCTCGATCGCCCGCACATAAACGTCAGTTTCTTGATCCACGCTCCAGGCGATCACGGATCGCCCCTACAATTGCCTCCACGAAACTTTTCAAAACGCTCACCCACATTTTGAGCCGTTTGCAGGCAGTAGCCAACTGCAGGCGCGCTTGCGCTTGGCTCGTTGCCTCCACGAAAAAGAGTGGCAGCCTTGGCTGCCACTGGTTTTTGCCGGTTTCTGGCAATTCTTACTCTTTAACTTCCTCATATTCAGCATCCACAACATCGTCATCACCCTGATCTGTAGTTTCCTGTTCGTCAGGTGCCTGTTGTGCAGCAGCTTGCTCATACATTTTTTGAGCTAATGGGTAGAAGGATTCATTTAATGCTTCGGTTGCCTTTGTGATGGCTTCCACATCATCCCCTTCACTG
Organism: Acetobacterium sp. MES1; assembly: GCF_002237635.1. Lineage (NCBI taxonomy): Bacteria > Bacillati > Bacillota > Clostridia > Eubacteriales > Eubacteriaceae > Acetobacterium > Acetobacterium sp. MES1. The sequence continues at coordinate 169,034 of NZ_MJUY01000047.1, forward strand.
GCTGTTTTCAGCTCCGCAATGGCGGCTTCAACCTTGGCCTTATCTTCATCTGAAACCTTGCCTTCCATTTCCTTGAGGGACTGTTCGGTTTGATAGATTGTGGAATCGGCAATATTTTTAGCTTCAATCAAAGCTTTAACTTTTTTATCTTCTTCAGCGTGTTGTTCTGCTTCTTTAACTGCTTTATCAATTTCTTCGTCACTCATGTTGGTGGTCGATTTGATAACAACATTTTGAGATTTACCGGTTCCCATGTCTTTAGCGGACACATTGACAATACCATTGGCATCAATATCAAAGGTTACTTCAATTTGTGGAATTCCCCGTCTTGCTGCTGGAATCCCGGTTAATTGGAAGCGACCCAATGTCTTGTTATCCTTGGACATTTCTCGTTCACCCTGTAAAACATGGATGTCAACAGCCGTTTGATTGTCTGCTGCAGTTGAGAATGTCTGACTTTTCTTGGTCGGAATCGTGGTGTTTCTATCGATCAACCGGGTGAATACTCCACCTAATGTTTCAATTCCCAGAGATAATGGGGTGACATCAAGCAGTAATACATCATGAACTTCGCCAGCTAATACCCCCGCTTGAATTGCCGCTCCGATGGCTACACATTCATCCGGGTTAATCCCTTTGTAAGCTTCTTCACCGGTAATGTTTTTAACGGCATCCTGTACGGATGGGGTTCGGGTCGAGCCACCAACTAAAATTACCTTATCCAATTCATTTTTAGAAAGGCCGGCATCTTTCATGGCTTTTTCAACCGGTCCAATGGTGCTCTTAACCAGATCTGAGGTCAGCTCATCAAATTTTGCCCGGGTCAGGGATAATTCCAAATGCTGTGGACCTTCTGCCGTGGCGGTGATAAAGGGTAGATTAATGTCTGATTTCATAACCGTCGATAATTCAATTTTGGCCTTTTCTGCTGCTTCTTTAAGTCGCTGCAGCGCCATTTTGTCATTTTTAAGATCAATTCCATGGCTTTTCTTAAATTCAGAAGCCATCCAATCAATGATCTTCTGATCGAAATCATCACCACCCAGGTGATTGTTTCCATTGGTTGCTTTAACTTCGAAAACGCCATCCCCCAGTTCCAGAATGGATACGTCAAATGTTCCGCCACCCAAGTCATAGACCATAATTTTGTCATTGGCATCTTTATCCAAACCATAAGCCAGCGCTGCTGCGGTTGGTTCATTGATTATTCGCAGTACTTCCAGACCAGCAATCCGTCCGGCATCTTTGGTCGCCTGTCTTTGGGCATCACTGAAGTAGGCAGGTACGGTGATAACCGCTTTACTGACAGTTTCACCCAAATACGCTTCGGCATCCGCTTTAAGCTTTTGCAGAATCATGGCTGAAATTTCCTGAGGGGTATAACTTTTGTCATCGACGGTTACTTTACGGTCGGTGCCCATATCCCGTTTAATTGACGAAATGGTGCGATCCGGATTGGTAACTGCCTGTCGTTTGGCAACCTGTCCCACCAGTCGCTCACCATCTTTGGCAAAAGCAACAACCGATGGGGTCGTTCTATTTCCTTCAGCATTAGGGATTACGACGGCTTCACCGCCTTCTAATACGGCTACACAAGAGTTTGTGGTTCCTAAGTCAATCCCGATAATTTTTTCTTTACTCATATCTATTTCCTCCTGAATTGTTTACTATTTTTTAAATAAAAACTCGTTTCTGGTGATAAGACCAGCGAATTTTTGATTCTTTATGATTCTATTGCTAATTATAATTTCATTTTTTAATGCAAGCTGCTGCAATGCTACTTGCTGCAAACCTTAACCATGGCTGGCCGGATTACCTTGCCCTTGAACTTATAACCTTTCTGGAATACGTCCATGATCTCCTGGTCTTCTTTTTCTTCGTCCTCACCAACAGCAACGCCATGGTGAAGATTGGGATCAAAAGGACCTTCGCAGATAATTTCTTCCAGTCCTTCTTCTTTGAGAACATCCTTAAGCTGCTTAAAAACCATTTCCAGTCCATCAATATAACCCTTGGCTTCCTCGCTGGCATCGGTTAAGGCGGCTTCCGCCCGCTCCAGATTATCCATTACCGGCAACAGCTTGGTAGCAAAGTTCTCTGATGCAAATTGATACATTTCTGTTTTTTCTTTTTGACTTCGCTTTTTGAAATTCTCAAAATCAGCCTGAAGTCTGATCAGGCGATTCAAGACGGCCTCATCCTCCTTTACAATCTCCTTTAGGACCTCTTCAGGAGATGTCTCTGCTGTTTCTTCTGCTGCCTCATCGGCTACTGTTTCTGCTTCATCTAAAAGCGCTTCTTCCGTTTCTTCTACGGTTTCTGTTTTAATTTCCTCTTCTTTTATCATCTAATCACCTATTTCATTAATAAATTTGAGATATGTAAATTTAACTCATTGCGGATATAGTTAAGAACCGATGACACATTATCATAGTTCATCCGGGTGGGTCCGATGACGCCAAAGGCGCCCATCATTTCGCCATCCAACTCGTAGGTAGAAGTAATAATGCTGAAGTCTTTAAGATTTTCATTGTCATTTTCACTGCCTATTTTTATCCGAATGACCTGGTTGCCATCCTTGGATGCCATCATTTCTGAGAGCACCTGCTTTTCCTGAACAATATTGATCAATTGCTTAATTTTATTGACGTCGCTGAACTCCGGATAATTAAATAGATTGGTTAATCCGGTGGAGTGAACCTCCGAAGCGTCCTCCATCAAGGCTTTTTTTAGATGCGGGATAATCTCATGGATCAATTTACTTTCCGCTGGGGACAATTCCTGAATCTGATCGATTAAATCCGAGCTCATCTCACTGAGGACGGTGTTTTTAAGAAATCCATTAATCACATTGGAAAGCTTCAGCGCCAGGATGGTATCAACCTCCTGAGAAAGGGTTACCTCAATATTTTTGGCCATCCCCTCCTGAGTCACTACTACCATAAGTACCCTGTTTTTAATTAAAGAAACAATTTGGACATGCTTACAGTTAAAATTTGTAACTCGAGGCGCCAGAACAACTGCTGTATAGTTGGTTAGCTGCGACAAAACCTGAGCAGTATGCGACATCGTCGGTCCCAGTTCAGTGGTATGATCCAGAAAACCGCGATGAATATCCGTCCGGATCATCTTCTCAAGTTTTTGGATCTCCATAATTTCATCAACGTAATAACGATAGGCTTGCTGGGTTGGAATCCGTCCCGAAGAGGTATGGGGTTGAACCAGAAAACCCAGTTCTTCAAGATCAGCCATCTCATTTCGAATGGTGGCCGGACTGATACCCAAATTACATCTTTTTGAAAGCGTCCGGGAGCCAACCGGCTCGGCGGTATTGATGTAATCACGGATGATCACTTCTAATATTTTCTTTTTACGTGCGTTAAGTTCCATGATTCACCTCGTTATTAGCACTCGCAATAATTGAGTGCTAACATCTGAGTTAAATATAACACCCTACCCCTACTTTGTCAACTAGTTTCTATAATGGCTTACTCACTTTTTAAAGTTTTCTTAAGTTATTTTTTCGACCTGATTGCATCTAGACAAAAGCCATAAATACCTGATTTCCAAAGTCCTGCCCCCTGGATGTCAACTTCAAAACCGTCCCGTCCCATACCAGTAATCTGGCGGTGATCAACGACTGGATAACATCGCCAAACGGGACAAAATAGCTTTCTCCGAAACGGGCGCAAAAATCATCCTCCCGAATCCCTCTCAGTTTGCGTAATCCCAAAAACATCCACTCACGCATTTGCTCCTCCGGCGTCATCGCCGGTTCAAAAATTGCCGGTGATTTGTCCGCCTTGAGCAATTGGCAATACTCATTAAGTTCATTACTGTTTCCATAACGTTGGCCATTAAAATAACCATGGGCCCCCAGTCCAAAACCCAGATAAGGCACCAATTCCCAATATTTTACATTATGACGACTCTCATATCCAGGTTGGCAGAAGCTGGATATTTCATAATGCAAAAATCCCTGTTCTTTTAGGAAACCATCTACGGCCCAGTGCATTTCCCGTTCTTCATCTTCATCCGGCAGCTCCAGCTGACCCGACTCCACCCAGTTGGCCATCGGTGTTCCCGACTCCAAAATCAGGCTGTAACAGGAAAGGTGGGTGGGGGCATAATTTATTACCGCTTGTACGGTTTCCATCACATCGGTGATCTTTTGTCCTGGCAAGCCCACCATTACATCAACGCTGTAATTATTGAATCCTGCTTCTTTTAAGAGCTCCATCGCTTTGATAAAATCGGCTTGACTGTGAACCCGACCAAGGATTTTTAGCAGAAAATCCTGCCAGGCCTGCAGCCCCACGCTGGCCCGATTGATCCCCGCCTTTTTGTAGCGTCTGGCTTTATCGGCAGTCAGCGTCCCGGGATTGATTTCAATGGTGATTTCGGCGTCGTCCTTTACCTGAAATACTTCGTTTAACAGCAAAAGAGTTGCTTCAATGTGTCTGACATCAACCGCAGAAGGTGTTCCCCCACCAAAATAGATGGTATCCACTGCTGGCAACGCAAATTTTTTATTTTCTTCGATAAATTTTCTAATTTCCTTATGCAAGGCTGCAAAATAATCTCTGATTACTGCCTCACTCTGACGAGAGAATGACGAAAAATCACAATAAGCACATTTTTTGAGACAAAACGGAATATGACAGTAAATTCCCAGACCCGGGCCATCAGTAACACTTAACGTATTCATACTTAACTCCTCACATTTTAGGACTTTTTGATTAAGTTTATGCTATAATCATAACATATAATGAATCAAAAAACAGATCCTATGGAAGTCACAGAAAGGAAATCATCAATGAAAAAAACGACCACCCTTGCCATAATTGCTGGCGCAGCTGCTGCTATCCCCGCTTATTTTCTGGTTAGCAAACGAATCCGGAAAAAACAGTCACCCCCATCTACCACCTGGTCTGAAGCACTCACTAAAGAAACGATTCTCAACGAACCCCTGTCTGAAAATTTGCCTCCAGTAAGTATGACAACGACCGAATCCGCTCATCCTGATAAACCGGGTAAAACCACCTCCGCTGAGGTTACTCCTGTTTCCAAGTCCGAACCACAAAAATCCACCTATCCGGGGTTGATTGCCCCCAATGGTCGGATCTTATATAATTTCAAAGATGAAAACAATCTGATTTTTTGTGAAGAAACCCAGTTGAGCAAACGTCTGATCCAACTGGAAAATTCCATCAACATTCGGGATATCGGCGGCTACACGGGAATCGATGGTCGCAAAATCAAGTGGCGAAAAGTGATCCGTAGTGAAGAGCTGGCCCACCTTTCCGATAAGGATGTCGACTATTTTTCGGCCCTACGCCTTAAACATGTCTTTGATTTCAGAAATGAATCCAAATCAAAGCGTCAGGCTGATCGGTTGCCCAAAAATACGGAATACCATCTGCTGCCAATTTTCACCAGTGCAGATATGGGCCTGGATCATCAGGATTTCACCCAACCGGGCGTAATTGATGCATTTATGCGCCATATTTACAAAATCCAGACCGAAGATCGGGCCCAGTGCTTTGCCGAAGTGCTCAAATACCTAACCGAACCATCGGAATACCCAATTCTTTATCATTGCACCAACGGTAAAGATCGTACCGGTTTTATGACTTATCTGATTCTGAGCATTTTAGGCGTTAGTGAAGATGTGATCCTGTCTGACTATACGCTGACGAATCTGACCTTCGACGAGAGTTTTAACCTGCTGGGTAACATTATGTCCGAGGAACTGGGTATTGAAAATTATCACCTCTGGGAATTTTATGGTGTCAAACCCGAGTGGTTAAAGATTTCGATGGACTATGTCAACACCAATTTCGGAAATGTGGAAACCTATTTAATGGAAAAAACTGATTTACGAGAGAAAGATTTTAAGAAGATTCGAGAGAATTTATTGGCAAAATAAAGGCCGTCATTGGGGTGGCTTACCCACCCCAACGAAGAAAACAATAACTCTGTTAACACATATAATGTCACACATCATAGTGTAGGGGCGAATCGCATTCGCCCGGAACGTTGGTCAATATACAAACGTCCCTTCGGCGGGTAAAACCCGCCTCTACGAATCCATATTTACAGTTTATTAAAATACGACTATCACACATTAGTTTGTAGGAGCGATCCGTGATGACCAAGGGGTCAGACCCTCGCCCTAAAAACCCAATCCCAAAATTTAGGAGGAAATGCCAATGCAAATGGAACAATGCGGAAAAATCGCCCGGGAGGCGGGCATCCTGTTAGCAGCCACCGACGGTCAGCTGCGAAATGCCGGGCTGCTGGCCATTGCCAACGCTCTGGAAGAAAACAAAGAAGCACTTGCAGTTGCCAATCAAGTCGATATGAAACGCTCTCAGGAAGAAAACCTGGGTGCCCCCCTGCTTAAACGTCTGACCTTCGATATTGCAAAGATCAATGACGTAATCCAGGGAATCCACAGCCTGATGGAGCTGACCGATCCCCTGGGAGCTACCAAGTTGTCAACCGAGCTGGATGAAGGTCTGGATCTCTATAAGGTCACCTGCCCGATTGGGGTCATTGGGGTTATCTTCGAATCCCGACCCGATGCTTTTGTTCAGATTTCCACCCTCTGCCTGAAAAGCGGCAATGCGGTACTCTTAAAAGGCGGCCGTGAAGCCCTGGAAACCAATCGACTGCTTGCTAAAATTATCAATCAAGCCACCGCTTCTGTGGGTCTGCCAAAGGACTGGCTCCAAAATCTGGAGACCCGGGAAGACGTCACTGCCATGCTGGCATTGGATCACTACATTGATCTGATTATTCCCCGGGGCTCCAACAGCTTTGTTCAATATATTATGAACAACTCCAACATTCCGGTAATGGGCCACGCCGACGGCATCTGCCATGTTTATGTTCATGAAGATGCCGATCTTACCCAGGCCGTTGCGATCATTGTCGATTCTAAAACCCAGTACGTGGCTGCCTGCAATACCCTGGAAACCCTGCTGGTCAGCGAAAAAATCGCCCCTGCTCTGTTGCCGCAACTTAAAGCGGCACTGGAGGCCAAAAATGTTCATATTAAGGGGGATGCTGCCACTCAGGCGATCATTGCCGTCGAGGCAGCTACCGAAATCGACTGGAAAACCGAATACCTGGATTACATCCTGTCAATTAAAATTGTACCCGATCTGAAAACGGCCATTAACCATATCAACACCTATAGTTCCGGCCACACCGATGTGATTCTGACCACTACCGAAACTACGGCCCAAACCTTTATGACCCTGGTGGATTCAGCCGGTGTTTTTTGGAACTGTTCCACCCGCTTCAGTGACGGCTTCCGTTTCGGCTTCGGCGCCGAGGTGGGGATCAGCACCAGTAAACTCCATGCTCGGGGCCCGGTTGGCCTGGAGGGACTGCTCAGCTATAAATACAAACTACTGGGTCATGGTCAATGCGTAGCTGATTATGCCAGCGGCAAAAGCCAGTTTACCCATGTGGCCAGGGACAGTAGCTGTCCGATTTAGCCGCAAATTTAACAACCGGTATGACAAACGAAACGTTGCCATGACATGCCCCAACATCTAAAAATAAAATAGATAATTGCGAAATGAAAAAAATCGAACAATGATTGCTTTGAGTGCAGTTTCCACAAACAATTTTGTAACGTGTAGGCGAACAGTTCAGCGAACTGTCCGCCGTACAGTGTAAAAATTGTTTCGTGCGAAACTGGGCGCAAAGCTCACGGCAGTTTAGCAATTACCTAAAATATAAAATAAAGAGAGGTCTATTATGAAATCAAAAAAACTGTTGTTGTTTCCCTTGATTCTTGTTTCTCTCACGGTTCTTCTTTTTACTGGCTGCACCCCTGCCGCCGAAAAAAAGGATGATTCCAAAACCGAACTGCCCAACCCGATGGTGGAGCAGGCCTCAAGTGAGGCAATTAAGGATGCGATCGGCTTTACCTTCGAAACCCTACCGGCCGGTATCACGGATGTGAAATACTTCACTATCTCTGATGACATTGCCCAGGCCAATTTTACCCTGGGTGGTGTCAACTACACGGTTCGTAAGGGTGATGTGATGATCGACAACATTGCGGGTGTTTACACCGAATTCCAGAGCGGCGAAACCAAAGCAAACGCTTCCGGGATTCCGGTTCTCTACCAGACCAACCCCGATGGCATGGGCTTAGCCACCTGGAAAACTGATAAATACACCTATTCCGTTTATTGCGAAACCGGGTTTGATCTGGCGGGGATGGAAGTTGTGGTGAATGGGGTATCGTGAATCAGAAATTTAAAAAGACAGATTTGAAGCTGAATCAGCTTCAAATCTGTCTTTTATCGATGTTTTGCTATTGATTGGAATAGTTCGACTACTTGTTTATAAATAAATCAATATTCTTGGTCGTTGCTGCTTCAGATCCATCAACCGGTGTAATCGTGAAACTGACTGATGCGGTTGTTGCACCAGCATCAGTGATCAGCCCGGTAACTGGATTAATGACGGCTGTTCCGTTATCGATTCGGGTGAAACTGATTTTATAGCGGGTTTTGTCAAAACCTGCGGCGGAAATCAGTTCATTAGCTCGAGTGAGAATATTATCGCCAACCTTGCGTACCCCAAAATAGTAGGAATCAAGTCTGGAATTAGCAGCCACATAGGCGGCCGAATAGGTCAGGTTTTTCTGGGCACTGAGAATTTTGGCCGTTGCTGCATTGACTGCTTCCTGGGTACTGTCACCATCTACTTTATTGGTATCAACGATGGTCTGATAAGTAGCCCAAGTTTTTTCAGTATAATCGACTGCTTTTACTTTAGCCAAAGCTTCATTATAAGCACTGAGATCTGCGGCGTGAATAAGCAGCTCATGTTGGATGGCTATCAATGTCTGGGTATAGCCGTCCACCACACTTTGCGAATAGCTTTTTAAAAGATCTGCTTCAAGATCTGCAATTGAAATTACCTGAGCGTTTTTAGTGTAGGCTTCGAAGGACGCAGTGGTATAAGGCCCATCGGTTATCTTAATATTTTTGGCAGCATTGAAGGCCTTGAGGTCGGCTGTTGCAACCAGGACATCCGTCATTTTTTTGATATCTGCTGTTGCACTGTCAATGGCAGTTTGATCTGAGTTTTTCGAAATTACATCATAAACCCAGGTACCGTTGTTAAGGGTACCATAGGTTTCGCAAACAGTGGTATAAGCATCCCAGCTTTCCCGACTATAAGGCGCATTGTCTGCGTCAGTACCAAATTCGATATATAACGCAATGACTTTGTTAAAATTACCCAAATTGGAATACAGTACCAGATTCTTTTGAGCCGCGACTATTTTTGCTGTTGCCGCATCCACTTCATCTTGAGTATTCAGCTTTGTCACATGGTTGGCGTCAAGCACTTCTTTGTATTCTGTCCAACCCGATTTTACCTGATCTTCGCTAATTGCTGTGACCGCGGTATTATAAGCGGACATATTTGCGTATTTAACCAGTTCTTTTTGGGCCTTGATAATGGCAATCGTTGCCGCATCCACCTTTTCCTGTGGGTCTTCGGCTGTCACCACATTGGCTTCCACGATCGTCCGATAAATTGCCCAGGATTCCGGTGTACATTGTTCTTCCATCACACTATTAAGTACATCATGATAAACTGTCAAATCGGCTTTTTTTACCAGACTTTCCTGCGCCGTTTTAATTGCGATGGTTGCCTCGGTAATTCTGTTGGCCGTATCATCTTTTGTTACCACATTGGCATCCACAATTTTTTTGTAAGTTGTCCAGCTGTTAACGGTATAATCCGCTTCACTCGCCTGATTTAAAACGTCCTGATAGGCATCATAGGCAATTTTAACTGGTGTTTCCACCACCATAATTTCAATTGCTTCCAGACGCAGACCTTTGCCTTCGGATCCGGATAAAGCGCCATCGGCAACCCATCCTTGAGCCCAGCCTTCATTCTCGATCTGGGTTCTGTATTTGACCGAATAGTCTGATGCACTGGCTCCTGTCAGCCTGATTTCAACAGCTTCCAGACGCAGACCTTTTCCTTCCGAACCCGCCAGAGCACCATCGGTAACCCAGCCCTGTGCCCAACCCTCATTTTCGATATGGGTCTGGTATTGAATCTTCAGATCATCGGGGACATCGCCAGTTAATTCAATCTCGATCGCTTCCAGCCGCAGACCCTTGCCCTCCGATCCGGACATGGCGCCATCGACCATCCAGCCCTGTAGCCAGCCCTCGTTTTGGATATGGGTGCGATAGGTAACACCAATATCACCTGCGGTTTTTGTTTCTATTCCAGCTGCGAAAACGTTTGTCGAAAATACCATCGAGCTCAGAAAAAGAGCCCCAATCAGGCTTGCACTCATTTTTTTCATTCTAAATCCTCCGTTTATCCTAGTCTGAACTTATAAATTTCTGTTAAATAGATTTTACACCTTTCTGTCAGTTTTGGCAATGAGGTAAACGAGCTGGCCTCCAACGCAAAAATAAAGCAGCAAACCGATCGGGGCTCGCTGCTTTATTTCTTCAATACTTATTTGATTCCGCACTATGGCTACTGGGCTTGTTTCATTTTCATCGAGTAGACTTCTTTTTCAGTCAAAACTACTTTGTGCAAAACAAAATCAAGGGTCTCATTGATATCCACAAACTGTTGTCCGGTTTCGGTTTTAAACTCCGTCAAGAACGCTGTTTGATCATAAACAGCGTCCAGTTTGACTTCGACATCGCTTAATCTACTCTCGACTGCATCCAGTCTTACTTCGACTTCGCTTAATCTACTCTCGACTGCATCCAGTTTGACTTCGACTTCGTTTAATCTACTCTCGACTGCATCCAGTCTTACTTCGACATCACTTAATCTACTCTCGACTGCATCCAGTTTGACTTCGACTTCGTTTAATCTACTCTCGACTGCATCCAGTCTTACTTCGACTTCGCTCAATCTATTCTCGACTGCATCCAGCTGTGCTTTGACTCCGCTTAACCCATTTTCCAATGAATCCAGCTTTTCAATGACATTTGTCTGAAAGCCCTCAAATGAATCCAGCTTTTTTAATACCAGCAATTGAAATTCTTCGTTTGTCATTTCTCATCCCCCTTTCGCAATCAACTCGTGCCCGACTTTATGATAGTGATATTATATCTTAGTTCTCATTAAATGAAAACTACTTTAAGATATATTCTCGCCCGATTTTAGCGTTATCCAGAGCATCGCCCAGATCTTTTTCAGATCAATAAGTTACAGTGAACAATGAGGAAAAAAACCTTCCACAACGCTCGCTGAGTTGGTAAAAGTGGTTTCTTTAATTCTGACTTTCTATAGCTGGACAATCCGCACCCGAAACGCCTCAATAGCCAGGTTCATCCCTTCTGTTCCGGCCATTGCGCCATCCCAAACCCAATGCTGCCAGTCATCATGGCCAATTATTTTAACCTGATACTCAACTGAATAGTCAGGCATATTCTCCAGTTCAATGGTGATGGCTTCGATATTATTGTCTAACACTTGAACCTCTGGCAACTCGCCAGCACTTACGCATTCCTGCCACCCAAGCCCGTTTCGGTAAAGTCGAAACTTAATTTTTGCCTCGGATGGCGGATCAACCAGTCGCATTTTCAAGGCCTTCAGCGGCCTGGCCTGACCGATGGTTCCTGCGACCTGACCGTTCTCTGAAAAGTCACTCCATCCCTGGGACTCGATAAAGCACTGATAGGAGACATCAATCCCAGCTATCACCATGCCCGGTGTCACGACCACGATCTCTGAGACGGCACCGGAATAGACAGGGGCCTCCGCTGACTCGGCAAAGGTATTGATATCAAAAGTCTGCCCGAGAATCTGGGCTTTCAATAACGCCGACTGAGCAGCTTCATAATCCATCCAGCCTTTTGAATCATCCCGAAAAGCCACAATTTTTCCACCTTTAATACCGGCAAACTGGCGATAGAGATCAGCCTCTCCGGAATCTGGCCGAAGCTGGTACATCAGATAGGAATTGTTGAGCTCATCCTTGTTAAACTCATAGCATACGCCATTGGAAGCTGTTACCAGAAATCCCGTCATCTTTGCAGAAATCATCCCACCTCCAGCGATAAAAAACACTGCCAGCATCAGGATCGTGACCAAAATTCTATTTGTGGTTTGGTTCATTTCTTCGTCTCCTTTATTCTTCTTTTACTGCTATCTTATCACAGAGCTTTCAGGCAAACAAGCTGTGGCATTTTGTGTGACATGGTTTTTTGCTGAATTTAAAATACGATCCGGATCTTAACGAAACCGGATCGTTTTTTAACTAAATTGCAACAAAAGCCTAGGAAGTAAAAAACGGTGCCTTGCAGCTGGTGCCTGTTGACTCTGACTGCAAAGTGCTTTCGAATGAGTTTGTTTGGAGCTTTCCCTTGATCTTTCCCTCCCAACTCAATCAGTTAAGTTGCATAAGTTAAGTAGCGGTAGGCAGGTGCCGTTTACCCCTAAACCGCTTATACACCACCAGCAAGGTTAGTTCCAGACAACGTAAAGTTACTGGTAACACCATCAGATTTGGCCAAAGTATAGGCATTTCCAGCTGTTCCGGTAACTTTTGCTGTAATTGTTACAGTTGCTGTTCCACCATTGGTCGCGCCTACGTTAGTTTTACCAGCAATAGCAGCTGCCAATGTAGACGCTGTCGTCGTGGCGTCTGCGCCGACAGCGATTGATGTTCTACCAACAGCATTTGTAAGACCAGCGCCAGCTGGAACAAATACATATACAGATGCTGTTCCATCGTTCACCGTTAACGTATCCTTGTCTGTGCCTGCTGAAATTGTAGGTGTAGACACAGCATCGAACTTAAGCGTTTCCCGCAAGTCTTTTTCTGGCGTTGAAGATGCTGCAACCGCTAAAGTAGCCCCAGTTCCATAGGTTTTTGTTGTAACAGTTATAACATTGGCCGCTTGTGTAAATACGACATCATTTCCTGCAAAAGCGGTATTTAATGCTGTTACATATTCTGCCGCAGTTGGATTAGCTCCTGCTGCTCCACTTGTATTAACCGTTCTTTCAACCGCCGCCCCATCAATAATAAGCTTTAGCTGTGAATCGTTGGCTTTGGCTACATCAGCTACAGCTGCCCCACCAACGATTGATGCTTGTGTCGCAGTTTCAATTGCATTGTTATCAATCGTTATGGTGCCTGTTGCTGCGGTTGCCGCAGGTGCCGACACCGTAATCCCGGTAATCTTCACCTCATGGTAATTATTAAGATCTGCGATCTCACTGACCCTAAAACCAATAACTACAGCATCACCCGGATTCCCTGTTACGATGCCATTGGCATCAACATTAGCATTACCTAGATTTTTGACTTCGACCTTATATTTCGTCTTATCTTTCAACAAGTTCTGAGCCCTTGCCAATAAATTGGTAGTTTTTACAACATCGGTCGACAGATTAGCCGTAGTCAGATCTGAACCAACGAATGCCGCCGTAAACTTGAGACCAAGGCGTGCTGTCATCAAATCACCGGTTGCTTTTTGGCAATCGGTCTTTTTGAGGTTCTGCAAATCATTAAGATTCGACGGTACGTTTAAATAGGTTGTTTCATAAAGACCCCAGGTTGCACTGGTATAGTTGCCTTTTGAAGTCACTAACGCTTTAAATTGGGCCACTTCATTGTTGTAGGCGTTTATATCAGCCTCTTCTGCCCTTTCCCAAAGAGTCTTTTGAGCATTGGTGATAAAAGCGGTTGCATTTTCTATCTTCGTCTGATCCATTTTAACCCCAGGTGCCGACTCAATCCGATTGAGAATCTCATAACTGTTGCAATCCCTGACATAATCGTCATAGGATTTTTGGGTATATCGAGGTGCTACCTTGGCCATAGTTTCGGTCCAGATCTCAAGATCATCCCGCCATGGTACTGATTCGTTGAGTGCTTTATCATAGGCGGTATAATCTAAACTAATTCCATCCGGATTAGGTGCAACCGGTCTAAGCTTACTGATCGCTTTATTGATGTCAGCAACCGCCGCCAAAATCACCTCCGGTCGACTGCTGTCGTTAATAGCGGTCTGCTGCCAGGATGAATCAGAATAGGCTTTAGCATATTTTTCAACTGTCGCCACATAAGCTTCCCATGTTTCTTTATTATCGGAACTGCCAGAAATGACGTACGTGTTGAGTGGTTTTGGCACAGCTGTCCTAACCTGCAAGTGATTACGGAGATACATTTCAATCGCATCTTTGAACTTATTCAACTCCGTCTGATTGGTTCGCACCAAAAACGTTTGAGCTTCTTTTATCTTATCTGTTGCCGTATTAACTTTATCCTGATCAGTATCTTTTGTATAATTGAGATACGGTTTTATTGCCTTTTCATAGATGCCCCATGACGTCGGGGTATACGAAGTAGAAGCATCTGTTTTCGATAACGCTTCATTGTAGGCGGTTAAGATTGATGCCGTATTTTCAGGTAAATTCAGCCGTTGCTGTGCCCGCTTTATTGCATCAACCGCAATTTTGATTTCGTAATCCGAATTGTCACCAGACACAACATACTTAGCCAATTCGGTGATATAGGTTTTCCATGGCGCTGTTTTAAAGACACTGGGATCGGTATAATTATCAAGTAAATCATAATACTCGTCGGTATTCCCCCGTGGCAACAGATTGAGTTGGGCCAACTCGATTAAATCAACTGCTCTGTTAATTTCGGCCTGTGAATTGTCAGGTGTTACAAAATATCCTTTTGTCGTCAGTTTCTTCTCGTATTCCGTCCAGGACTTGGTCGTCCAATCAGCTTTTTTAACCTTGTTCAGAATTTCATAATACGCCGTTAAGTCACCCCGGACAACCAGTTTTGCCTGGGCCCGCTCAATCTTCACTACCGCTGCATCAATCTGGGCCTGAGATTTATCCCGATCCATTTCATTGCTGCTGAGCACCTTGGCGTAGATCGACCAGGAGGTTGATGTGTATTCGGTCTCTTTCATAGGGTGCAGTGCTCTGGTATCGGTCGCATCATCCGGATCTTTGCCCAGAACAATATTATATTTCAACAGATTATTGTAACGGGTCAACAAGCCACCTTTTAACAGCTTAAACTGGGCTTTCTTAATATTCGCCACCGCCAGATTAACTTGCGCCTGGGATTTATCAAGATCCATCACATTGGCATCAAGAACCTTCTGATAAACAGCCCAGGAGGAGGTGGTGTAATCTCCTTCATTCATTAAGACAGGAGCTTTTGTCGCTGCTGCATCGTCGGGATCGCCACCGAGAAACAGATTATATTTAAGCGCCTTGTTATATTCACTGAAATCATCGGCACGCTCTACCAGCTTTCGTTCGGCTTCCCGCAGTTTTACTACCGCTGCATTGATCTTTGTCTGCCCATCCTGTGGTGTCACATAATTGGCATCAAGAACCTTCTGATAGACAGCCCAGGAAACCGAGGTGTAATCTTCCGGTAAAAGTCCGGTCAGTCTATTGTATTCAGCAATGTCAGTGGCCGCTTTGGCCAGTTTAAGTTGTGCCAGCCGGATTTTCTCGGTTGCCGCATCAATATCGGCCTGACTATGGTTTTTGGTCATCTCATTGGCTTCCAGCACTTTCAGATAAACATCCCAGGTCGCAGTGGTATAGTCTTCCCGCTTGACCGCCTTAAGCACCAGATTGTAGGCGGTCAGATCCCCGGCTTTAACCAGCTTCTTCTGAGCCGCTTCAATGTTAATAACCGCTTTGTCAATGGCTGTCTGGGTATCCTTTTCCTTATCCATCGTCAGGGTGTTTTCCGTTACGACCTTCTGGTAGATCCCCCAGCTCACCGAAGTATAAAGATCTTCTTTTCCTTCGGTAGCCGCCAGCAATTCTTTATATTTGGTGTAGTCTAATCGTCGAGCCAAGTTATTCTGAGCAATTTCAATCTTCTTGACCGCTGCGTCCACCTCAGTTTGGGTATTATTCTCGGACATCACATTTTCTGATAAAATTTTCTGATAAATAGCCCAGGAGGCAGGGCTGTAATCATACTCCACAGCCCCTGCCAGAAGTTCCAGATAACGGGTCAAATTGACTTTTCTTTTGAGAACCTCTTTCTGGGCTGCAATAATATTCTTCGTCGCTGTGTCTATCTGCGTCTGGGTATTGGCCGTGGTCACCACATTGGCTTTTACCACCAGCTGATAGGCAGTCCAGGTTTCAGGAATATACTCTACTTCTTTAGCGGCTTCCAGAGCGTTGTTATAAGCGGTTAAATCCACCACTTTGACCAGCTTGGCCTGGGCGGCTTCAATCTTTTCAATAGCTGCCTGAATCTGAGCTGCCGAACTTGCCGCTGTTACCACATTGGCTTTGACCACCGTCTGATAGGTCGTCCAGGAGGCCGGGGTGTAATCGGCTTGTTTCACCGCTGCCAACAGGCCGTTATAGGCGCTCATATCGTATTTTCGCACCAGTTTGCTTTGAGCATCAGTAATCCGCTTGGTTGACAGATCAATCAGACTCTGGGTATCGTTGCGGGTTCTGACGTTAGCATTAACAATCGTCTGATATGTTGCCCAGCTGGCCGCCGTGTAGTTTTCCTTACGTACCGCCGCCAATGCTGCGGAATAAGCCGTCAAATCACCAGCTTTAACCAGACTCTTCTGGGCAGTCAAAATTTTTTCAGTCGACAAGTCGATCTTGACCTGGCCATCCTCGACGGTGCGCACATTGGCTTTAACCACCGCCTGATAAGCCAACCATGATGAAGCGGTATAATCAGCCTCTGTCAGCCCGGCCAGGGCGATGTTATAGGCCGTCAAGTCGCCTTTTTTTACCAGATTGGCTTGAGCCGCCAGAATGTTTTTCGTTGCCTGATCAATTTCAGTTTGCGTGTTTTCGCCATCTACCACGTTCGCCTCAACCACCTGCTGATAAAGTTTCCATGAGGCGGCGGTATAATCAGCCTCTTTAACCTTGGACAGAGCCTTTTCATAGGCACTGAGATCACCATCTTTCAAGACAAGGTTCTCCTGGGCGGCCAGAATGTTTTCAGTCGCCAGATCAATCTCACTCTGCGAACTGTTGGCCGTCATCCCATTGGCTTTGACAACCTTTTGGTATTCCGCCCAGGTTTCGGTGGTGTAGTTGGCTTGTTTCACTGCGGCCAAGGCATTTTTGTAATTCGTCAAATTGCCTTTTAAAACCAGATTCAACTGAGCCGCCAGAATTTTATCGGTTGCTTTATCAACCGCATCCTGTGCTGCTGCTGCTGACGCCCGATTCGCTGTTACCACCTTCTGGTAAGCCATCCAGGAAAGTGGCGTGTAATCATTCTGGTTAACCGCTGCCAGGGCTGTTTCATAAGCTGTAAAGTCAGCTTTTCCTACCAATTTAAGCTGAGCTGCCACTATTTTTTCGGTCGCCGCATCGATTGCTGTCTGGCCACTGGCGGCGGTAACCTTATTGGTTTTAACGACATTCTGATAAACCAGCCAGGACGCCGGGGTATAGTCGGATTCAGAAACCGCTGCCAGCGCCGCTTCGTAGGCACTGAGATCAGCCGCTTTAATCAGATTTTTCTGGGCTGCGGCAATTTTTGCCATGGCTGCTTCAATTTGTGACTGGGTATTGTTTTCAGACATCACATTGGCATCGACAACGTCCTGATAAGCTGCCCAGCTTTCAGTCGTATAATCAGCTTCCTTTACTGCTGCCAGCAGACTTTTATAGCCGGTAAAATCCAAACGTCGAACCATCTTCTTCTGGGCTTCCTCAATGTTTTTAACTGCCTCATTAATAGCAGTCTGGGTATTTGCTTCAGTTACCACATTATTAGCCAGCACCTGCTGGTATTCCGCCCAGGACTCGGGCAGGTAGTCGGATTCAATTACACCGGCCAGCAGTTCATTGTAACGGGTCAGGTTGACCTTTCGTTGTAGTCGTTTTTGAGCTGCCTGAATGTTTTTAACGGCTGCGTTAACAACCGCCTGACTATCATCTTTGGTGACATAGTTACTCCAGACTGTATCCTGATAACTTTCCCAACTTTCCGGGGTATAGTCAATCTCATTGACACTGCTGATGGCCTGATTATAGACCGACAGATCACTGCCCCTGACCAGCGATTTCTGAGCATCAAGGACAGCCTCGGTTGCCTCAATAATCGTCTCTTTCTCGTCATCTTCAGTAACGGCATAAGCTTCCACCACTGCCTGGTAATAGATCCAGGACAGGGAGGTGTAATTTTCCTCTTTTACAGCCGCCAGGGCTTTTTTGTAAGCATCATAGGCATCGTTGGTCTCAACCAGGGTGATTTTTATCCCTTCCAGCCGATAGCCTTTGCCACTGGTTCCGGCCGATTCGCCACTGACAAACCAGGTTGATACATCGTTTTCATCCCGCAACCAGCCGACATTCTGTACCTGTACATTATAACGCAGCTGATAATCCGGGAGATTCCGCAGGTTGAGGGTGATCCGCTCCAGCCGTAGGCCCTTTCCTTCGGTTCCCGCCAGACTTCCCATATCAAAGGGACCCAAATCGCCTTCATTCTGAACGTGAACGTAGGTTTGAATATTGGCTCCAAACGGCAGATCAGCCCCTGTCAGTTCGACCCGTAAGGCCTCTAACCGCTTGGATTCTCCCACAGTTCCTGAAAGAGCGCCATTGCTTTTCCAGGCACTTTCCCAGCCATAATCCTGGATATGCGTTTTGTATTGCACCCCATAGGTTGCTGTGGTTGTTACTTCTGCTGCTGCAACACTGCCGGGGGAAAACAACATTGATGCAGTCAGGATTGAGCCAAACAAAGCCGCCATTGATTTTTTCATGATTGACCTCTTTTCTTTTTATCTATAAAACCACTTTTCAATATAAATATTCTTATAGTATATCGGACATTTTTTACTTTTCCTGATTAAATTTTAGCAGTTTCCTGCCTTTTTTTCAATCATTTAATCTATAATCAAGATTGTACCCAAAAGAAAAACCTGATCCAATTACTGAATCAGGTTTTTAACTAATTTTTAAGTTATTCAGATATGCCAGTTTTTACTCCGGTTTCAAATCTTCCGGTGTTGTCGCCAGAACATCACCAACAAAGGCATTAAACTCCGGATTAAAGGTTAGCTCAACACCGCCGTAGGAAACCTTATAATCTTGTGGGTTTTCAGCTTCCAGCGTAATTACCACAGTTTTACTCCCAGGTACCAGCGACTGATAGAATTTCACGGTTGAATTTGGCAATGGTTTTCGCACCTCTTTTTCATAAACTGTCTCATTTTGAACATCAACAATAAATTGTGATTTGGTTTCCGGTTCCGCTTTAGCAGTAAAGAGGTAAAGCTTTTCCAGTTTAACACTATCGCTTAGGGTAATTTCAAAACCTTCCAGCGCAGCTTCATCGGTTACTATTCCAGTGTTTTCATAATCATTGATGCTTAAAGCTTCTTCTCTGTCTGTCTGTTCTGCAAAATATTGCTCCAGGATTTTACTGGCCCGGTTTGCATCCGAATTCATAAATCCCAATACCAATAACACCGCAATTGCGACAACCGCAACGGCACATCCAATAATAATTGCTTTCTTTTTCATTGTTACTCCATTCTTTCTTTATTTTCTCTATGGCCTGAACAATCCCAGATAGGTGATGTTCAGGCCGCGATTACCGGGATCCGTAAACGGCCCGGATAATCCCTTGACAATTGCCCCGCCCCCTTCTAGCGCCTTGGCTCCACCGGTGTAAAGCGGGGTTTGAATGGCGTCAAATCCTGTTTGTCCGCCAAATCCGTAAATGCCTTTACTGTCTCTTCGTAGCAATGCAGCTCGAAAATTAGTCATTAGTTTCCCAAAGTTGATACTACCATCAATATGCTTTTTAACAACTTTTTCTACTGCCTGATAACCGCCTGAATCTTCGACTATGATTTCTCTGAAAAATTTGACCTGATGACCGACTCCCAAGGCCTCATTCATCTGCGCCGTCAGATACTGGGAAAACAGATAGGAAAGGGCGTAATTGGCCAACACTTCATTACTGTTGTTCCAGTTAAGCAGCGACCGACCATTACGGATTGCCGCTGACTTATTATAATACTCAATCCGACTACTTTGAACCCCCTCATAGAGATGCTCGGCACTGAGTGACAGTGCTTCATTGAGCCAGGTTTCCATTGGTCGCTTTTCTTCTAGCTGATTTCGGTTGGCATTGACCAGATGCTGAAACTCATGTGCCAGCGTTGAGTAAACCTTTGTGACATCCGGATTGGCCGGATCAGTTCCCATGGTTGGCCAGGTATCAGCATAGAGCAATTCCATCCGATTTGAACTCGTCGTTCCAGTTAAATCATTGCCAGCAAAGTATCCGCCGGTATAAGCACTACCGGAGCCACTGTAATTATCGATAATATCGTAGCAAAGAATTGCCACCTTGCCATCGCCATTAACATCCGATTCGGTGTAATAGTTGTCACGAATCAGTGCATAAATCCGACTTTCAAACTCACCACCCATTATAGCAGCCATCTCATCCGTGATGATCACTTTGGGATTATTCTGTTCAACCCAAACCTCAACCTGATCGCCCGAATAGGCCAGACGGGCACTTAAGGTATCGCCATAGGTAGCTGTCCGATAATTGTAAACATAAAAAGATCGGGTATCACCCTGGGCTGCTGCGGCAAAACTATCCTGCATAGCAGCTGGTGGTGATAACGCATCAGCTGTCTCATCAGCCGGCAAACTGGGATTTACACGAAAAGCTTCATCATCGAGATCGGCCGTATCCAGGGTTTCAATGGAATCCCCCGAAATACTAAGCGTTCCAGTAGATTGGGTGGTGGCAGCATCAGTGGATTCATTGCTGATTAACAGCCAATCTCCATAAATGAGGCTCCCTACCCCTTCAATATTCCCCTGACTATTGACAACCTTGACCCCGCTGACCTCTGCTTCAAGTTTTTTAGCCCCAGCCGAGGCCAGATAAGAATCAATATTGAAAGCTGTACCCTGCAGCTGTGCCTTCAGTAAGGCTGCCGAAGCGGCGGCATAATCCATATAGCCTTTAACCGTATCATAAAGACCCACCACTGCACCACCGGTATTAATCACCCCGGTAAAGTGGCGGTACATGTTGCCGGCAGCTTTTGTGGGGTCAAGCTGATAAGCCAGGTATGAACTGTTAATGGCGTCCTTATTATAGGAATAATATTGACCGCCGGAATCCTTGAGTAAAAACTGATCAAGCTTGGCCAACGTCGTTGTCCCGCCAGCAATCAACAATACTGCCAGGATGACAGTGACCAATAACTTTGAGCTGAAACCGTTCATCTGTTTTATCTCCTGGTCGTGGTGGGCTGCAGGTTTTCTGCCGTTGCTGTAGGCACATCCCCGATATAGGCACTAAATTCACCATTGTAGGTTAAGGTCACGTCGGCATAAGTCACCTTGTAGTTTTCCGGCTGATCAGTCGCCAGTTTGACCAGGGCAATTTTCATTCCCGGCGATAAGGATTTATAAAACTCAACCGTCGCTGTCGGCAGGGGCTGATCCGATGTTCCCGGATCAGTGGTGCCGCCGCTACCCGGATCAGTCGGTGTTCCTGAAGAGCTTCCTGAACCGGAGGAGGTATTTGAACCAGATGATGTGTTGCTCCCTGACTGGCTGGTTGAACCGGACTGGTTGCTGGCCGATTGGGTGGCACCGCCTGTTGATGACGCAGTGCCTGAGCTACTGCCCTGGGTGGCGGGCTGATCATACAATTCCGTTTTCGCTGATTCCAGCTGTTGGGTTACGGTTTCTTTGAGCTCCGGGGTGGTTTCGGTTTCGATCTTAGCAAAAGCCGCATCAACGATATCTTCTTCCAGTAGTGGTGACACTTTTACATAAATCGGCACCCCACCCTGAAGGGTACTGACAAACTTCTGAAAAACCTCCTTATTGGCTATATCCACCAGAAAAACCGGATTGGTCTTTTTGTTTTTGGTCGGTTCAAAAACGTAAAGTTTATTTTTACTGGCAGCATCACTGACCAGTATCAATTCCTTATTTTCAATGCTTTTTGTTTCAATGACACCATTTTGCTGATAGTCATCGATATAAAGTTTATGCTCGCGAATTTTAAAATACTCAGCCAAAACTTCCTTCGCCTGCTTGTCTTCGGAAGGAGCACAACCCGACAGCAGCAGAATTCCCATCAACAGAATTATTGCAATCCCATATTTTTTTTTCATTTTTTCATCCCTCTATGATTTTTTTCGTTCAGCCATCTTGCAGACTTATCAATTATACCGTATAGAGCATGAGTATACCATAGATTTTGTAAATTAAGCTTAAAAAATATCGCCAGATGGGTTTTCCGGCGATGCTTTGGTTTTTTTATGAAATAATAATAAAATAGTTGTTCTGTTGGCATTTTTTAATTGATGACATTTCCATCCTTATCGACTGTCTTGATATTCGTCACCGTTTCTTTTAGCAACTTGGCATCATCGCTGGTAAAATAGGCCATAAGATCAAATGTCTCCTTTTTCATCTGGGCAAGCAGGCAGGCGTTTGCTGCGGCACCATAATCCAGATATCCTTTGGCCGCATCTTCCAAGTTTCTCCTTTTCTTAATGAATATTCCCATCTTTATCCACATTGCCAATACTGCTTATCCCTTTTTCATAAAGTTTTGCATCACTGCGCCCGAAATAAGCTCCGATATCGAATGTTTCACCCTTCATCTGCGCCAGCAAGCTGGCGGTGGCGGCCGCACTGTAATCCATATAACCCTTCGTCAAATCCTTTAAAGCCACAATCTGACATTTTTGATTCAGGAAGTGCTGGTACATTTTCGCTGCCGCCAGATCCGGGTTAATCTGGTAGGCCAGATAGGCATTGTTAAAATCGGTTTTATTGTACAAGAAGTAGCTACCGGTCGGATCCTGACCGATAAAACCGCTTAGTTCGCCTTTTGGGGCTTCGCCATCGGATACAAAGGGAATGTCATATTTATCCGCATAAGTTTCAATATAAGAACCGGTTAAACCATAAATGCTGGTATTAGGCGAATATTCAAAAATATTTGTAGTGATGGCAGAAACGCTTTCCGGCATTTCGACTTTTGACAATAGTGGACAGCCTCTAAAAACTTCTCTACTGCCGATAGTCGTCAGGCCTTCAGGGATACTGACAGTTTCAAGACTGTCACACCAAGCGGCGGCCTGGTCGCCAAGACTGATCAATCCGCTACCAAATCTCAGACTGGTGAGGTTTTTACAGTAGACAAAGACACCCGAACCAATGATTGAGGTTTTATCAGGGATCGTGATTGAACTGATTCCATCACAGTGTAAAAAAGCAGCATTTCCAATGGATTCCAGTGACTCGGGTAAATTAATGCTCTGCAGATTATAACATCGCCAAAAAGCTCTGTTACCTATTGATTTTACACTTCCGTTAAAAATCACTTCTTTTAATTTTGTACAACTATAAGCCATGTCCGAGGGAATCTGTGTAACTCCTTTTCCGATCATCAGTTTTTCGAGCGAGTCACATCCACTAAAAATTCCGCTACTGTATGTATCTGAGTCTTCAAGACTGGTGACAGAATCTGGAACGGTGACTTCAGTCAGCAAATCACGGTCTGCAAATGCACCTGAACCAATGGCTACAACCGAAAGACCGGCGAGAGTTTCCGGGATTGTCAGAATGCTGTCTGATCCTTCATAATATGAAATTTTAACGCCATCGGTAACCGGTTCATACCAGTAATAATTCTGGAAGTTTCCGATCACCAGAAAAGTAATGTGATTCGCAGTTGCAAAACTTTCTGCTATTGAGCCACTTTTCCCGATAATTCTCTTTAAGGCATTCAATGAATAATCACCTGAATCGGTGCTTTTTATGATTTCTGTCGAGCCAGAAGGTATTAGCAATATTTCCAGATTATTATAGCCAACACCATATGGAGAACATCCTGAAAAAGCAAATTCTTCAATTTTTTTAAGTTCACTATTGCTTTCAAACCGGGTTAACGCTGAATCAACAATAGCATATGAACCCACTGTGACCAGCGGTTTTCCGCCCAGTGTGGCAGGAAGAACCAAGGTATCGGCATTTCCTTCGTAATGGACAATTTTTGCTCCATCTTCTTCGATTACATACCAGAAACCATTTTCAACACTGTTCTGATCAACAAAAATCAAGTTTTCCAATCCCGCATCTCTGACATAATCTTGCGCAGCTGATCCGCTTGTCCCAATCACTTTCAGCCCCATATTCATAGCGCTGCTGGCGCTGATAGCATTTGCTTCAATCACCGTTGTGGTTGCTGGAATCGTAACTGTTTGTAACGAATAATTACCAATCGCATTCGCTCTGATGGTGGTGACATTTGAGCCAATGATAATGTTTTTATAGATGCCATTAGAATAAAGTGCATAACTCGCAATTTCAACTACCGGCTGTCCATCCAGGGTGTCGGGTATAATCACTTGACTATTGCCGCCTTTGTACTTCGTAATCGCAATCCCACCACTGACCGCTATATATTCATACTCCCCAGATATCGCCTGAGTTACAATCTGTGTATCCGATGTAGCCGACATGTCAGCCGCAGCACTTACCAATTTGGGCAATACCAGCGATTGAACCGAATTAAGGGGAGAATTCTCACCCGTTTCAGTATCAATTTTCTGCTCTGTATATGCCGACTCTACGGAACTGTCTGTAAATAAAAAATCCTCCCCAGTTTCTGAATCCTGCTGCGCCAGTACCGCTACTGGCATCATGCTGCACAAAAAAATAATTAAAAATAGACCGAATTTTTTAAGCTTTCTTTTCATAAAACGCCTCTCTCTTTTTTATAAGTCAAGTCCAACACCTCTAGTCGCCATCATTGCACTAAGATGCTTTTCTACTTTTTTTACTCTTAAATTCAAGCAGTATATTTAGACTTTAAATCAAAACTGTGATTTTGTTTTCTTTCTGGTTATTTAGCCTACATAGCTTTGTATCATTATCTTTCGATAATTTTGCTTGAATTTTGTTTAAGTTGCATTTATGCTTATCTTAACATCATAACATATTGTTTTTTGATCGGAATAAATAAAGTATACAGATTACAGGAGACCAGATGAAAAAAACAGGAAAATACAAACCTCAATCAAAGACAAATCGATCCCCACTTCATTTTTTTAGGGACACCTTTCTGACAATTAATTCCAACTCACTGGAATTACGGATTTTTAGCTTAATGCTCTTTCTCTTTCCTTTTCTACTGGGACTATTTTTTGAATTCACTGCAGCCTTTACCGGCATCGTTCTCAGCTTTTTTATATGCTTTCTGATCATCCGCAAAAAAACTCTGCGGCTGGCCCTTAATTTCAATTCCATCCTGCTTCTGCTGGTTTTCTTTTCCTATCTGCTGGTCATCCCCTGGTCGGTGGATTGGGGGATGAGCCTGATCGGCTGGGTTAAATTCTCCGTCCCGATTCTTTTTATGCTGGTTGTTATGCAATTTGAAGAAGCAGAAATTCAGAAAAGTTATGCCATGATCCCCCTGGTTGGAATTATCATGGTGATTTTAAGTGGAATCGCCTATTTCATCCCCTTTCTGGCCAATATTCTAATTGATGCCGGTCGCCTTGGGGGCTTTTTTCAGTATCCCAACACCTTTGCCTTATTCCTAATGATCGGAATGTTGATTCTTCTGGAAAACAAGCCGTCTGAACCTGGCACAATGATCCAACTCGTCATTCTGACCCTGGGGATCATCCTGACCGGCTCGCGTATCAGCCTGGTCATGCTGGTGATCGTGTTCTTATTTTATGCGCTTAGCAACAAAGCACTTCGAAAAACCGTTTTGTTACTGGCTGGCGGCAGCTTACTCGTTGTGTCCCTCTTTCTGATTTCCGGTCTGGACTTCAATACCATCAATCGATTAACGGAAATCCTTACCAATCCCAGCACCCTGCTGGGGCGTTTTTTGTACGCCCGGGATGGTCTTCTCATGCTTTTAGAAAATCCGCTGGGAGTGGGTTATCTGGGCTATTATTATTTACAGCCGCAGTTTCAGACTGGGGTCTATACCGTTAAATTTATTCACAATACGCTTCTGCAGCTGGGGCTGGATGCCGGAATAACGGCACTCCTTGCCTTTATCGCCGTATGTTTCAACAGTTTTTTCCACGGCCAGATGAAACGGCTGGATAAGTTGATTTTTATTGTGATCCTCGCCCACAGCTTTCTGGATATGGATTTTCAGTATCTGGTGATCGTCTTTATTTTTATTATGACCTTATCCTTCGGTGAACGAAAATCCTATTTCAACCGCAAGTGGCTGGGACTTACCATCTCTATCCTTGTGATATTAACCGGTTTTTACACCTATTTTCTGATCGCTTTAGGCAATGATTATCTGGGCAAACAAAACACGGCCTATCAAATGATGCCTTTTGATACCGAAATAAAAATTTATGCCCTGAGCCAGGCAGGTACCACCGAAGCAGTCACTTACTGGGCAGATTCCATTCTTTCCAGCAATCAGACGATTGCCCTGGCTTATAAGGGCAAGGCGATGGTCGCCGCCGAAGAGAAAAACTATGAAGAGATGGTTCTTTACATGGAACAAGCCATCAACTGGAATCCCTATGATCTGGGTGACTATCAGTTCCTGCTGGCCAAGCTTTCCGAAACGATGACCTATTATAACGCTCAGGGGGATTTGGCAAACGTTCAAAAATATGCCGAAATTGCCCTTGATATACCCAACCAGCTGGATGCGATGAAAACCCGCACCAGCTGGCTGGGGACAAAGATTACCGATCAGCCTGAGCTTGAGCTTTCAGATACTGAAAAACAGTATCTGAAGCAGTTGCAGGAATATCTGGAGGCTTTCAATTAAGGCTTGATCTGGTTTTTCTTCCTTCTTTTGATTCAAAACTTTTTAATAGGTAACACTTCCGTCTTTGGCAACATTTCCAACGTTATTAACTGTTTGTCCATAGAGTTTGGCATCGCTGCGGCCAAAATAAGTCTCAATACTGAAACTCTGACCCTTCATCTGGGCAAGCAGACAGGCCGTTGCAGCTGCACTATAGTCCATGTAGCCTTTTGTCGCATCACGAAGTGCCACAATAGTACATTTCTGATTGATAAAATGCTGATACATCTTCGCCGAGGCCAAATCTGGGTTGATCTGATACGCCAGATAAGCATTATTAAAATCAGCCTTATTATAGAGGAAATAATTGCCTTCCGGATCCTGACCGATAAAACCGGTTAGTTCACCCATACCAGGTTCATCCCCCGGATCGTCCGGCTGGCTCCCCAGTTCAACAAAGGGTATTTCGTATTCTTTAGCATAAGACTCGGCATAAGAACCTTTAATCCCGTAAATGTGTGTGTTCGGTGAACCATTAAAGATATAAGGATTAATCGATATTACGCTTTTCGGTATTTCAACTTTTGATAATGCCGAACAGCCTATAAAAACTCTGCTGCTGTCCATTGTTGTCAGACCTTCTGGAATCGAAACTTCCTCCAGACTATCGCACCAGGAAAGAGCTTCTGCACCAAGACTTTTAAGACCGCTGCCAAATGTAATATCAGTGAGTTTTTCACAATAGGTAAAGGCCCATACTTCAATTGTTGCTGTTTTGTCAGGTATATCAAGTGAAGTTATATTACTACACCCCCAGAAAGCACTTTCACCGATTGTTTCCAGTGAATCTGGTAAATTGATGTTAGTAAGGCTATTACATTGATGGAAAGCATATGAACCGATTGTTTCAAGTGAATCCGGTAAATTGATAATTGTAAGACTACTACAGCCAGAAAACGCCCCGTATCCAATTGATTTAATTTTTCCATTAAAAATTACTTCTTTTAGTTTAATGCAACCAGCAGCAAAGCGTGACGGAATTTCCGAAGCCCCTTTCCCCAGGATTATTTTTTCAAGCGAACTACAATTAGAAAAAATACCATCATACGATTCTCCATTTCCAAGCTGCGTTACCGAATCCGGAATCGTAACTTCTTTCAACGTATCGCAGTCGCCAAAGGCTCTTCTTTCTATTGCAACAACCGGTAATCCATCATGGGTTGTCGGAATCATCACTTTTTCTTCAGCGCCGCCATAATAAACTAATTTTACACCACCCGCCACATCTTCATAATAAAAGTTATTCTCTTCACTTTCAACATCCAAAAAGCGAACATCATCAAGGTTCTTGGCAAAACTTTCCGCAGCTGATCCTTTTGAACCATATACATCAACTATACCAAAATTTTCCCATATTATTGCATCTACTGCTATATCCATTGTTGTCTTCGGTATCGTCAGTTTTTTTAACGAGCTACCAAATTCTAGCGAGATACCAAGTGATTTACTTTCAATCGTTTTTACATTATTTCCAACGATGATACTTGAGACACTACTATTTGCAAACGCTCCACTGCCAATCTTTACAACCGGCTTTCCGTCCAGCATATCCGGAATCGTCACTTCAAATTCATGCCCATTATATTTTGTAATCGAAACCCCGCCACTTACTGCCTCATACTCAAAACCGCCTGAAACAGCCTGGGTTTCGATCTGGGTATCCGTTGTTTTAACTGAGTCTTTTTTCGTATCACTTTCCAACTGCGGTAGTGCCATGCTTTTTTGCTGCGGTTCATTTTCAGAAATATCCGGCAAATCCACACCCGTCCCAACTGCCATACTTGTATTTCCAGCCAATTTTTCCACTGCTGTATCTAAGCTTTCTACCGTTGCCAGCGCTGAATCTCCCTGCGCCCAAACAGTCATTGGCATTAATGCCAGCAGAAAAACGACTACCGTCACTAAACAATACTTTCTCATCGCTCTTTTCATACACTCTCTCTTTCCATTTTGATAAATCTTCTTTTGTCTAATCTCTCCTGTGCTTATTAGCTGATATTTCCATACTGATCCACGTTCTTAACATTGGATACGGTTTCTGCAAGCAAACTGGCTTCATCACTGGCAAAATACGTTAGAATATTAAAGGCTTCACCTTTCATCTGCGCCAACAGGCAGGCATTGGCCGCAGCCCGATAATCAAGATACCCTTTGGCCGCATCTTCCAGGGCTATAATCTGACACCCACTGTCTAAAAACTGCTGATACATTTTGGCGGAGGCCAATGCAGGATTAATCTGATACGCCAGGTATGCGTTGTTAAAATCTGCCTGGCTATATCGGAAATACTTCCCACTGGCGCTTTTACCGATATATGAAAGGAATTCAGGCTCAGCCGTGCTACCATCGCTAATTCTCATCGTCAGACTGCTGGTGGCTGTTTTACCGTCAGAATCCTTCACTTCCGCAATCAGTGTATAACTGCCGGCGACTGCCGGCGTAAAGGTTGCGGTATTGGCCGCTCCAAACGCCTGAATGATGCCGGTTTTATCTCCCAGCTGATAAGAAAATTGATACTGGTAGGGTGTTTTTCCCTCAGCACCGAAAGCCGAAAGGGTGATGTTAGTATTAACCAATTGACCGGATGGGAGATCGGTGGTAAAACTTGACAGGCTTAATATCTCCAGGGGAATAAACGGGATACTGTAAGTTGCTGCATAGGTCTCGGCGTAGCTGCCTTTCTTTCCATAAATATTGGCCAGAGCACTCCCATCAAACATATCGCCTGAAATTTTGGTGATTGTCTCCGGGATTACAACCTTTGTCAGTTGCGGACAACGGGCAAAAACATCATAGCCAGTTAATGACGACAGACTCTCCGGCAAGGTCACTTCTTTCAGGCTGTCACAATCTGCAAATGCAACCATATCAAGGCGGGTCAGGTTTTTTCCAAAACTGATGTTTTCCAGCTTATCACAATAGACAAATGCTCCAACTCCGATTGTTTGAGTTTTGTCTGGTATGGAGATGCTGGATATACCTTTACAAAATTCAAAGGCGTTTTTTTCAATCGTAAGCAGTGAGGCTGGCAATGCGATGGTTTGCAGTTTTTCACAATCGGAAAATGCCGATTCACTTATCACCGTCACACCCTCAGGGATATCGACACTGCTTTTAGCAGCCGGGCAGGCATAAATGGTTTCCCCTGAACGACTTAGGAGCATACCATTGACAACTTTAAAATATGCATTTTTCGGATCCACAACAATCTCGGCAAGCTTGAAGCAACCTGAGAAAGGACTAACATGCATGTTTTCCAGACTATTCGGCAGAGTGACTTTTGTCAGATTGGTGCAATTATAAAAAGCTTCATTGCCGATATAATTAACACCTTCGGGGACGATAATCTCGGTAACACTGTCACATGTATTGAATGAACGATAAGAAATATAACGTACCGGTACACCGTTAATCATTGCCGGAATTGTCACTTTTTCATCACTGCCGGTATATTTATTAATAGTAACACCATCATCATAACTGTAATACTCGTAATCCCCTTCCGTTTCAGAAGCAGTTGAGATGACTGCTTCTGCGGGGGACAATTGGGGCATCTTATCACCATTAGTCTGGATAGTATCAAGACTAGGCAGCTTGTCTTTAACTGCTTCATTTTCTTGGGCCAAAACACCGGCTCCTAAAACACCATTGCACATCACAAATGCAATTATTACCAACAAACTCTTTTTTAAAATCCTTTTTTCAAACAAACTTTTCATCATTTACCCTTTCTCCTTGTTTAATAGAACACGTTGCCATTTTTTTCGACTATTCCGACAACGGTAACTGTTTTTTCATAAATTTGGGCATCACTTCTGCCAAAATAGGTATCAATATCAAAAGCTTCGCCGCGCATTTGGGCTAAAAGAGAAGCTGATGCTGCTGCGCTGTAGTCCATATATCCCCTGGTCAGATCTTTGAGAGCTACAATTTGACATTGTTGATTCAGATAATGCCAATACATTTTTGCCCCTGACAAGCTTGGATTGAGCTGATAGGTCAGATAGGAGTTATTAAAATCAGCCTTGTTGTAAAGATAATAATTACCGGCGGGATCTTGTCCCAAAAAACCAGTTAAATCACCTTTTTCCGGTTCTTCTCCAGCCACAATTTTTACTGTATAAGTCACTGTTTTTCCATCAATGGAAATGGATAAAACCTGATTTGTAGCTGTAGCCGAACTGTCAAAACCGGTGATATTGTCGGAAGTGAGGGTTTCGACTTTACTGGTTCCATCACTATAGGTTCCCGTTACCACGAGACCAGAGAGATCCAGGGCTTCTCCAATCTGATAAGTCAGCTTGACAGCCGGGCTGGTAATCGCAATGCTCTGTAGGGTTGCACTTGAGGGAAGATACTTCAGATCAATAAACGGAATGTTATGGACCTCGGCATAGGTTTCAGAATTGGTTCCGGGGATGCCATATATTGTGACCAGGGGACTTTCTTCAAAAGAGACATAGTCAAAATCCGTCTTATTTCCACGCACAATGACCTTAGTTAGTTTTGGACAGCGGTTTCCAGCCGAATTTCCAATACTTGTGACACTCTCCGAAATATCAAGCGTAATTAAATTTTGGCAAAGAAAAAAAGCAGCATCTCCGATGCTAGTCACGCCTTTGGGAATGATAATGCTTGTTAAATTGTCACAACCGCAAAATGCCCACTCACCAATGGCGGTTACACTTCCCGGAATCGTGACACTGGTTTTTCCTCCCGGAAATCCAATCAACGTTGTCTTAGACTTATTGTATAAGACACCATCCTGGCTGCTATAATTGACATTATTTTCATCAACGTTGATGTTCACTAATTGATCGCATCGTGAAAAAGGATTCGATCCCAAGTGAGAAATATTTTTTGATAATCTGATGCTGCTTAGCATCGTGCAATACTCAAATGCATTATCACTGATAGTCGTTACATTGTCTGGTATAATTATTTCTGCCAGGATGCGACATCCCCAAAAGGCCTCATTTCCGATGGTGGTTACACTATCTGGAATGTCAACACTCGTTTGGTTAATGGGGCATTGAATTAGTGTTGTCATCGTTTTGTCATAAAGGATGCCATCCTCAGATATATATTTTTTGTTTTTATCCGATACGGAAATGCTCATCAAACTACTACAATCACTAAACACTTTATCACCAATTGCCGTCACCCCTTCCGGGATCATGATGCTCGTTAATGAAATGCAACCCAAAAATGCACCATCGCCAATGGTTGTAACATCTTTCGGGATTGTTATGCCGGTTAATCCGTTGCAATTATTAAAAGCTTGCTGACCAATGATTGTTACGCTATCTGGAATTGTGATGCTAGATAATCTAGTGCAATTCAAAAATGCATAATCACTGATGGCTGTCACCCCAGTTGGAATTATGATGCTGGTTAATTCACTGCAATATGAAAATACACCTACGCCAATGCTTGTCACGCTATTCGGAACTGAAATGCTGGTTAATCCGTTACAGCCAGTAAAAGCATAATCACCGATGGTTGTCACACTATTCGGGATTGCGATATTGGTTAATCCGCTACAACTCATAAACGCATAATCATCAATAGTCGTAATCCCCGTCGGTAATGTAATACTTTTTAAACCATTACACTCCCCGAAAGTAGAAACCCCAATGGTTGTCACACTATTCGGAACTGAAATGCTCGTTAATCCGCTGCATCCAGAAAAAGCATAATTACCAATTTCTGTCACACTATTCGGGATTGTGATATTGGTTAAACCGCTACAATGACAAAATGCCTGAACACCAATGTCTGTTACACTATTCGGGAGCGTGATGCTTGTTAATCCACTACAATCCTGAAAAGCCAAATCACCAATGGACGTCACGCCATTCGGGAGCATGATGCTTGTTAATCCACTACAACCCCAAAATGCCCAGTCACCAATAGAAACAACCGTGAGCCCACCCAGCGTATCAGGAATCACCACTGCGCCACCACTCCCGGTATACTTGGTTATGGAAACCCCACCTGGACTATTCGTATACTCAAAGTCACCTTCGGTAACGCTTAACTGAATAGTTTCTGTTGTTGCCCCTTTCGCCATGACCCCTATTGGCATCACACTGATCAACACCAGCATAACGACAAGTACATTTAAACCTTTCTTGAATCCCTTTTTCATCGTTAACCATTCCTTTCGCTTCACTCAAAGGACAAGACGTCCTGAAACGTCTCGCCTTTAAGCGTTTTATTCTTTATATCTCAAACTTCGCATGTTAAAAACACCTTAACCCGTTGATGCAAAACGTTTTTCTTGAAAAATATCCATTCAGGCACAAGGTTTCAAGCTACTTTTTATCATTACTGGCAAATTCTTAAGGAACTGATCGAGCAATATGCCCATTTTTTCATCACTGAGATGAAGAATATCCTGGCAAACACTCAGCATCAGCTCAATCAAAAGAAGATAGGACTCCTGATAAGTGATATCAGCCAGTTCATCACATGACCAGTAGAACAATTCCCCGATGCTGCGCACATCAAGGTTGAAACGATTTTCCAGTGACAACAACGTGTAGCGAGTAAAAACAATGGCAACATGAGCCGTCTGGGCATCAAAAGACAGTCCTCTGAAGGATTTTGTCAGTTTCAGATAGGACTTGCATACTTTGAAGAAAACTTCAATCGCCTGGAATTGTCAATAATAGTTCAGTCAAAACGCGCAAGGAATTATCCAAGTCCCTATAGAATAGCCAGCCCTCATCGTCGGTAACAATCATCAAAACTTTGAATGCTATGCAGCGAGCTGGTGATTGTCGATAAAAAGCCCCCGATAAACTAGCGGTGGATAGCCATTATTTGTACTGTAAATTCGTCGACGATTGTAATAATGGATGTAGCGATGAACAATCGTTTTGACTTCAACCATGGGCATACTTTTGGTATTAATTTTATAGAGCTTCTCTTTTTTCAGCGTTGCGAAAAAACTTTCCATCCGGGCATTATCATAACAACGCCCGGTGCCACTCATACTCTGGATGGCATTTGCTTTTTTTAATACCTTTCGAAAGCGTTGGCTGGTAAACTGCGTGCCCCGATCGGAATGAAGGATCATTCCTTCGGCACCATCATCTCTGCAGGCGTTTTGAAACGCTTCAACACAAAGGTCTGCCCGCATGTTGTCATCCATCCTGAAGCCCCGGATACTGCCGTCATAGCAATCGAAAATGGGTGCCAGATAAAGTTTTCCATCTTTACAGGGGATTTCTGTAATATCAGTAAGCCATTTTTGATTCGGCGCTTCCGCTGTGAAATCCTGTTTGATGAGGTTTTCAGACTTTTGCGCTTTGGCATCGGCTTTCGTGATCCCATTGGGTTTAATCTTCATGCGGATCATCAGATTATTTTCTTTACAGATCCGGTAGATTGTCCTTAAACTCCCATGATAGTCCCGATTTAATCGAAGATAATCATAAATACGTCGAACACCATAATTGGCGTTTTCTTCGTCTTCCTGAATTAATTCATAGATTTGCGCCAAAAGATTTGCGTGCTTATCCGGTTTGCTTTTTGATCGCAGAAATTTATAGTAACCCGATTCGCTGACACCAAGCGTACGACAGAGCAGGGCAACCGGCCAACGGTCCCGGCGGTCGGTAATATATGACATACGCTGCTGTTTCGCTATTTCTTTCGGCGCTTGACAAAAAAACCAAGCGCATCCTGAAGAATCTCAATCTCTTCTTTTGCTTCCCGTAGCTCTTTTTCGAGCTGCTTTAAACGATTGGGATCTGCTAGTGGGATATTCCCTGGATCATCACAAAAACCAACCTTTCCACTTTTAGCTTTGCTGATCCATGTGTATAATGTATCGATTTTTATACCTAATCGCTCTGCTGCCGCTTTGTTGCCAATCTCATTTGCCAGTTTCAACGCTTCATAGCGTTCTTCAGCACTATATATTTTTTTCATTATTAGTCAGTCCTTTTTATTTCTATTTTACCTCATTTCCTTGCAATTTGGGACTGTACTTTTATGATAACACTCCAGCCCAGCGTTTTCCATAAATGCGGATGATGTCATCTTCAGAAAGGGTGAGATCGGTCGTAATCAGAATCAGGTAATCATTTCGTTTATTCCGGTTTCTGACAAAGACAAGTCTGACCGGTATCGTGATGTCGTCATTTTGAATAGTAGCGTCCACTGAAAGCAGGTATCGTGATCGCCCCGGACGTTTTTTGCAGGATGAATAGATGGCTTTGACCGATTTCTTCTCGCCATCAACGAGATAGTGAATTTTGGGTGTCTTCTTTGCCATGGCAATCACGTCAATCCCGATTTTCTTTACGGCAATCAGAGAGGATGGGCTGCAAAACCAGGTATCAAACAGCACATAGCTGGCACTGATCCCTGATTTCAGGGCGGATTGAATCAGCTCAAGCATCACTTCCGTCGCTTTACGTCCCGATTGGCTTCGTCGTCTGGCTGCAATACTGCGTCTGTCCAGACTGTCATCAGCCTTGTTCAGAAGATTTTTATCATCGGATGATGACAACAGCGAACCTGAAACCGGAATAAAGGTGTTCCCATCAGACCACCCCAGCGTCAACAGGCGAAATCCTTTTGTATAGCGATGCTTCACATGGTCGAAGACGCGGGACAACAGCTCCACATTTTTCGAGCGGTTTCGCTCAAACAGGGTATCATCTACAATCAGAACATTTTCCCGGGATTCATTGGTAAGACTCTGATTGGTCACCCGGGCGGCCAGCAACGTGGTAAACTTCTGCCAATGGATTTTGGGGGAGTTCATGAAGCGATAAATCGTATCTTTTCCACACTCTGGACAATGGTGATTGGTCACATAATTCATGTACATCGATCGGTTGGTAAAAATGACACTCAACAGATACTCAAAAACCGAAATTACTGAAAAACCTTTGGTTTTATAAGCATTACATGTTTTTAAAAGCAGGCCAACCTGATATTTTTTTTTAAAACGTGTAACAAGTTTAGAATTAGAATTCAAGTCTGCGCAGGTTTGTGTTATAATTTTCATAGCATGAGCCTCCAGGTTGTTTATTTGTTTTTCGCTAATTCAATTATAACAAATCTGGTGTTTTCATGCTATTTTTATGCCCGTAACATCGGAATTACAATGGTTTTAGACGATTATTATGTGCGAAGTTTGAGTCAATTACTTTAATCATACTCTCCGTAACCGAAAAGCCGGCGGCACTACTGCCGCCCAGATAATCACCGATACTGAAAGTCTTTCCCTGCATCTGTGCCATCAGACAGGCGGTTGCCGCGGCCTGATAATCCAGATAGCCCTTGCTCTGATCTTTAAGGGCCACAATATGGCAGGGACCATCAAGAACTGCAACTGGTTTGTGTTTTAACGCTTCAAAGCGTTCTTCTTCACTGTATGCTTTTTTCATAATTTTCCAGTCCTTTTTTCTTTCTTTTTCACCTCATTTCCTTGATATTTGGGACTGCATTTTTATGATATCACTCCATTGCTATTTTTCAATTTTTCTCCCATACGGTAATATTAGCTTCATTTGGCATCCATAATTCAATTTTATTAATATGAGTTGCATTTTGTATATCAATTGTCTGTACTGAACCCGACATTGCAAAATCTTTGAACATTGTTCCATAAAATCTTATTGTTAGTGTATCGTTGTTTACATCATACTTATATCCTTTTAAACAGAAACCACTATCGAGCCGAACAATTTCAAATGTAATACTTGAAGAGTTAATTTGCACGTTAGTTAAACGAATGTTTTGAGAATTAGCATCAAATTGAATAAATCTAATTCCAATAATACTAACAACAAATACTATCGCAACTATTATAATAATTATTATTCTTCGCATAATAGTCAAATCCTACTCTTAATTTTAATTAAGGCATTTGCGAAATGCCGAACCCCATTGCTAGCATTGGGTTTTTACGCATAGCTATATAATTTTCACACCTGTGAATTGTATAATATTTGTAAATAAACGTTAAAGCAAAACAGGCGGAAAGCAAGGTATATGTAATAATTTTTTTCCTGGACTAAAATCGTAGTCTAACCTGCATTCCCAGATTAACATAACGAGAACACCGATAATCCCCAACAATATGGGATTCCTGACTCTTTATGTGGTTTTTGCATAACGAGGCGCAAAGATATAGAAGTCCTCATGTTTCTACGTCTACGTCGTTTTTTCATTAGATTCACTCTCTAGCAGCGTTTTATTGACTTATATCGGATACGATTGGGGAGCATAACTAAAACTAACTGAGCTGACATCAGTTAACCTCACTATTCAAAATATTCCATCCGCCGCCACCGCCACCACCTCCGGGTGAACTAGAATAAGGTCTTTCAGCATGTAATGGGTCAGCTATTTTATACCCATCACGTTTTTCAATGTTATTACTTAATGAAGCTGGATTGCTGAACATCAGGTAGCCTTTGGCAGACAGATTATCTTTAAAAGTTTCATTCCATATATCCTCAGCAAATGCAGAACAATTATAAAGCTCTGTCCATTTGCAATGATCTTTAGTAAGTGAAGCTATTTTGTCAAACTCATCTTGCGTTACATAATGAGTAAGAGATCGTTGATCGGATGGTAAACCAGATTTTTCAAAGAGCATCAATTCATTGTTTATCCAGGTACCTTTTAATTCATCCGGTAACCATCCCGCCCAGCCGCCAATCGTCAATACTTGATCTGAAGTAAGTGAAATGTGGTTCCATACAGCCCTGTTTTTCCTTATATCACCTTCTTTTGCACGGTCATCATATGTATCTACTTTTATACCATAAAGAGACGTAGTATCATTTACAAAGCTCGTATATGCAAGAAATGCATGTCCGGAAAGGGCACCAAAACTACTAGGACCCACACCATAAGAACAAATCTTTAACGCTCCGACTATCCCATCTTTCAGTCCTTTAGTCTTTGGTGCAGTGTCCTCATTATCATTAATTCCATCAGCCTCTGTATCGCCATTTGTCGGATTCGATTTATAAGGATAAGTCGTGATCTTCGTTTT
Source organism: Acetobacterium sp. MES1 (assembly GCF_002237635.1). Lineage (NCBI taxonomy): Bacteria > Bacillati > Bacillota > Clostridia > Eubacteriales > Eubacteriaceae > Acetobacterium > Acetobacterium sp. MES1. The sequence goes on from NZ_MJUY01000047.1 coordinate 206,944, forward strand.
ACCTCCAGCTGCTAGATACGTCTCCCAATTTTTATTCATTCGTGTCAAAGTCGCTCTGATTGTCGGGGTCAAATCACGCTGAATTCCTGAGATATTCGCAATTTCTTTATTATCAGGCACTCCATCACTATCAGAATCCGTTGTGCTCCCTGCGGTAAGTGGAGCTTTCAATTGGACAGTTTCATAAGTGCCATCCAAGGTGATCCAGTTTGTCCCCACTTCTTTCCCAATTGATTTCGCTATTCCTTCCAGAACACTGGAAAAATCATCATAAATATTTCCATAGACGCCGCCGGTTCCTTCATACAATTTACGGTAGGTCTCCTGTCCATAAGAGGAGGTAATCACTGATGTACTTATGTTATCGGCGTTTAATTTGCTGATCATTTCATCCATTGAACCAATGCCATAGCGGTTTTCAGATTTAAAGTCGGCATCAGTCAAAAGAATCATATATTTTTTCGTTGTGCTGGAATAGTCAAGTTGACGCGCCATCTCAAGACCATCTATTGTCGTTTCCGACTCATCACCGCCGCCATCAACCGTGATACTGCTGATCGTATTTTTTAACTTGGTGATCTCACTATTGTTAAACCAGTTGGAAACATTATTTTTGATAACATGTGTCGAATCGTAACCGTCGCAGGTTATGTCCCGATAATTAACGATTGAGAAACTTGCATTGATGTTATAGTCTTTTGTCAGGATATCGACAAAGCGGTTCAGGTTCAGCGCAACATTTGAAATCTCATCGCCCATCGAACCGGTCGTATCAAGAACAAAAACTATTTCAGCCTGACCTTTTCCTGAAGTAGATGATGCACTCAGACTTTCTGACAAGGACGAATCCGTTTTAGAGGTTATCTCCGTTATATCCGTTATTTCAGTTTGCGTTGCATCAGTCACGCTATTTACGCTAATTTTATTACTCTGAGGTTTGACCAATGGATCATTAGATTGTGACTTTTCAATTTCCTCAGGCGTTTTGGGTTCTACAACTGGAGTTGATTCACTGCTGACACTACTTGAAATACCACTGCCAACATCCAGATCAATGCCCAGCCCCGTTAAAAAGGCGTAACCATCCATTACAAAGTAAGTACCATTTTCACTGATATTGGTGGATATTGTCTGGCTGGCACTGTCATAGCTGGAATCAATCGGAACAATTTCTCCTGCATCATTAATTGTCCCCATGATTTCACCACTATCCGGTGTTGCATAAGGCACCTGAAAAGACAACTTCATATCTGCACCAAAATCCGATGCCGATGCGACTTCCACCGGCTCTCCGACTATCGTCCGATTCTCAGTCAAGACATCATTATTCGACACTGAAATCGATGTGCCCGTATTTAAATTTCCGGTAGCACCACCTGAAAGCGATGGTTTTGCCGGACTGTCATCGGCGATTAAAACAGGTTCAATATTTTCTGTGCTTAATATTTGTTCGAAAGTTCTTTCATTGTCAAGAGTGACACCATCCGTTTTTTGTTTTAGCGGATCGAGTCCCATTGTCACTTCTTCACCGTCTTTTAACGAATCCCCATCGGTATCATAATTATCCAATTTTGTTTTATATTTCACTTCATCCGCATCCGCCAAGTCATCCATATCGGTATCTGTCAGATAGGGATCTCCACTGTTATCCTGTTCACTTTTATTGTTCAATCCATCGGCATCAAAATCCTCATTGCCATCTTCAACGCCATTCCCATCCGTATCTTTTTTAAGCGGATCGGTGTTACTGATTACAATTTCAAAACCATCATTTAATCCATCTCCATCGGTATCGGCCTTATTGATATCGGTACCATAATAGTTTTCAAGATAATTTAATAGCCCATCCTTATCGTTGTCATTTACATCCAATTTAAGACTTTCCATATTTTCCATGTTGATGTTATTAATTACAATTTCAGAAGACACCGATACGCTGCTGTTGTCCTTGGCGGTGACATTTAAGGTGTTTTTTCCAAAAAACAGACCGACGTCATTAATTGTCCAACTTTTCGCTGGAGATAAGCTACCTTCTTTTAACACATTACCTTTATCATCCGTTAGTTTATAGCTCAAATCTTTCATCGGATTTTCTGAAGCGACTGTCCCACTGATTGAATCAATTTTTGAATCACATAAATAGGTGTTGGTAGCTGCATCATAGATAAATCCATCGGTTTTGATCTTAACCGCAAAACTGGCATCGTCATCTCCTCCGCCTCCCCCAACATTCCCATTCTTATCAACCACCTTGACATTGGTAACCGCCTCCGTCAGTTTAACCCCCTCACTAGAAGCAAAATAGGCATTAATATCAAAACTCTTACCCCACATCTGATACTTCAGCAGCATCATGGCTGTCTGGGGATAGTCCATGTAGCCTTTTACAGTATCTCCCAGCCCAATTACTTTTCCCTTTGAGCTCAGCTGGTTTTCAAAATGAAGATACATCTTCGAACCACTGCCGCCCGGATTTAATTGATTGCTCAAATAGGAGTTGTTTAAATCCGCACTGTTATATTCATAATAACTTCCGTCAATGGATCTGACCAAAAACGTTTTCAATTCGGCATTGACCGATGACGTACAGAGCAGTAAAAATACCACTCCGAGGATTGCCCTCAACAACCACTTTGTTTTAAATTTTTCCATTTCAACCTCTCTCATCTCAACTGTTTTCTTAATTATATCTTAATTTTTCATAAAAACAAGGTGTGGCAACCTGTGTGACATGTTTTTTTGCAAAACAAAACTAATGGAGCTTTATCCAACGACAAAAGAATAACTTTCTTAAAAAGAAAATAGTCAATTAAAAGCAGCGATACTTTTAATTGACTATGATTCTATTTCTTGTTTAATCCCAACGCTCTTGATATTCCTTTGTTATTCGCTTGTTTTTTTGATAATAACAGGTAACTTACTCTCATCCGTGTCTATATCTATTTCAGCCGTGAAACCTCCAAAAGTTTTGTCATAACTCAATTCAATCCCATCATAAGTTACCATATAACTTGTTGGGTTCGCTTTATACAGACTAACCAGAATATCTTTCTTTTCTGGTACTAAAGATTGATAAAACTCTGTTTTTGCGCCTTTAAAATTAATCGTCATGGTTGTAGAGTTCATTCCGTCTTTGCTTAAAGCAAAGGTTTTTGGATTTGTCGCCACCGCTTCGGCATCAATCCAAAGCACAAAGCTTCCTGCTGTCGCTAAAACACTGTCTGCTTCTGTCACATCACTATCTTTAAATTCGTAATCTCCGTATTTCACACCAATAATGCTGTCTTCACCCGTATCAACGATCAGACCAATCCATTTCTTCGCTTCTTGCGCCTGACTTCCATCCGTTGATGTATACGCTGTTAAGACGTCCAAATCCCCATATATGTTCACGCAATTGTTGCTTTGACTTATCTCAACAGCATTCTGATTTCCCTGACAATAATCTTTATTTGCATCGTCGGGCACATTAACTAATTTCGAGACCGCAACACATAGGCCTAGCTTTTTAACATCAATCCCGCAGGTATCGGTCATGCCATAAAACTCAAAGTTCAAGTTAAGTGATCCAACCGCTCTACTTTTTAGATACTCTCTGCTTAAAACAACCTTGCTTTTTTCATAATCAACTGTGTAATCTGTCATATCCCGCAGGTCATCACTCCCATCCGTTATATTTTTTAACATATTTCCATTAAAACTAATCGGGATTTCCAGATCCTGATCCGTTGCCTGATCATAGCTCAAACTCTCCGGCACGGATGCTGGCTGCGGCACCCATACAGAAGCCAATTCACTGGCATTGACTCCCGGCTTACCTGCATATCGAACTAAATAGTTTCCAGCTTTTAGTCCAGTAATTTCTGTTATTCCAGTAGCGACTTTTGTCCAATAGCCGTTGCTCGGATCCAGGTATTCCATTTGATCATTCACCCCGGTGATTTTGCCATCACTCCCATCAACGGTTGTCGGGGCAACAGCCGTCAGGTTTTCAGGTTGATCCTGGTTTTCGCCCGCTGCTATTTTCAATAATGCTTGTTTCTCACAATTGATATTTAGCAAATGGATCATATTATCATTTGAATTAACTAAAACCGGATAAAAATTAATGTCCAGATTGGTCTTTAGCGTGTTGTTTGTCACCTGAATGGGATATAAGCCTTTATGCTCAGTCGCCAGTTCCGGGGCTGTTTCCAGTATTTTGGATAATTTTAACCACTGCCCCTGATTTGGCAGATCTGCTGCTGTGACGGTTGCCGTCTTATTAAAGCTTTTAATCGTCAGGGATTCATCCGCTTCCAGAGGGCGACCAAGACAAATTTCAACATCGGCATAATAACCAGTTAACCCGGCTTTTTCCGCAACAGTCAAGCCATCCTGATAAGTTAAATTAACCTCAAGCTTATTTTCAGTTACCGTTGCCAGAACAGACTCCGTATAGGCCAGTATCCCTTTGGTACAAACCCAAAAACCATAGGGATCACCTTTGGAAATAACCTCCTCACCTTTTACCAGCACCGCATCGGCCGATACGTCAAGCGCCGAGTGCAAGGTTTTATCTTTAATACTGATCTCAAATGAATTGCTCTGGTTTATCGCCAGATTCGCATCTGTATAGCTCTCCAGACCAATCAGCTTTGATAAAAGAATATCCTGTTCCGGCACTTGTTTGTTTGTAATGGTGTAATCCTGGCCAAATGCATTTAGGATAACCGCTTCGCCGTCTTCCAATGGCCGGAAAAGATGGATCATCGCATCAGCATAGTAACCTGCCAAATCCGTTTTTGACGCTTCCTTTATGCCATTGTAACTGACCGTTATTTCTAGATTTTTCGGATCATATCCGCCAGATATACTGACTGAATCAAAATAATCTGTAACAGCTGCGGTAAAGATCTTTAAAGGCCCGCCCATAAAGATCACATCGGTATCCATTGCACCTTTGCTGACCATCATCATGCTGCTGAGCTTAATTTCTGTTTTTAAACTCTCATTGTTATCAGCAACATATATTTCCCAAGAGCCTGACTGATCTGAAGTCAGGGGATCATAGCCAAATAAAAAATATTCTAAATCAGATAACTTTACTCCATACGGGTACGATTCGCTATAAGAACCAGCCGTTGCCGTTAGTATATTTTTTGAAATCGTATAATCTTTTCCGCCAACTGTCACTTTCAGTTCTTCCCCATCTTCCAGCTGACGATTAAACATCAGTTCCATATCCGCCTGATAACTCGCTAAACCCGCCTGAACCTCATCGGAAAGACCGGTAAAATTGGCAATGATCTTTTGACCCGTTTCGTCTTTTGCCGGATAGACTGCCATTGAATCCCGATACTGGCGGATATTCCATTCATCTGCAGTTAGAATATGAATAAAAATCATCTGTTCAATGTCTGATGCCGGATTATTAGCGATAACTATGACCCATCCTGCTTCTCTAGCCGTTAATACACCAGCAGTATTTATTTCTGCTTTACCCGGATTATCGCCATCCTTTTGAACTGTCCAATTAATTTTCTTATTACTGGCATTAACCGGCTCTACCGTCGCTTTTATCTGCAGGGTATTGCCAACTTTCACTTCATCATAAATATCTGCGCTCGTGAGCGTGACATTCGTTGCCGGAATATACACAGGATCCGGGGTTGGCGGCGGGGTGACCGGTGTGACAACCGGTGGCACAGTCACTGTTTCGGCTACCTGCTGTTTTACCGGAGCGGTCTCAAATTTAACTCCATCCGAATTGATTTCAGCGCTATCGACCTTGCCCTTTCCTTTCATATCAACCCCGCTTTCAAGAACAGCACTTTTAACTTGTGTTCCTTCAGCCAGATTAACCTGACAACCAGTTGCCGCCTCAGCCACATTCATTTTTTCGATGGTGGTGTCACCCTGGGTTTTAATGACCACATCCGGGGCATTGACGGTGACATCAGAAAAATCCCCTTCTAGGATAATATCTTCGCCAGTGGCATCATTTGAGACTACAATTTCAAGCCCCTCAGCATTGGTTGCGACAATTCGAACTTCACCAGTGGCCGTTTTTTCAACAGTGATCTTATTGTAGCTGCCACCATTGATGTGAATACTGTTTTTACCACCACCACGGACAAAGGTATCGCCATCGACCGTCACGTTATTCAGGCTGACATCGCCGCTGCCAACCCCTTCGCCAATGGTCAGATCCCCGGTAATATGCAGATTCTGTAAAATTACGCCAGGAACATTGATACAAACATTACTGTCAAGTGTTTCTAAACCAGTTGTCGGGCCAAATGTCCCAGCTTCATTGTAGGCAACAACGGGAATCCCTTCAAAGGCTGCTGAAACCAGAACCGTATCGGTCGGCATGGTGAAAGTCGCCGTTTTCCCAACCCCTGGAGTTAATAGGCAAACACTACCATGACTGGTGATCGCTTTTAAAGAATCAGTCTTTAGTTGCATCCCTGTTTTGGGCAAAACTGTCAGCGTTACCGCTGTGCCGGATTCAGCCGGTGTGAACTCAATTTTGATCGTACTTTCCATATCACCTTCTTCCCGGATGATCTCCCCCAGTGATACCGGATAGGTTGCCGCAGTTACCCGAGCGTCAATATCAACCCAATTCAAATGCCCAACCAAGGTTTCCATCCGCTTGGCACTATCCTCAGCAAAATACTGATTGACATCAAAGGGTAATGCCTGCAGCTGAGCTTTCAGAAAGGCTGTTGACACCGATTGATAGTCCATGTAACCCTTTGCACTATCGCCCAATCCCACAACTTTACCGGAATCACTCAGCAAACCACTGAAATGCCGGTACATTTTCCCGCCGGTCGCACCCGGCGTGATCTGTTCACTCAGGTAGGAATTATTCAGCTCAACATGATTGTACTCGTAATAGCTCCCATCATTCGTTCGAACCAGAAACGTCTGCAGTTCGGCACTGACTGGTGATGCGCAAACCAGTACCAAAAGCATCATCAGAACTGTTTCAATCAGCCACTTTATTTTTGATTTTTCCATTTCAATTTCTCCCATCTCAACTTATTCTATTCATTATATCGTAATGGTTTCAAAAAACAACGTGTGGCGTTTTGTGTGCCAGCTTTTTCTGCAAATAATAAAAATGACTCACTTTATTTTGAGATCAGCTGAGCTACTGTATCGTTCTCCATCAAACGTAAAAAAGCAGTCCTTTGGTGAGATTATTGTCTCATCAATTGGACTGCTTTTCAATTTGGGCTGTATTTCACGCTTACTCTGTTTTGTCGATTGTGTACATTATTTGTCCCTTCTGCTGATGCAACTAATTGATTTATTCAGTGACTGTGACTTTAACCATTTTACTTTCTTCAACAGTACCATCAGTTATCATCTTGCTGTCTTTAATATCAACATAAAATATGTATGTTCCTTCTGCTGGGAGTCGGTAGGTGAAAGTGGGAGTGCCTGAAAAAGAGCGGATCATTTTTGGCACAGCTCCATCTTTATCTTCTTTATACCAGAATTTATACTGATAGGTGCCGATGCCATACTGTCCCGATGCCGTCAGTTTGATGCTGGTGCCTTTCTTAACGGTCACCTCCCCGGTCTTATTGTCGATCTTAAAGGTTTTAATAGCAGGTTTGTTGACGATGGTGTAGGTAAGGGTCTTTTCAGCCGTATTTGAATCGGGATCATCGTTATCTTCATCCGTTACTATCAGTTTGAATTGGTAGGTCCCGGCTGCTGTTATGGCTTCATTGATATCTGCTGTAGTTACATCATCTTCAAATGTTACGGTTGCGGATGAACTAGCTCCCTCAACCTCTTTAGTTATTGTCGCACCCTCACTATCCACATATGAAAACGCATAAGTATAGGTACCGCTGCCGCCTTTGGCTGCGGCCTTCAAAGTAATCGCTTCCCCGGCATAGTATTTTAACGACGGGCTGGCGGTAAAACTGGTGATGACTGGTTTGTCGACCACCACATAGTCAAGATAAACGGAGTCAGCATCAGGTTCAGTCGCATTGTTAATTTCCTCGCTTGTGCTATTGGCATCAAATAATCGGACGCCTAATTTGTAGGTCCCGACTTTATGGAGCCGATAATTGATCGATTTGGATGTGGTTATGGTGCCCAGCGGTTCCCAATCTGATCCCTCTAATTGATAATAAAACTGATATTTATACGGCGCTTTTCCGCCGCTGCCGGTGGCGGTCAGTTTAATCGTGGTGCCAATATTCTGGGGGGCTTCTTTATCAACGACGAGGCTGTCAACCGTCAGGGTTGCCAGCACCTGATAGCTGGCAATTTTTGCAGTTTTGACGGTGCCAACCGCATCAATGACATCAACAAAGAGGGTATAGCTGCCGGGGGCCTCGGGTTTAAAATCGGCCGTTTGGGTTCGTTCAGTCTTTGCAGTTAAAGATGCGATTTCACCGGTTTCGGTGCCCATTTTCCAGTAGAACAGATAATCAAGTGTGTTTGTATCCGCGCCGGTGTCAACCGTCGCCGTCAGCGGAACCGTATCCCCCTGATAGACGGTTTGGCTTGGTTTATCGGCCGTTAATGTAACCGTAAAAGGATTGGTGAATGTAAAATCGATAGTCTTTTCATCCTTTTTTGTTTTGCCGGCATCGGTGATCACGACCTTATAGGTATAGTTACCTGCTTCTGAGGTAGTATTATCGATGACGTAATTTTTTTCCGGATCACCGGTAATATCCTTAAAGTCGGCATCTGAAGGCGCTTTTCTTAAAAACTCATAGGTATAAGGCGCCTGGCCGCCCGCTGCGGTCGCAGTCAGCTTGATTTCGGTATTGATATTCTGGCTCGAGGGCTTGCTGGTTGTCAGGCTTTTTACGGCAAAGCCTTTATAGACCGTAAATTTTTGCAAGGCTACGGCTGGACTGGTTAAACCGTCCACTTTATCTTCGGTAGCTTTGACTTCAAAGGTATAGCTGCCGGCAGCTGGTAGCTTAAATTTCGCTGTTTTATCGTCAGCTACGCCATCGTCATCCAATTCATCCGTAATAATCGTTGTTTTGGAACCGACCTTATAGGAGAAGGTGTAGCTCAGATCATCTGTGTAATCAGTTGTTGCCGTTAAGGTGATCGTATCACCGGCATAGGAACTGGTCAATTCCTTTGTCGCATCCGCTGGATCGGTGACCTTTAATCCGGTAATAATCGGCGGAGCGGTAACCTTAACAACCATTTTCTTATCCATGCCGTTTTTACTGGGCTCACCGTTTTTATCGGTTATCTCCACATAAAAGGTATATTCCCCGGCTGCCAGTTTCTGGCTGACGGTTTTTGACTTGGGATCGGTAAAGCTGACGGGATTTTTTATCGATTTTGGCGAAGTTCCATCGTCAAAATCATAATAAAAGGCGTAGCTGTAAGGGCCGACGCCGCCCTTGCCGGTGGCGGTCAGGCGAATGATATCGCCATCGATCAGGCCGGTGGGCTTATCAGCCTTTAAACTGGTGACTTCGACCCCAGCAGTCACCTTGTAGCTGGTAATTTTCTGTTTAACCGTGGTCACACCATCGGAAACCGTCACCTCAAAGGTATGACTGCCCGCAGTTGCCGAAGGGATAACACAGGTGTTACTTGCTGACGTCGGATCTTCGGTTACGTCAACGCCATTGTCCGTAAATATATAGGTCAGCGCACCTTCACCGGTGCCCTCGGTAACTGAGGCTGCCAGGGTAATCGCTTCTCCGGCATAGACCGTGCTGCCCTTGACCGGGTCGGCACTAAAGCTGTCAATCACCGGTGGATTCGTAATACAATAATTGTTTATATCCGCACTGGATTGTAAGCCATTGGCATCGGTTACCTTAACCTGCAGGGTATACAAACCGGTTTTATCCTGATCATGGATGACAAATGTTGCAGTCTTGGTCTCGGAAGCGTATTGCAAGACCTTGGTTTCATCCAGATAGACATATTCAAATTGGTAGCTGTAGGGGGCCTGGCCACCACTGGCGGCGGCTGTCAGCTTAATGTCGGTGTGGATTTTCTGGCCGGAGGGTTTATCCGTTTTAAGGGTCACCGCTACGTTTTTTAAGACCGTCAGACTGGTGGCTTCAGTATCTGATAAATTGTCAGAATCGACCGCCTTGACCGTAAAGTTGTAGGTACCCGGGCTGTCTGGTGTAAAATCATAGCTATCCCCGGCCTGGGTAACGGTTTTGATGATTTTTGATCCGTTTTTAATGATATAGGTGTATTTGACCCCATCGCTACCGGTATCCTCTGCCAAAGCTACTTTCAGCCGAATTGTGTCGTTAACATAGGTCGGTTTTTCGGGATTACTTGGATCACTGATATTTGTGGCCGTAAAGGCTTCAATAACCGGACCATTGACGATGTGAAAATCACTGATCGATTTAGTTACGCTTTTATCTTCAAGCCCCCCGTTATCCTTGATTGTCACAATAAAGGTATAGATACCGGGGGTCTCGGGGGTGAACTCAACTGTATTGGCGGTTGGCAGTTTTTCGACATCAATGGGAACTATGTTTTCGTCGCCACTTAACTGATAGCTAAATTCATAGGTGTAGGGGGCTTTTCCGCCACTGCCGTTGGCCGTCAGCTTGATGGTGGTGCCGACATTCTGGCCCGAGGGTTTATCCGCTGTAAAGCTTCCGGCTGAAACCGGAGCCAGCACCGTTAAATTGATTTTTTCAGTTTTTTTGAGATAGTTGCTGTCAGCTACTTCCACTGACAGACTATAACTGCCAGCTTTGGTTGGTGTAAAGGCTACCTGGGCAAGATGATCGTTGATGGTGGGATTTTTAATTTCGACCTTTGACGCCGAACCCAGCTGATAATAAAAACGATAACTAAGCGGACTGGTTCCGCCATCAACAGCCACCTGGAGGGTGACTGGTTCATTGACATAATGGTTGCTGGTTTGATCCGGATCAATGGTTAGGCTTACCAGCGGATTGTCTCTGATGACATAGCTAAGCGAAGTAGAATCTGTCTCGGCCTCACCTTCAGTCGCATCGGTTACGGTCACTTCGATATTATAGGTGCCGGCCGCAGTTAACTCGATGGTGGCTGCATTGGTCGTTGCCACAACCGTTTCGCCATCAAGCGTAAACTCATAGCTGTAGGGCGCCACGCCACCGGTTGCGGTGGCCGTAAAGGTGACCGTCGTGTTGCGGTTTTGTGGGGATGATTTATCTGCTGTTAAGATAACGTCCAAATCTTCGGTTTCTGCGGTGGTAATGCTTTCCGACGCCACCACACTCTGGTCGCTTTGGACGGTGGCATCTGGCACCGTTATTTCCGGCTGAACTGCCGGAGCCGTAAATGCCGCATCAGGCAGCTCGCCATCCGGCGTCGCCCCGCTAAACTCTGTCTGATCAACCGTCTCGTTGGCAACCGGTGCGGCGGCCTGCTGTTCTTGTGCCAGAACATTAAACGGGATCGAGCTTACCAGCATCAGGCAAACCAAAAGCAGACTGATCCATCTTTTTAACTGTCTTTTCATTTTTTCTCCCTCTTTCTCATTACTCCAACTAACTCGTCAACTATTCCTTTTACTGCTTGTCCTCGTTGTCATTTATTATTAATTTTGTCTTAATCTAAATTTACCACATTTAACCAAAAAGTGCAACAAAAAGTCCATATAAGTGCTAATTATTCAGCTTAAAGCTAAATTTCAGACAATCAATCAGGATGCCGGATTTTTGCCCCCTGAGAAACTGCTCAAGCTTCGTTATTTCGTTGCGATCACTGCCGTAACAATCGGGCAACAGATCACCACCTCCTGTTATGACGGACTATATACTCTAAAGAATGTTTTTCAGATCAGTCATGATATAATCACACGACTTATTTTATTATCGGCAAAGATTAAATTTTCTTAAGTTATTTTTAATTATAATCTCTAATTCATCTATAAACGCAACCAAATGCCCTGGATATAAGTAAAGCCGGGTTACCCCGGCTTAAAGATCTTGTTATTTAGCAAACCTTTTTTAAATAGACGTTAATACGTCACATTGCCATACTGATCAACAATGCCCACATTACTGACTGCTTCGTCATAGAGTTTTGCATCGCTGCGGCCAAAATAGGAATTAATATCAAAGCTTTCCCCCCGCATCTGCGCCAGCAGGCAGGCCGAGGCGGCGGCACTATAATCCATATAACCCTTGTTCAGATCTTTAAGAGCCACAATCTGGCAACCATTATTCAGATAATGCTTGTACATCTTCGCTGATGGCAGACTTGGGTTGATTTGGTAAGCCAGAAAGGAGTTGTTGAAATCTTCCTTATTATAAAGGAAGTAACTGCCATAAGGATCCTGTCCCAGGAAGCCGGTAAAAACTCCGACCCCTGGTTCGGAAGATCCTACAATCTGCACCGTAAAGGTAGTGGTCTTGTCGCCCACAGTAATGGTCAACACCTGATTGATGGCTGCTGCCGAGCTGTCAAAACCACTGATATTGTCAGCAGTGATGGTTTCCACCTTACTGGTGCCATTGCTGTAGGTTCCGGTAACCACCAGACCAGAAAGATCGAGGGCTTCACCGACCTGATACTGCAGCTTACTGGCCGGGGTGGTGATGGCGATGCTTTGCAAGGTTGCCGGTTCCCCGACAGCACTGCTGTCCTGAGCAGTCAGTCCGGTCAGTAAGGAAAGATCCTTTTGTGACATGGTGCCACTAAAGGTGAACTTCATCATGGCTCCGGCATCGGTAAAGGCGTTCGCCTCGATATCGATAATATTGAAACTGTCACGAACCTGAGTGGTGAATTTTTCTGTCACAAAGGCAACGCTGCCATCGCCAGAAAATTTGGTAATAAAACCATTCCCGACCCCAAGCAATTGGCCGACACTATTTTCCTTGATCGTGATAAAAGCGTTACCACCATAGCCCCGTTCAAAGCCGGTCGTATTCCCATAAGACTTAGCCCATTGGATTGACCCGTCCGAACTTGCCACTTTAAAGGCAGTGAAGTCGGTAGTTGAATAACCATTGACAATTGACAGGATGACATTGTTGTCGGCGGTCTGACAGGCAAAGATATCCGTGGCTTGATTATTGAGAGTCAAATGCTGATAAACCTTTGTCCACTGGACATTCCCGGCCAAATCAAGTTTATAAACAATCGGAGCATTTGACAAGCCGCCATCAGCAGCCACAGTCGTGATCCCGGCAATCAGGTAACCATCGGGCAGCACGCAGATACTTGAGTTTTGAACACGTGATGAACCGTATCCAGTTGATGATTCTTTGGGGATCAGAGCCAGACCCCACTCCCGTTGACCGGAGGCATTGAGTTTAACAAGGGTGTCAGTCCAGAGGGCCCCGGAAGTGCAGATATTCTGGTAGGCCAGATAACCGCCGTCGGCCGTTTTTTTCATATCATGATCAGTCGCATCGATGGTTGAATCGTTACCAAAGTCGTCGGTAATCAGGTTTGTCTGATTCAGATTGCCATCACCACTCAGATTAAGCTCAACCAGGATATGATAACCGCGGTCATAATCATTATAGCGGTTCCAGTAGCTGCCCCAGACAACAATCGAACCATCAACATTTTCAGCGGCACCCCAGGCGTTGACATTGGTCTCACGGTCCTGGACACCATAGGCTTTCTGCCAGATAACATTGCCTTCATTACTGACACGTACAGCAAATATATTCTGATAACCGTTTACCGCCATACCGAGATTGTCATCCGTTTGGCCAATTCCTAAAAAATCACCGTTGGCCAGCTGGATTACTTTCAAAAAGCGGTAATTGGTATTGGGAGATGCGGTTCCCTGACCGTCGGCCCCACCACCAAAAACCGTATCCCAGGCAATTGAGCCATTTTGATTGAACTTGGTCATATAGGCATGCTGAGCTATGCTGTTATTCTGATAAGGGGAGGTAAATCCCACTGAAACATAAGAACCATCTTCGGCCTGAATCACGCTTTGAACATAATTATTTAGGTACCAACCGGTTCCGAAGGCTGTCGAATGCCAACGGATAAACTGCTCTGAATCAGAGATCGCCGGAGTCTCCTCAGCCGATACGCTCCCGAAAGACACAAACAAAACTGCCAATACCATAAAACCAGTTATCACACTCTTGACAAACCCCTGCTTCTGATAGAACCATCTTTCATCGTTTTTGGTTCTCATTGGCTTTTCCAAACTTGCCCAGCGCTTCATTTTTTCTTTAACTCCTTTCAAAATCTGATCGTCCCGATCTTAAAATAAAAAATGGATAAACATCAAACACCGCTTACCTTTCTAGCCATTGTTTGTATTTGTTTACCCATTTTTAGCTGTAAAACTCAATTAAGATCTAAAATAACCAGCTCGTCAATCCGCTAGTAAGTGACCACTCCATTGACATCCACAGTTCCGACACTGCTGACTGTATCGGCATAGAGACTGGCATCACTGCGACCAAAGTAAGCATTAATATCAAAGCTTTCGCCCCGCAACTGCGCCAGCAGACTGGCCGATGCGGCGGCTCCATAATCCATATATCCCTTGTTCAAATCCTTCAGGGCCACAATCCGACATCCATTGTTCAAATAGTGCTTGTACATCTTCGCTGATGGCATCCCTGAATTGATCTGGTAAGCCAGATAGGAATTGTTGAAATCCGTTTTGTTATAAAAGAAGTAATTCCCGTAAGGGTCTTGTCCCAGAAAACCGGTAAAGACACCCACACCCGGTTCCGACGAACCAACAATCTGGACGATAAAGGTCGTGGTTTTGCCACCCACATTAATCGTCAGTAACTGACTGCTGGTCGCAGTAGCACTGTTAAAACCAGTAACATTGGCAGCCGTGACGGTTTCCACCTTGCTGCTACCATCACTGTAGGTGCCGGTGACGACCAACCCGGAAAGATCGAGGGCTTCCCCCACCTGATAGCTTAGTTTATTGGCTGGCGTGGTGATGGCAATGCTGTTAAGAACCGATGAAGACACTGCCTCGGTAAACCCCTTGATACAAACATTCACATAATCCGAGCGGGAGATATCCTTCCATAAATAGCCACCATCAGAAGTAATAAAACTTTGACCCGCATTGGCAGTCGCCTCACTGCTGTAATTAAACAAGGCTTCTTCAACCGGTATCGGGTAAGAATAGCCGGGGGTTGTATACTTGATCACAATCGAAAAGCGTTGACCGGCAGTTAACGGAACGGCATCATCAAGACTAATTGTATGGTAGCCATTCCAGGGCACCGTAACGGTTTTTGTCGCTTTGAGCTCACCACTTTCCGGCTCATCGGGGCTGACATTGGTATAGACATTAATCTGTATGCTGGCATCGGGACTTAAGGTATGGGTGCTGATAGCTGTCAACACCTCATTGTCTGAGGCTGTAAAAATATTGGCTCCCCAGGCCACATTGCTGCCATAACCTCTGGCAGAGATTTGCCCCAGTGGGTCATACTGATAAATCCGGTTGTAGTTGTTCGTGGCTTCAGCATTGTGAAACGCCGTAATATTATTGCCGGCATAGGTATCATAGTATGACAGATAAAAATATCCGCCATCACCCCAATTGCTTCCCCAACTGTTTTTAATGATCCAGGCACCATCTCCCGGAGGTTGATTATTAAAATTGCTCCGGTCATAGTGATCATCCCAGCCGACAATAGCCACATCGTGATCGACCCGGGCAGATCCATCATAATAAAGGGCCGAGGTCTCACTGTTAAAATAATAATCACTGTCCATCGCCGCAGAACAAATTGATGTGTCCAGGGCCCCACCATCCATCAGGGCCTGTTTGATAACTGAAGGAGAATTGGGCAGATGTTCTGCTTCCTGAACATGATATACCGGTGACAGCCCTGATTTTTGAGCTGATCCGTAAGGATCATCACTTTCACTGATCGGACCACTCCAACGGGTCAGGTAGGCAATTGCCATGCCTTCATTGCCACCATCATCAGGACCCCAGTCAAAGCCGTGATTAAGCATAAGATTATTTTCCGAGAGATCGGTTGATTGCGTTGCCTTCAGGTATGATTCCAACGAGGCAATTGAAGCAAAAGCCCAGCAACTGCCATAGGGGTTCTGATCTCTGACCGCCGTAACCCGGCCTGTTGATCGCAGATCATAGGCTGCTGGCAGAACTTCTGACGTTGTCAGTTGATCGCTATCGCCCAGATAGCGGTCAACAGGTATCGGAATGTGTCCCCGCAGGTTGCCAGTTGCCGATTGGCCAGTGATTGTTTCCGTGTTTAATTCCTTCACGTACTCAACAAATGCCGGATTGAGAGGTGCCGACAAATCAGTTTTCTCCTCTGCCCAGATACTTCCGGGAGAAAACACCAGCAGGACTAGAACCAAGCTTAATAAAGCCGTAAATTTTTTTACCTGTTTTTCCATTGTATCCTCGCAATCCACTTTTTTTGCACGCTTGATAGACCCAACCATATTAAACGTATTCACTATCAAAATTATATATGATCCAAGCTAAAATTACAAGGCCGTTCTGCCTGCTTCAAGCGGTTTTGATTTAAAACAGCGGCTTCTGCCACCTATTCAAACTGTGGCAAGTCGTATGCCAAAAATCAGTGGTCAACTTCAAAAACAATCTGACTGTTTTTTTCGGCAATAAACCAGCGATCATTTTTTATCAGCAGCTTAAAAACAAAATCACCAGGAATAAGCATCCCCTCTTCTTCCAACCCTTCAATAAACAATTGTATGTTCTCCCGGATGGTTTCTTCGACTCTAATCAGCAAAGTCAATTGTTGATGAAAAAAACCGCCTGCTGATTTTTTATTATTTTCGCCCTTTGCCAAACTGTCTTTGCAAAAATCTGACTCGTTTTGTATCTCCAATGCTTTCCCTTGATTACTCTCTAAATAATACTTTTTCCAATCATCAACGATCGTTATCTGTAGTTCCAACTTACTTTTCTCCTTTAAATTCATCGGTTGTTTTTACCATTCATGACTCCGAGTTTAGCCAAATTTTTATTTTCTTCACCATTATACTCCATCTTGATGCTTTATAAAATAATATTTTGACGAGATGCGATTTTAGTAAGAAGTCTAAAAAATTGTGTACACAAATTAGAGTCGGAGATTAAACCCCGACTCTAATTTGTTATGCATTCGGTTTTAGTAACTCACATTTCCACTTAAATCGACAATACCAACGTGGTTCACTGCTTCTTGATAAAGTATGGCATCACTTCGACTAAAATAAGCATTAATATCGAAGGTTTCGCCTCGCATTTGGGCCAAAAGTGAAGCTGCCGCTGCCGCACTGTAATCCATATAACCCTTACTGATATCTTCGAGCGCTACAATTCGACATTGCTGATTCAAGTAATGCAGATACATTTTTGCTTGAGATACGCTTGGGTTTATCTGATAGGCCAGGTAGGCGTTATTAAAATCAGTCTTGTTGTAAAAATAGCAATTCCCAGCCGGATCCTGTCCCACAAATCCTGTCAATCCTCCATTAAGTGCAACAAAAGGAATGTTATTGGCCTTGGCATACTTCTCAGAATCAGACCCGGGAATGCCATAAATAGTAACCTGTGGACTTCCCGCAAAGGCAGCATCACCAAAATCCGTTTTATTGGCACGTAGCGTAACATTGGCCAGATTTGCGCAGCTATCAAAAGCATTCGGGCCGATAGTCTCGACTTTTGCTGGAATATCGAGACTGGTTAATCTACTGCACCCATAAAATGTATACTCACCAATTTTTGTCACGCTATCAGGAATATTGACACCAGTTAGTTGGCCGCAAAGATAGAATGCCTTATCCCCAAGAGTTGTCACCCCATCTGGAATATGGATACCGGTTAACTCATAACATCCATAAAATGCATAGTCGCCAATGCTCGTTACACTATCGGGAAGCCTAATGTCCGTTAAACCGCCGCAGTGATCAAAGGCACCATAACCAATAGCCGTCACGCCCTCCGGAATCAAGATCCTGGTTAAGCCCGGAGGGCACTTGACCAATGTGGTACCGGTTTTATTAAATAGAACCCCATCCACACTTGAATAGGTTAAATTATTTTCATCGACCTGGATGCTGGTTAATTTGTTGCAAAGTACTAGTGCATATTCACCAATGGATGCTACGCTGTCCGGGATGCTGATGCTGGTTAATCCGCCGCATGATGCAAATGCCCAATCCGCAATAGACGTCACCCGATCCGGAATCGTGATGCTGGTTAAACCGCTGCAGTTGTAAAATGTATGTGCACCAATCGTTGTTATATTTGGTGGGATCTCGATATTGGTTAAAGCACCGCAATTCAAAAATGCCCCATCACCAATGGTTGTTACACTGTCCGGGATTTCAATGCTCGTTAATCCACTACAATCCTGAAATGCTACATTGCCAATGTAAGTGACGCTGTCCGGGATCGTGATACTTGACAATCCACTGCAATAACCAAACGCAGCTGTACCAATAGAAGTGACGTTGTTGCTGATCTCAATGCTGGCTAATTTAGAACACTTGAAAAACGCAAATTCACCAATGGCCACAACTTTACTAGTACCCAGCGTATCGGGGATTATTACATTTCCTCCATTTCCGGTATACAATGTGATTGAAACTCCCCCTTCAACTGCTACATACTCAAAATCGCCTTCGGTAGCACTGGTCTGAATGTTAACATCTTCAACACCAAGATCAATTTCTGCCCCTTTTACGGAAATTTCTTCTGCCAAGACCCCGATTGGCATTATGCAGCTGAGCATCATCATAATAATGAATAAACCTAAACCTTTTTTTATACGCTCTTTCATCCTCTTCTCCTATATGCTGATAAACATTATCATTCCTTTACAAAATTCATTTAGTTTTCCTCTTCATTCCTTACGTCTTCTTTGCAAAAACCGAAAAATTTTCTAAGTTCTTCCATTTCTAAAAAGCAGTCAATTTTCTCATGCACTATTTCCAATTCAAAGTCTTTAAATTTTCTTAGGGTGTGTCTGAAAAGTCGAAATTCTTATTATTTTGATAAAAGCCAGATGACGTTCTTTATAAAGCCACCAGTCACAATCCCATGGTTCTTTAGTATTTGACTTTGGCGGAATTGTATAGACAGCTTCTTGTGAAGTGATGTAAGTTCTAATATCTTTAGTTCCGTAAGCTTTATCGCCCAGGATATTGGCGCTTTTTATATCAATATTTGATAATAGATCAATCGCGACAGTATTGTCGTTAACTTGACCACCAGAAAGTTCAAAGTAAATCGGATTTCCCAGGGCGTCAACGACTGCATGAATTTTAGTCGTGTTACCGCCCCGACTTTTTCCGATGTATTGATTCACTTCTGCATTTACAGCCCCTTTTTAGCACCGGCACTATGCTGATGCGCTTTTACAATGGTTGAATCAATGCTGAGATTTTCGAAATCTGCATCGGCATTTAAGGCATAAAAAATAGTTGCCAGTGTTTCGTCATCACGCCATTTACAGAAACGGCTGTAGACCGTTTTCCACGAACCAAAACGTTCGGGAAGATCTCGCCACGCAGCACCACTTCGTGCAATCCATAAAATTGCATTGAAGATTAACCGATTATCTTTAGGCGGACGACCCGTTTTGGCTTTGGGAAATAAATTTTTGATCTGTTCCCATTGTTCATCTGTAATTTCATAGCGTTTTGATGGCATCATACTTCTCCCGTCGTTTTTGCTTTATTCTAAAACACATCGTGGCGATTATAAAGAATTAGTTTTCAGACACACCCTAGCAAACTTTGCTCTTTTCGAATAAAAACTCTGGATCTAAATCCGCTTGATTGCACCATTCAATACTATCAAAACTAACACGTACAGTCCTGAATTTTTCCTCGTTCTTTAATTCTTGAAAAATACCCTTATCCAAATATGGACTGACATCGAATATTCTCTTTTCACCATTTTCAAAAGTTAAGAGTAACTTATAATCATTTAAAGGTTCTACATCAATAACTGCTAAATACATTATTCGACCTCCTATTTTAATGGATCAATTTTGTATGGAAGCTCACTATTCATTGCCAGCATCCAATCTGCAAGTAGTTCTTCCTGTCTTAGCTCAGCCCATGCTAAAACAAGCTTAAGCTGTTTCTTTGGCAAATTGCCTTCTTTTAATTCACAAGTTTTAATGTCAATAATGGCTTTGTATTCTCCATAATACGCATGAAAATGTGGCGGATTATGCTCTTCTGGAGCACAAAACATCCGAATGATAATTCCATAAAACATACTAATTGTCGGCATTTTTATTGTCCTTTCACGTTCACTACTATTTTTTCATTTCTTTTTCGAATCGAAAACACACGAACATAACCAGTAACTTATTACAATGAAGGTGATACCTTTAAACATGTTTTTCTTTTCTTTATTTTATCACCTCAATCCTTGAATAGCAATGACATCTCAATGGAATCATCGTCTCATTCATTAGTTTCATACTGATTTCCTCCAAAAATGTATTAAAGACCATTGACTACTTAAGCCAATGATCTTCAAAATTATAATATCTATTTAAGATGGGAGTTTGATTCAGGGAACCGATGATTGTGGGGAAATCTGGAACGTTTTTCTGGGGAAGCGGTGATGATCACATTAGTTTGATTCGTTTTTCCCGACAGTCCCGACAATGGTGACAACTGAGATTGCAATTCTGACACCGAAAACATTGGCACTTTCGTCCGGATTGGGTGACTCTGTCGTCAGATCGACTGGCACTGGAGTCCGGAACGATCTACAACAACTGACCTGACACGACTGTCGGCACTGACGGCAATTTAGGGACAATAAAGATAGCTGGCTGGAGAATTCAGATTCTTAAGTGAGTTTGGATGATCCCAAACTAGCTCAACTCATTGGAAACAGACAAAAGCTAAAAGCCACTGCAACTACTACAAAATTTTTCAGTCAGATCGCTCAGACTTTTTCAACTAGTGTGACAATAGAAACGTCCCCGTGTCACCCCTGACGATAAAAACGGGACAAAAGAGTGGTGCTCAGGCACTCAGTGATTTGTGCCAGTCATCCACCGTCACTCTTTTCATTAGAATCAAAAAATTAAAAATCAGAAGCCAAGGAACTTCCTGACATCATCAAGACTATTAAAATCATCAATTTCGTAATTCAACATTTCCAGAGAATTTAGATCAAGCGTATTGATTTTTTCCCGATACTCTGAAGGCATTATTCCGAATCTCTTAGTCAATCGATTAATTGCGAGACCAATCGCCAGTTCTTTTTTTCCTTCTTCAATTCCTTCTTTTTTCCCTTCTTCTCTTAATACTTCAGCCAATGTCATGGTTACTTCACTTCCTTCCTTGTAGGTTACTGCCAATTGTTTAATAACAGTCGTCAATTGCTCCTTTGTGAGCTTTGGACCAGATGTCAGAATATAGCGCATACATGTTTCAAAATACTGAATGCCCGTTTTCTTTTCATCCAGCTCCGCCAGAGCTCTGGCGGCTTTGAAAATCGTTTCGAGAAATTCCTCACCACTTTTCTTGAAAATATCCCTGGCAACTGAAAGGGCAATGATCAGTTCTGCGTTTCCCCTAATATCTTCATCCGAAAACTGTGATAAATCATAAAGCTGGTAGTTAAAATTCGGTATCATTTGTCCGATTTCTTCCGGCAATGTGTCAAAATTCAGAATCAGATCACTAAACATCGATCCGATTTTCCATTTTGTTTCCCCATGACAAATCACTATCGGGATAATCACTGCAATATGGGTATCCGTTTTCCTGTTAACTTTTTCATTCCAGATACGAACCATATAAGTCAATAACTGCAGGGCAACCATTCTGTCCGGATAACTCTTGTGTTCAAACAGAAAATAAAGATACCCGTCTTTCTGATTGATTTTCGTCCGGAACAGCATGTCTGAAAACACCTCGTTAAGTTCCTCATCGACATGACTGCTGTTCTGAATTTCAAGTTCATTCAGATCAACTAATTTTAAAATAGATTCCGGCAGGTAGTTCTCAATAAAATCTCTAACCACCAGTGGATTCGAGAATGTATCCTTGAAAAACTTGTCATGCGGATTCTGTACTTTTTTCTCAGTCTCGTTCATTCGTTCACCTTCTTCGATATTAGTATCATTATAATCGATTTCCCTTTAAAATGCTATTAAAACTGAATCTGGAAAATCTACTCGCCACCTTTTTCCTCCAAAACGATCGTCAGAACCGTCAGTCAGGTCAGAAAATTGTCGATACTGACACCACTGACGACAAAAACAGGACAAAAGGGTGGAATCATCAATCTATTTCTCAGCACTTGCCCAGCAGCTTGTCAACTTCCCGTTGATAGCCATAGCGTTTGAAGAATTCAATCAAAGCGACGTCAATGACATCCCGCTGTTTGAGATTCCGGCTGTCGCAGTATTCTTTCATCAGCCGTGTCAGGGCTTCTGACATATAGATACTCTGTGTCACAGATTTCCCTGGAACCGCATACCGTGGAAGAGCACCACCGGATTGAGGCATCAGTAGGGTCACCAGCCGATCCTTGTTTTGAAGCAGCAGATTCAAAATCGGCAGGTAGGGTTCCAGACTTTTCAGGCTTTCTTTTTGCTCATCCGTTGGCTGAAAAACAACGGCTGTCAGATTGGCCATTTCTTCCGGTTTGTCATCCCCGGAATGATCAACCCTCAGGGCATAGTTTTTCTTGTCAGAATCCCAGAAGAGGTTGCGACTTTCCATATACTCGCCCAGCTCCCGATGATCACTGAAATCAAAGGATCGGGCAATGGCTCTGGGATCGGCCTCATCACCCATTTCTTCAAAACGTTTGATGATCATTTCAGCCTTGAAGGGTGCCCCACTATCAAGTTCCTCAAGAATACTATCGGCACTGGTCACCGCCGGAATATAGGTCTGATTGGTACTGTCCCAGGTGAAGCCCTTTCGTCTCATGTAGGTATCCAGGGATCGCCAGTTGGTCAGATTAAACCTTCAGCTAATGATTCCCGGGACTTACCCTCCATCAGACCAGCCAGAGTGGCATTGACTCGTCGATCATAAATCGGTTCAATTGGTTTCTTTTCTTCTAGTTTCTTTTCTTCCAGTTTCTTTTCTTCGTTCATTTTCATTTTTTCCTTTCGTTTTTAATCCCTTGAATCACAAACCGCCAATCTCTAAATGAGATTGACTGCCTGCTGCAGCTGAGCCATGTTCTGATGAATATAAAGACTGGTCACCCGCAGATCACTGTGTCCCATCAGTTTCTGCACAGCGGGAAGCGGTGCATTGTTCTGAACCAGTGCTGTGGCAAAGCTGTGTCTTAGAATATGTGCCGTCACATGCTTGTCCCAGCCCAGTTTTCTGGTGGTGTTTTCCAGTTCATGATTAATGGTCTGTCGGGATAAGGTACCGGTTTTTGAGGTGGCAAAGAAACGGGTGGTTTCCATCAGCGGTCGATATTTTTCAAGATAGGTATGGAGCTCAATCAGCAGCCGGTCACTGATGGGAATGCTGCGATCTTTGTTGCCTTTGCCCTGACGGACTCGGATCACCCGATTTTTTAAATCCACATCGGTCATGAGCAGATGACACAATTCACTGACTCGAAGACCGGTATTGACCATGACAATCACGGCATAGCGCACAATATCATGATCAATGGCAGCAATCAGCTGTGTCATTTCTTCCTGACTCAGATAGACCCGTTCTTTCTGCTGAAACTGGATGGCTTCAAGATTGAGGGTGACATCCCGGTCAACCATCTCCCGGCGCACCAGAAAGCCGAAGAAAGACCGGAAGACTGACTGACTTTTGTTGCGGGTGATGGGTTGATCCCCCTGATCCCGGCGATAGGCAAGGTAATTTTCAAGGTGGTTGAGGGTGATCTCATCGACATAGACCTTTGAATACTGGCATGACCGGCTAACTTGGCAACCGTAGTCAGATCCACACCTTTTTTAATCAACCGGGTGCAAAATGTATGCCTGAACTTATGGGGAAAAATGGTCATGTTTAAGCTCTTTCCCAATTTCTTCATGACCTTATTAACGGTATCGGTATCCATCTTGCCGGATCGCTGGGTGATTAACAGATAGCTACTTTTGGCATAGGGACTGTCCTTGCGATCACTTTCCATGTAGGTTTTAATGATTTCAGCCACTTCCGGTTTTAATGGGACTTCCCGATATTTACCACCCTTACCGACCACTTTAAGACTCATCGTCAGCAGATCCCTTGCCGTCTTCGATCAGGTGGTTCTCAAAAGCGGTTTGAATTGAAGAAATGGTTTCGTCGATGACAATTGGTGCTGCTGTTGGTTTTTCATCGGTTGTTTTTAAGTGATCGTTTGGGACATCGTTGTTTTTAGTGATTGTTGATGCTAATGACTTGTCTGGTTCCAATGGTTGCTCTGGTACCAATGACTTTTCAGCTTCTAATGGCGCAATACCTGGATTAATTTCTTCGACAGACACCACCGGTTCATCCTCTGAATCAATTGTCAGACTTTTCTTAGTCTTGTTTTGTTTGGTTTCTCGTCTGGGGAATTCAATTTTTTCAATGGTCATGGTTATTTGGAACACCCACTTTCATCAGAATTATTTTATAGCTGCTTTAATTCATCCACAAACACTGCTTCTAAATCTCCTACTGCAGCTACAAAGGGATTGTCCATCTGTTCCAGAATCACTTTGCCATGTTTTTTAAGCCAGGGTTGACTGTCTTCAATACTGCCACCATGGTAGTCGGGGCTGTTCTGATAGTAGTTAGAATCAATGATCGGTTCCAGGGAAAAGGAAACGTCCATTCCATCCACATAGTCGGAATCACTGGTTTTGACTACAACTCTTGCAGTGATTACCAGCTGATCATTTTTCCGCTCAATCACACTGGGCAGACTAATACCCATCAGCCATTGCGCATAGTCTTCGGTTGGTTCCTGATATTCCAGTGCCATTTTTAATTCCTCAATGATTTTTTCTTCAAATGTTGCCATGCTGATATCCTCCAAAAAAATAAAATAAGACCATTGACTGCTTAAGCCAATGATCTCTCATGATTATAATATTTATTTGAAGTGTTGGGTTGATTCAGAATCTCACTAAATCTACTTATCTCATGGGTTTTTGCCTGAATGTGCTGCCTTTTTTAAATGTTCTCAAATGAATGTTTCGAGGGTGTTTTTCTTCAATTGGCACAATGGCCAGAGTTTTGCCAAGTGGTCTTAGTATTTTTAAAATGGTCATTAATTGGGGATCAGTTGTGCCTTTTTCCATTCGGGCAATGACGGGTTGCTTAACACCACTGGCTTCTTCCAACTGCTTTTGAGTGATTCCCTGATCATTTCTGGCGCGAATTAATTCGCTTATTAATGCTACTCTCAAATCAGATTCCATTATTTCTTCCGGGGTGAATGTTCTTTTCTCAAATTCATCCCAGCTTGATCCAATGGGACTTTCTTTTGTTTTACTCATTTTCAATACTCCTTTCAACAAAATCTTTCATATTCCGTTTCGCTTGTTCAATTTCTCGTTTAGGTGTTTTCTGTGTCTTCTTCATGAAATAATGTAGGAGAATAAAGCAATTTCCATCCCAACCAATAAATAAAATGCGATCCCTTAATGGTCTTAATTCCCAAATTTCACCCTCTATGTGTTTGACATAAGGCTCACCAGCTCTTGTTCCATGTTCTTTTAGTATCTTCATGTAGTCTCTGATTTTATTCAGTTTAATCCGGCTATCCTTGTCATTTTTGCTTGCTAATTCTTCTAAATACTGCAACACTGGCTCTTTACCATTTTTGTCACAATAAAATTCTATTTTGTACATACACGTTTATTACCTTTCAATCATGACTTAATTATAACTTTTAAGTTATAAAATTGCAACATATTTTGGTTATTTCTATTTTTCGACACAACCATCAAAGTAATAATATGTATTTGAAGTGTTGGTTTTATTCAGGAAACCGATGATTGTGGGGAAATCCGGAACGATTTTCTGAAAAATCAGTTATGGCCACATTAGTTTGATCCTTTTTTCCCGACAGTCCCGACAATGGTGACAACTATCATTGGAATCTGACACCGAAACTATTGGTACCATGTCCGAATTGGGTGGCTCTGACATCGGATCGACTGGCACTCCTGTCCGGATTTGGTGGCTCTGTCGTCAGATCGGGTGGCACTGCATTCCGGAACGATCACAACTTAAATTCGCCTGACACAACTGTCGGCACTGACGGCAATTTGGAGAAAAAAATAGACTGGTTGGAGAATTCTAATTCTTCAGTGAGTTTGGCTGGGCAGAAACCGGCGCAACTGATTGGAAACAGACAAAAGCTGCAAACCGGAACCGCCAGCGAAAACTTTTCCTGACAGATTTCTCCAGATTTTCCAACCACTTCAAAAAATTAAAAAAAACGACCCGAGACCCGAAGAATGCGAATCGTCTCTTTGACTGATAATGATCGTTTCACTAACTTGTGATATGTTTCTCTACAATAGCTTGAATCTCTTGACATTCTGTTGATTATTAATTCAGCAAGTTCTTCTTTTGAATGACCCATTAAAAATTTTTTCCAGTTCTGCCAATCTGCTATTGTTTCAATATACTCCTTGACTTCCATAATCTCACCTCATTTTATTTTTAGCGAACCCATAAAATTCTCACTTATTGTTCTTTTATCGCGTTTTCAATTATTCGTTTTCCGATTCCCAGCACCCTACTCAATTGCCGAATGCTGCAACCCGTTTCCTTGTATATTATCCGGATACATTCATTTCTTTCTGTCTTGTTTAAGCTCATTATTCTGGAATATCGCTGATTCTCTTTAACCATCGCCTTGATCCCGTCGTCAGTATATTTTACAAAAGTACTCGCATCAAGACAATCATCCTGATTAACCTCACACGAGAACTTTTCGAAATCAGAAACGTGTTTAAAATAGCTTTGCATTAAATCAGCATCAACATATTCTGTTATCCCATGATATGCGTTAAGATAGTTTTGATAGCTACTCCATTTATACTCAGACTGTGATGTTACCATATGTGCCTTTAATGGATTATTATGAATATAACGCAGAACTGTCAATAAATAACGTTCATCTTCCACTGCTTCACTACTATATCGGTTTTGAAATAAATGGCCCTCTCTTCCATACTTTTGGTTATGAAATCTTACGTAGCCAACTGTTATACGTTTAATGCTTACGCCTACCTCTTCGCCTTCCTTTAGGAGCAAGTGGACATGATTATCCATCAAACAATAAGCATAAAGTTTAAATTCTCCCCTTTCCTTTGCTCGTTTCAGGTTTTCCATAAAGTACATTTTGTCCTCGTCATCCATAAATATGTTGCGGCTGTCTATCCCCTTTAACATCACATGATAAATACCTGTCATACTTTTTATTCTTGCCTGCCTCGCCATTTTTTACCTCACTTCTTATTCTTCTCCACTACATTCTATCACATTTTTATTAATGTGACAATAGAAACGTCCCCATGTCACCAAAGATAGGGGTTTGATTCAGTGACCGATGATTGTGGGGAAATCCGGACAATTTTTGGGGGAATCTGTAAGAAATAGCTTAAAAAGTCATTTTAAATAGCTTGAACATCTATGCAATGTGCAGTTTTTCCATAAGTGCTTTTTGTAGTGTTTGAGAAAAATTAATGCTGTTCTTTTCAGCCATGTTATTGAGCCAATCGGGGATGGTTAAGGTCTTTTTCACAGCTTTAGCAGATCTTACATATTGAGTCAGATCACAGGCGACGAGACTTGTGAATGAATCATCTTCAGCAACGATACTTTTAATATCAGAAGCCGGATTAATCTCTTCTTCATCTTCGATTAATGATGCCAGATACAACCCTAAAGCTTCCTGGGCTTCTTCCATCACTTCGCCAATACTTTCGCCAACAGTCTGGCAACCAGGAAGGTCTGGAAACTCTACCCAATAGGTACCATCTTCTTTGTAAAAAATCGCTGGGTATGCACTTAACATTTTAATTACCTCCTTGGTATTGGGGACAAGGCTATTTCAGCCCTGTCCTTTTGAGAATTGTTTTTAGTAAGCCAGTTGGGACGTCTTTTCAATGAACAGGGATGATCTCAGTTTTACCATCTTTTTTCATGACATGATGGCTCCCTTTGATTCGTTCTTCGACCCATCCATTTTTCTCAAGTAATTTGAGTAAGTCTTTGTCTTTCATTCCAACCTCCTTACACAATTATAGTAACACGTATTGTACGTACAAGCAACTATTTTTTCATTTCAACAAGAACTTTTGATTACCACTTACTTTTAATCCGTTTTTCCCGACAGTCCCGACAATGGTGACAACTGACATTTCAATTCTGACACCGAAACCAGTGGCTCCATCGTCCGGATTGATTGGCTCTGACATCAGATCGACTGGCACTGAAGTCCGGAACGCTCCTGTCACGACTGTCAGCACTGTCGGCAATTTGGGGAGAAAATATTTGTGGGTTTGTAGACTGGTCGGAGAATTCAGATTCTTAAGTGAGTTTAGATGATCTTAAACTAGCTCAATTCATTGGAAACAGACAAAAGCACAAAGCCACTGCAACTACTACAAAATTTTTCAGTCAGATCGCTCAGACTTTTTCAACTAACAATGTGCACAACAAAACCGACATTTTTATTTTATGTGACAATTGAAACGTCCCCATGTCACCTGCATCAACAGTAAGATTCCCTGTAGAAGCGTCAATTACTGGCTCACTAAATGCAACTTTAATTTTGTTTGGTCCAGTTTGTGTTACGCCAGCAATTGTAGGTCGTGTAACGTCTGAGACAGCTACTGCATCGTTTGTATAATCAGCTGCAAGAGCAACACCATCAGCATCTTTAACAGCTTTTTTTACAACTACTTTTGCTGTGCTTAGATTAGTTAATTTTGTAGTTGCATCATTTACAAGTGTTAATAAAACAGTTTTGCTGTCAGAACTTAATTCTGTTAAATACACACCCGCTACTTTTGTAGTTGACCCGTTGTCATATACTTCATAGTTTGCTACATCACCAGCAGTTGTTGAATCAACAGCTTTGTTAAATTTAATTTCGATCTGTTTTAAATTTTTTGCTGTTACGCTATCAACTAATAATTCAGTTGGTTTCAGTTCTAAAGCTGCAATCGCAGCGTTAATTGCTGCAAAGGGAGATCGTTTTTGTCCTTTTTCTTTTTCTCGAAACCCACTGATTCCAATACTTTCGGGCATTTTTAAACTCGCACAATAGATGTTCTAAAGAAAATAAATAGGGGGTAGTTTCCTGTAAACATAAAAAAAATAGAAAATCAATAAATAGAATTCCAATAGGTGAGAATTCCATTTGCTTTTCTAAATGTTGAGTGTTTCCAATGGTTTCAGACGTGGGAATGAGGATGCTGAAAATTCTGGAGATGATGTTCAGATACCATCACCCCCAGCCTTTTTCTTCCAAAAATCCCGACAGTCGTGTCAATCCCGGCAAAATGATTGTCGGCATGGGCGGGAGTGACGGCAATTAGAGAACATATTTCTTGGGGACCATTCTTCAGTCAGTGCACATTCATTCGAACATATTTCTCAAAAAATTCATTAGGTGTCAATATTTCCGGTTTCTCAATGTCAATGTCTGAAAAGTCTTTGTCCCCGGTGATGAGAATATCCACATCTTCGACAATGGCTGAATAGAGTACCGGATAGTCCATTTCATCCCGAATTTCAAAGAGATCTTCATCCATTTCGTCAGGCGTGTAGACATATTCGAAGGGCAGAACGGTCAGAAAGTGATCCAACTCAGCGGCTCTTCCTTCAAATTTTCTTTGAACAACGGATTTTAGTTCTTCAATCACAAAAGATGACAGAACAAGTCGATGATCTTTGAGAATCGCTGCAATCAGCTCATTCATGATCTTACTTTTGAAAATAATGGAAGAAATCAAAACATTGGTGTCCAGCATGATTCTCATTGCTTCTTTTCCTTCTTTTCCTCAAACCGTTCTTTCCGTACTTCCTTCACCAGATTCACAACATCTTCTTCAGATTTCAAGTCCAATCGTTCCGCTTCACCCTCAAAGGCATTTTGCACCTGTTCGAGAGCAAGCATCGCCGAGTTGGCAATTACCATGTAGCCATCTTTCTCGATGAAGACCACTTTGTCACCTTCCTTCAGATTCAATTTTTTCCGAATATTGATAGGAATGGTCACTTGGCCTTTTGACATTACTTTTGCAAGATCCATTAAACTTACCTCCTTAGTCCCTACTTTTCCTACTTTCATTCTAACACCATTACTTACTTTTAGCAAGAGCAATAGATCCCATCTTTTTTCTTTTCTAATTGCCGTCACTCCCGTCGGTGCTGACCGTTTTTCTTTGGATAGTCAGGTGTGACGCCATCGTCGGCAAATAGGGAAGAAGTTTAGGGGAATGACTTGAGATACTTCCAGGATCACCCCCATTGACTTCGTCCCAACCATTTCTTCTGATCCATTTCCTGATGATTGGTTTAGCTATTTCTTCTGAAGCAACTTATCCACCTCCCGCTGATAACCGTAGCGTTTGAAGTATTCAATTAGAGCACCTTCAACCACATCCCGTTGTTTGAGATTTCTACTTTCACAGAATTCCTTCATCAATCGCCCCATTAGTATGGACATGTAGACACTCTGCGTGCTGCAGTTTCCGGGAACGGCATACCTGGGAACAGTCCCATCAGATTGGGGCATCAGTAGTGTGATCAATCGGTCTCTGTTCTGAAGTAGCATCTCAAGGAGTGGCAGATAGGCTTCCAGTTCGGCTAATCCACCCTCAGTGACCATGGCTGATTTCGTTTGATTCTTTCCAACTGGTGGAAGAGTTTTGTTGTCCAGATCGCCCATTTCTGCCAAGGGATCATTGGTGGCATCCCCAAACATCTCGGCGTAGTTATTCGTTTCAGAATTCCAGAAGAGGTGCTTACTTTCCATATACTCACCCAACTCATGATGATCACGGAAACCAAATTCAGTGGCAATGGCTCTGGGATCACTGTCATCACCCATTTCTTCAAAGCGTTTGATGATCATTTCGGCTTTAATGGGGGTATTGCTACTTAATTCTTCCAGAATCGTGTCAACTCGGGTAGTGGCTGGCACATAGGTCTGATTGACACTATCCCAGGTGAAGCCCTTTCGTCTCATGTAGGTATCCAGGGATCGCCAATTGGTCAGTTTAAATCCTTCGGCCAAGGATTCTCGGGTCTTACCTTCCATCAGACCGGCCAGGGTGGCATTGACGCGTCGATCATAGATGGGTTCAATCTGTTCTTTGCTTTCTTTCGTTTCTTTGGGTTCTTTGGCAGAGTCTTTAGCTGAATGAATAGTGGTTGGAGTTGTCACATTAGCAGATTCATTTGTTATTTCATTTGTCATGGGATTCATTTTTTCTTCCTTTCGATAATGAGAATCACAGGGAGCCAATCTCTAAATGAGATTGACCGCCTGCTGCAACTGATCCATATTCTGATGGATGTAACGACTGGTCACCCTAAGATCACTGTGACCCATGAGTTTCTGAACCGCTGGTAGTGGAGCATTGTTTCTAACCAGACTGGTGGCAAAGCTATGTTGTTAATTGTCAAATTATAAGTGTCAAAACAGTCCGGATTTAATCAAATTATTCCGGCTAAGCCGAGCTTTTCAACTATGATATAATGATTAATCATTATGCACTTTAAGGAAGCATCAACCATGGTTCACCTGGAACACTTTTCTGAACACCCACTGGATTACATCAACGAATTCCACACCACGGAAAGAGTCCGCATTGACAGCTGCCCTCATTGTTTCACCCGCAGGCGGCTCCATCTTCATGGTATCTATCACCGACATGTAATCTGGCATGAGGATGTCTTCTCCATTCCGGTACAACGCCATTACTGTATTCATTGCGGTAAGACCGTGAGTATCCTGCCTTCTTTCTGCCACTCCGGGTTTCAGCTGGCCCTTCCATTTCTACTGGAACTGCTTTGGGCCTTCTTTAACATGATTCCTTCACCCAATACTTTAGCGCATCAGCATCGGCACTTTATCTCCCGGCGTTTTCTGCTTTGCATGAACCGGCTGATTGAGTATTTTCGCATCTGCGAAGATCCTTTAATCGTCTTTCCTGATTTTTGGCATGAAAAAGCCATAAAGCTTCTTGAAATGGTCTACTCGGTGGGTAAGCCCCACATCTTCGCCAAAAGATATTACGATCATTTTAAGAAAGGATTTATGGCACTTTAATTGTACCATCCTTTCGCGTTTTTTTGAAGAAATGTTTATCCCACAGAGCTTTTGCTTTGCCTTTTATCGATTGATCCGTTATGCTCTGATTACCTGGTTTTACGGATCCTTAAAACCTCAACACTTTAAAATCGGAGGTTTTTTACAATGACTGAAAAAGACAAAGAATTGATTGCTTTATTTCGCTATGGACTGATTGCGCCGTTACTGACGGATACCGTCACATCGCACACGACTTATCTGGATGAGATCAGTGCAAAAACCCATGATGTCCCCCATTATGGCATCCGCACCTACAACCGCAAAACCCTGCTGGAATGGCATCGGCTGTACCGGCGCCATGGTTTTGATGCGCTCAAGCCCAAGGTTCGGACGGACAAAGGTTCATCCCGGGCGCTACCGGCAGAATCGGCCAAACTGCTCCTTACGCTGCGAACGGAAAACATCCATTTATCGGTGAAGTTGTTCCATGAGTGGCTCATTCATGAAGGCCACTTCACCAGCTCCGACTGTTCCTATTCGACGGTGTATCGACTGCTGAAAAAACATCAGATGTTAAAGCCATCAGTGGCGGATACGTCGGATCGCCGCCGTTTCGCCCATGTTGATATCAACACCCTGTGGCAGACCGATGTTTCCCACGGCCCCTATCTGACTCTTAATGGTAAAAAGCGCAAAACCTATCTGATCGCTTTTATCGATGATGCTTCCCGGCGGATTACCGGGGCTCAGTTCATGCTGGCTGAAAAGAATGAAGATCTCCTTCATGTCCTTAAATCTGCTTTACTTACCTGTGGTAAGCCCACCATGCTTTATGCGGATAATGGCAAGATTTTCCGTTCTCATCAATTGAATACTTCCTGTGCCACCCTGGGCATTGCGCTGGTCAACACCAGGCCTTATGATCCCAAAAGCAAGGGTTATGTTAAGTATTCCGTTATGTAAAGAAAGGGCTATTCATTCCCATGCATAACGGAAACGCAGGTGATATTTCTTTACATAATCACCGTTGTTGATTAAAGCTTTTTAACCAGTGTTTTAGATTTTTATTATTATCCCATTTTGCCTCCTCGTCGGGAACAAGTTCTTTAATTAAATCACCTTTCCTTACTTTTGA